>JBEILC010000007.1:0-37081 GCA_040379425.1 Hyphomicrobiales bacterium
CTCCTTCACCTTGCCCGGCGGCACTTCGCGGATCTCTCCGGGGACAAGGTCGCCCAGGAAGAAGGGGCCGTATTGCAGCCGCACGAGGCGGTTCACCACACAGCCGAAATGGTCGAAGAGCTTGCGGATCTCGCGGTTCTTTCCCTCGGTGAGCAGGCAGCGGTACCAGCGGTTGGCGCTGTCGCCCTGGCCATATTCCTCGATGAACTCGGCGCCGCGGTAGCTCACCCCCTCGATGGTGATGCCCCTGGCGATCTCCGCGATGTCCTCGGGACGCAGCGTGCCGCGCACGCGCACGCGGTAAACGCGCGGCAGGCCCGTGTCCGGGCTCATCATCGCCTGGGCGAGAGGACCGTCGGAGGAGAGCATCAGCAGGCCTTCGCTGTTCACGTCGAGGCGGCCCACATTCATCACGCGCGGGTTGGAAGCGGGCCAGAGCGGCGGGTTGAGGACGGGCAGGTCGAAGATGGTCTTGCGGTTCTTGTGGTCGCGGTGAGTGACCAGCACATCGATGGGCTTGTGCAGCATGAACAGGCGCGGCAGCGGCTTCGTCTCGGGCGCCACGGGACGCCCGTCCAATGTCACGGCATCGCCCTCCTCCACCGGCGTGGTGGCGAGCGCCTTCACGCCATTCACGCTGACGCGGCCCTCGGCCACGATGCGCTCAGCCTCGCGCCTCGAACCTATGCCTGCCTTCTGGAGATAGACGTTGAGGCGCATCAGCCGCCCGTGACGGGCGGGAAGAACGCCACTTCACGCGCCCCCTTGATCGGCGCATCGAGCGCCACATGGGACTGGTCCACCGCGGCGCGGAGCGTCCGGCGTTCAGCGAGCGCTGCCGCAACGGAATCGTCCCGCGCGCTCAGGAAATCGATGAGTTCGGCCACGGTCGCGACGGAAGACGGAACCTCCACCTCCTCGGCGGAGCGGCCGGCGATCTGCCGGATGCGGGCAAAGTAAAGGATTTTCATTCAGTCCACGACGTGACGGATGCCCGCCCGGAAATAGTCATAGCCCGTGTAGAGCGTGAGGCCCGCCGCGATCCACAGCATGCCGATGCCCATCTCGGTCGTATAGGGCAGCACGGTGTCGCCCGCAGGCCCGGCGATGAGGAAGCCAACGGCGACGAGCTGCACCGTCGTCTTCCACTTGGCGATCTGGGTCACGGGAACCGAGACGCGGAGTTCGCCCAGATATTCGCGGAGGCCCGACACAAGTACCTCACGCGAGAGGATGATGATGGCGGCCCAGATGTGCCCGCCATGGAGGATGCTGTCCGCGCAAAGCACGAGCAGCACGACGGCAACCAGCACCTTGTCCGCGATCGGGTCCAGCATGCGGCCCAGGGACGACTGCTGCTTCCACTTGCGCGCAAGGTAACCGTCGAAGAAATCGGTGATGGCGGCGACGATGTAGATGGCAAGCGCCGTCCAGCGCGCCGTATCGCCGCCGAGCAGCAGAAGGCCCGCCACGATCGGGACGGCCACGATGCGGCCATAGGTCAGTATGTTCGGAAGGTTCCACACCTTCGAATACCCCAGTGCCTTGTCTGTGTCGGTATCGTCCATGGATCCCGTCATTCTGCATTCTCGTGGAAGTGGTCGTAAATGGCCTGCGCCAATGCGCTGCTGACCCCCTCCACTGCCGCCAGGTCCGTGACGCTGGCGCGTGAGACTGATTTGGCCGAACCGAAGGCCTGCAGCAAGGCTTTCTTTCGCAAGGGTCCGATGCCAGGAACCTCGTCCAGCGGGTTGACGCCGATGGCCTTCGACCGCCTGGCCCGGTGAGAACCAATGGCAAACCTGTGCGCCTCGTCCCGCAGGCGCTGAAGGTAATAGAGTACGGGGTCCCGCCCCTCCAGCATGAACGAGGCCCGCCCTGGCAGATAGAAATGCTCACGGCCCGCGTCCCGGTCCGGCCCCTTGGCAACACCCGCGACGGGAAGGTCGGACAGGCCCAGCTCCTCCAGCACCGCCTTGGCGGCGGAAAGCTGGCCCTGGCCGCCGTCGATCAGCACGAGGTCAGGCCAGGCCTGAACGTCCTTGGCCTGCTCATCGCCCCGCTCCTCGCCCTGCTCCTTGAGGAGACGGCTGAAGCGGCGCGTCAGCACCTCGCGCATCATGGCGAAATCATCCGAGCCGATCTCCTCGGACCTGATGTTGAACTTGCGGTACTGCGACTTGATGAAGCCATCGGGCCCCGCCACGATCATGGCGCCCACCGGGTTTTTGCCCTGAATGTGGGAGTTGTCATAGACCTCGATCCGGCGCGGCGCCTCGGCCAGTCCGAAGACGCGCTGCACGCCGTCCAGAAGCTTCGCCTGGGAGGAGGATTCGGCGATCTTTCGCCCCATGGCCTCGCGCGCATTGGTCACCGCATGCTCGACCAGCGCCTTCTTCTCGCCGCGCTGCGGCACGGCAACCTCGACCTTGCGGCCAGCAAGGGTCGAGAGCGCCTCCTCGAGCAGCTCGCGCTCCTCGATCTCATGCGAGAGCAGCACGAGGTCCGGCACCGGCTTGTCGTCATAGAACTGCGCCAGGAAGGAGGCGAGGATCTCGGGTGGCTCGTGGCTCTTGTCCGTCTTGGGGTAATAGGCGCGGTTGCCCCAGTTCTGGAAGGAGCGGAAGAAGAACACCTGGATGCAGGTCTGCCCGGCCTCCTGCGCGAGGCCGAAGACATCCGCCTCCTCCACGCCCTGCGGGTTGATGCCTTGCGTCTGCGTCACGAAGCTCATGGCCTGGATGCGGTCACGGAAGGCAGCGGCGCGCTCGAAGTCGAGGGCCTCCGAGGCCTCCTCCATCTGGCGGGCGAGGTCCGCCTTCACCGCCTGGCTCTTGCCGTTGAGGAAGGCTTCCGCCTCCTTCACCAGCTCGTCATATGGCGCTTGTGCGATGTAATTCACGCACGGCGCCGCACAGCGCTTGATCTGGTAAAGGAGGCAGGGCCTGGTGCGGTTGGCATAGATGCTGTCGGTGCAGGTCCTGAGCAGGAAGGCCTTCTGCAGCGTATTGATCGCGCGGTTCACCGCACCCGCGGAGGCGAAGGGGCCGAAATAGCTGCCCTTGCGGTTGCGCGCTCCCCGGTGCTTGGCGAGCTGCGCCACCGGATGGTCCCTGGCGATCAGGATATAGGGGAAGGACTTGTCGTCACGCAGCACCACGTTGAAGCGGGGCTTCAGCTTCTTGATGAGGTTGGCTTCCAGCAGGAGGGCTTCCGCCTCGGTGGAGGTCGTGACGAACTCCATATTGGCGGTGAGCATGATCATGGCGGCGATGCGGCTCGAATGGCCCCAGGACCGCGTGTAGTTCGACACACGGTTCTTGAGGCTCCGCGCCTTGCCGACATAGATCACATCGCCCCTGGCGTCATACATCCGGTAGACGCCGGGCTTGTTCGGAAGCCTTGTCACGAGGTCGCGGATAAGATCGGCCCCGGCAAGCCCGCCGGGCCGCGAATCGCTTCCGGTATCTGGTGTTTCGTCTGACATTCGAGGGTCTTCTACATCCGCTCTCCCCAATTGGGAAAGGAGGTGACCCTGCGCAATGAAAGACCTGCGCCCCCTGGGGGACGCTACACAGTTTTCCCCGCCCCCACGCATGTGGGGGAGAGGAAGAATGATTGGAGGTAGGGGACGAATGCCGTTTACCGCTGCCGCTCGATCTCGACGCCGACGCTGCGCGCATTGGGGATGATGTCGGGCTTCTCGACCCTGACGCGCGCAGCCACCACGCGTTTATCGCGCAGGCAGGCGGCGGCGATCTTCTCGCATAGCGTCTCGACCAGGTTGGTGTGGCCCTCGGCGATGATCGCTTCGACCTTCTTTACCACCACCTCGTAGGAGACGACATGGCTGATGTCGTCATCCTTGGGGCCATGGCCCTCCTTCACCGAGAGATCGATGTTGACGATGATGCGCTGCGGGGCCTGCTTCTCGTGATCATAGATGCCAATTCCCGCCATCAGTTCGAGGTCGCGCACGAAGACGTGGCGCAGCCCCGATGTGGCGCTTGCCACGTGATGGCTGACGATGGGCTTCTTCATTCATTCACCTCGACCACGTCCGGCGTCTGCCAGACCAGATGCTGCCCACCGTCAAGCGCGATCATCTGCCCCGTCAGTGACGGTTGTGACAATATGAATTTCACCGCGCCGGAAATCTCCTCAGGCGACGTGCCGCGGCCCAGAAGCGTGAGCTTGGCCTGCTTGTCGAACTCCGCCTGGTCCATGCGGGCGGACGGCAGCGCCGGGCCTGGGCCGATGGCGTTCACGCGGATCCTGGGGGCCAAGGCCTGGGCGAGCGTGCGGGTCGCCGTCCACAGGCCGGACTTCGATGTGGTGTAGGAGAAGAACTTCGGGTTCAGCTTCCACACGCGCTGGTCGATGATCGAGATGATGTTGCCTTCATGATCCTCCGGCAATTGCCGCGCGAAGGCTTGGGACATGAAGACGGGCGCCCTCAGATTGGTGTCAAGGTGCTCGGCCCAGCTTTGCTTGGTGATGGTGCCCACTTCGTCGGGCTCGAAGAGCGAGGCATTGTTGATGAGGCAGGTGAGCCCGCCCAACCCCTCGGAGGCCTCGGCGATCAGCCGGTCCGGAACATCGTCATGCGAGAGGTCGCCACGCACGATCACCGCGCGCTGGCCGATGTTGCGGATGAAGTGGGCCACCTCCTCGGCCTCCGCCATGGAGGCATTGCAATGCACGGCGACGTCCCAGCCGTCCTTGGCAAGGTCAAGCGCCAGCCGCCGGCCGATGCGCTTGGCGGAGCCGGTGACGAGGACCGATTTCCTCACCTTCATGGTTTCGGCATCAGGATGACGTAGTGCTTCTTCACCTTCTTCACCGTCTCCCAGGTGCCCTTGAAGCCCGCGGGGATGATGAAGCCGTCACCCTTCTTGAGCGTCCAGGACTTGCCCTTGTCATTGGTGAGAACCACCTTGCCGGAGATGATGTGGCAGAACTCCCACTCCTTGTAGTCGATGTTCACCTTGCCCGGGCTTGACTCCCAGATGCCGCAGAACAGCCGGTCATCCTCGCCGGTGAAGTGGTTCCAGGTCGTGGTGAGGTACTTGCCCTTGACGAGCTTTTCCTTGTCGGGCTTGCCCTTCTCCGCCTTGGGCGCGTGCTTGCCCTTGGTCTTCATCACCAGAATATCAGCCATTGTTTTTCCCCTGTGTGAGACGATTCAGAAGTTCTTGCTTGCCGGGGGTGAAGCCGGAGGCCACCCACCAGTCTTCCAGTCCTTTCAGCGTTGCGCCGATTTCGGGGCCGGGCTTCATGCCGGCCGCCAGAAGGTCGCCGCCAGAGACCGGCAGGACCGGAATGTGCCATTGCTGCGGCAGGCTGAGAAGGGCCTGCCAGCGGAAATCGTCCATCGCGGCATCCGAGCGCGCCCAGGCGATCCTCACAAGGTCCGTCCAGGCCTCAGGACCAATCTGATAGAGCACGATCTTCTGCTCCAGATCGCGCAGGCCCGGTGTGGGCGCAACGAGCGACGAGATGGCCTCGATCCGCTTTCCCTCATGGTTGGAGAGCCGCCAGCGCTCCTTCATGGCAAGGGGCTCGCGCGCCAGCACGGCGAGCCTCAGAAGCGGGTCCGGCGGCAGGCGCCCGAGCACCCGCCATTCTTCCGTATACGGAAGAAGATGGGAGAGGATGCCCTGCTCCGCCATCAGCTTCAGGGTCGGGACGGCACCCTTTGCCGCCATGAGCTTGAACATCTCCTGCCGGATGCGTTCGGCGGAGAGCGCGTCCATGCCCGCGCTGAGGCGCACGCAGGCGGCAAGGCCCGCGGCATCTGGCGTTCCCTCCCCATAGCGTGCGTGGAAGCGGAAGAAGCGCAGGATGCGGAGATAGTCTTCGGTAATGCGCTGCTCAGGCTCACCGACGAAGATCACGCGCCGCGCGAGGATGTCGCGGTGGCCGCCGGTGAAGTCATAGATGCGGCCGCGCGCGTCGCAGTAGAGTGCGTTCATGGTGAAGTCACGCCGCATGGCGTCGGCCTCCCAGTCATCGGTGAACTTGACCGTCGCGCGGCGGCCGTCGGTTTCGATGTCATGGCGGAGCGTCGTCACCTCAAAGGGGTGATGATCAGCAACCACCGTGACCGTGCCATGCGCGATGCCGGTGGGGTGGACGTTCATGCCCTTGGCCGTGCAGGCTTCCGTCACCTGTTCAGGAGTGAGGCTGGTGGCGATGTCGACCTCCGTCACCTCCTCGCCCAGCAGCGCGTTGCGGACGGCACCCCCCGCAACCCGCGCCTCGCCGCCACGCGCCGCGATGGCGGCCATGACGGACTGAAGTGCCTGATCAGTGAGCCAGGGGGCCCCGGCCAGGGAGGGAAGATCGCTCACGTCACTCATGGCCTTTCATACATCAGAGCGTAGAGATTGCGGATCATCCCCGCCGTGGCGCCCCAGATGTAACGCTGCTGCCACGGCATCGCGTAATAGTGGCGCTGCAGCCCCTTCCACTCGCGCGAATGGCGCTCATGATGGAGCGGATTCATGAGGAAGGCGAGCGGCACTTCGAAGACATCCGCCACCTCTGCATCATGCGGGTTCACGGCAAAGCCGGGCCGCACCAGCCCGACAACCGGCACGACCCGGTAGTTTGTGCTGGTCAGATAGGCGTCGAGAAAGCCCAAGGGCTCCACGAAGGCAGGCAGGATGCCGGTCTCTTCCTCCGTCTCGCGGAGCGCGGCGGCAATCGGGTTCAGGTCGGTGTCATCGATCCGTCCACCAGGGAATGCCACCTGCCCCGCGTGCTGGCGCATGTGCGGCTGGCGCTGGGTGAGCAGCATGTGGAGGCCATTGTCGCGCGGCACCAGCGGCACCAGCACAGCGGCGGGCCTTGGGCTTTCGCCCACCGGGATCATGCGCGCTTCAGGGTTCAGGTCGTCGTCGCTGCGGGACGGGATCTCCGGCGGCGCGCCATGGAGCCTCTCCCGGGCCAGATCGCGGAACTCTTCCTCGTCAAAGCGGTGGCTCACGCGGGAAGCCCGATCTCGGCGGCCTTCTGCATGGGGTAGAAGCGGCCCGAGGACCAGACGCCGAACCACCCGTCCTCCACCGTGCCCGCCGCGGCGAGGTCATAGAACAGGGCGCGGCTCACCAGCGCCTCCAGCCCGGCGCGCACCATCACATAGGGCTTGAGGCCGCCCGTCCCCTCCTCCGCGGCAAAGCGCAGCGGGTGGGCCTCGTCCACCGTCACCTCGTCATCCACATTGGTCTCGAAACGGACCACCTGGGAGCGTCCCTCCCCCTCGACCGCCATGCGGATCGCCGTGAACGGCGCGTCATCGACCCGGATTCCAACCTTTTCCACAGGTGTGACGAGAAAATACTTCCCATCCCCGTCCAGCCGCAGGACGGAGGAAAACAGCTTCACCAGCGGTTTCCGGCCGATGGGGGAATTCATGTAGAACCACGTGCCGTCCTGGGCGATCCGCATGTCGATGTCTCCGCAGAAGGGCGGATTCCACAGGTGCACGGGCGGGGGCCCTTTCAGGCCCTTCGCCTCGTTCAGCCCCCGGAGGGGATTGCCTGCGTCTCTCTGATCTGCGCTCATCCTGTGGCCGTAATCGCCGAGTCGGGAAAACCCGCCTCTTTTAGGCCATTCTCGTTCACGAGGATGTCATTAAGAACAACAGCGCCGCGCCCGCAATATGGCCGGGATTTCGGGACCTATAGTGATCCTCATGCCCAGCATCAACGAAGCAGACCGCCAGATCATCGCCGACATGGAAGCCGCCGCGGGGCGGCTTGGTGCAGCGCGGCACGCCATCGGCCGCGTCATCTTCGGCCAGGACGAGGTGGTGGAGCAGGTGCTGATCGCCATTCTGGGCGGCGGCCACGCGCTGCTGGTGGGTGCGCCGGGCCTTGCCAAGACCAAGCTCGCCACGACGCTGGGACGCGTCCTCGGCCTCGACGAGAAGCGCGTGCAGTTCACCCCCGACCTGATGCCGGCCGACATCCTCGGCTCCGAGGTGCTGGATGAGAGCGAGGGCGGCAGGCGGCAGTTCCGCTTCGTGCAGGGCCCCGTCTTCTGCCAGTTGATGATGGCGGACGAGATCAACCGCGCCTCGCCCCGCACCCAGTCCGCGCTTCTGCAGGCCATGCAGGAACACCATGTGACGGTGGCGGGCGTGCGCCATGACCTGCCGCGCCCCTTCCATGTGCTGGCGACCCAGAACCCCATCGAGCAGGAGGGCACCTACCCCCTGCCCGAAGCCCAGCTTGACCGCTTCCTCGTTCAGGTCGATGTGCCCTATCCCTCGCTCGATGCCGAGCGGCGCATGCTGTTCGCCACCACGGGTTCGGCGGAAGAGCAACCCGAGAAAGTGCTCTCGACGACCGAATTGATGAACGCCCAGCGCCTCACCCGCCTGATCCCGGTGGGCGAGCAGGTGGCCGAATCGATCCTGCGCGTGGTGCGCGCCGCCAGGCCCGGCCCGGATGCGGACGAATTCGTGAACCGCAATGTGGCCTGGGGCCCTTCGCCGCGTGCCTCGCAGGCGCTGATGCTGGGCGCGCGGGCGCGGGCGCTTCTGCAGGGCCGTCTCTCGCCCTCGCTCGATGATGTGATGGCGCTGATGGGCCCGGTGTTCCGCCACCGCATGGCGCTGAACTTCACCGCGCGTGCGGATGGCCACACCATTGACGGAACCATCGAGCGGCTCTCGAAGCTGATCGCCTGACCGGATGACACAGGCACAAGCCCTTGCCCTTTCGGACCGCGCCCAGGCGGCCTCGCGCGTGCTTCCGCCCTTGCTGGTGGAAGCCGAGCGCATTGCCGCAACGGTGATCCTGGGCGAGCATGGGCGAAAGCGCGCGGGGCCAGGCGAAAGCTTCTGGCAATACCGCCCCTACAGCTTCGGCGATTCCACGCAGCGCATTGACTGGCACAAATCCGCCCGCTCGGACCGCGTGTTCATTCGCGAGAATGAATGGGAGGCGGCGAACACGCTGTGGGTCTGGTCCTCGCCCTCGGTCTCGATGGATTTCAAATCGCATCTCTCGAAAGTCACCAAGCGCGAGCGTGCGCAGCTGGTGGCGCTCGCCGTTGCTTCGCTGGCGGCGCGCGCGCAGGAGCGGGTGAGTGCCTTGGGCTCGCCCTACGCGCCCGACCATGCACGCAGCCAACTGGTGAAAATCGCAGACTGGTTCCTCAAGGGAGAGGGCACAGCACTTCCCTCCGTTACGCGCATGCCGCGGTTCTCGAGCGCCGTGATGGCAGGCGATTTCTTCGACAGGCTGGACGATATCGCCAGGGCGGTAACGCCGCTCGCCCAGGCGGGCGTCAAGGGCCATCTCGTGCAGATCGTGGACCCGGCGGAGGAGATGCTGCCCTATGCCGGCCGCGTCGAGTTCCAGGAAATGGCCGGCCCCATCAGGTTCCTCTCCGCCAAGGCGGAGACGCTGCGGGGCGCCTATGCGGAGAAGCTCGCGAACCACCGCGCGGCACTGCGCGATCTCTGCAACCGCATCGGCTGGAGCTTTACGGTCCACCGCACCGATGAAGCGCCAGCGAAGCTTCTGTTGTCGCTCCACGCGCGGATCTCGGGCGAGGCGGCGCGATGAACTTTCTCTCCGCCCTGAGCTTCACCACACCGCTGGCGCTCACCGCACTGCTTCTGCTGCCCGTCATCTGGTGGCTGCTGCGCTTTACACCGCCCCGCCCCGAAACCGTGCGCTTCCCGCCCATCCGCCTGCTGCTGGACCTCGTGAACCGTGAGGAACAGCCGGACAAGACTCCCTGGTGGCTGCTGCTCCTGAGGCTGCTCGCCGCGGCACTTCTCATACTTGCCGTTGCCCACCCG
Source organism: Hyphomicrobiales bacterium (assembly GCA_040379425.1). Lineage (GTDB taxonomy): Bacteria > Pseudomonadota > Alphaproteobacteria > Rhizobiales > Aestuariivirgaceae > Aestuariivirga. The sequence goes on from JBEILC010000007.1 coordinate 9,821, forward strand.
CTCTATGCGCCGGGCCGCGTCGCCGCGCTCACCGGCCAGCCGCTGCTGCTCGTCGTCGATGACAGCTGGGCCGCCGCGCGCGATTGGGAAAAGCGGCGCGAGATCATGGCGGAGGTTCTGGAAGGCGCCATTGCCGCCGGATCCCCCGTGACACTCGCCACCACCACGCCGCAGCTTCGCCCGCAGCCGCTTGAGCCGCAGGCCGCAGGAGATGCCCAGGCGCGCGCCGCCGCACTCGAACCGCGCGCCATCGACCCGGACCGCGAGGCGCTTCTCACGACGATTGCCGAGCGCTTCGCCAACCAGCCCGCGCCCCGCGTCGTCTGGTTGACAGATGGCGTCGATGACGGCACGGCGAAGGCATTCGCCGAGGGACTCACGCGGCTGGGCACTGGCGGCGCTGAGGTCGAGGCCATGGTGCCTGAAGCCTCCAGCCTGCCGCTGGCGCTGGCGACCCCTGGCTTCGAGGGCGGGCGCATCAAGGTCACGGTGCTGCGCGCCACTGGCCTTGCCGAGGAAACCGCGCGTGTTTCCGCCCGCGCCGCCAATGGCCGGAGCTTTGGCGAGGCGGATGTCAAATTCGCGGCAGGTGCCGCCAAGGCCGAGGGCGTGATCGAGCTTCCCGTCGAACTCCGCAACGCCGTGGGCCGCCTCGCCATCGAAGGCGAGCGCAATGCCGCCGCGACCTTCCTCATGGATGACCGCTGGCGGCGCAAGACCGTGGGGCTGATGGCCGGTGTCTCCTCCGAGGCGGCACAGCCCCTGCTCTCGCCCCTCTACTTTGCTTCCCGCGCGCTGGAGCCCTTCGGCGAAATCTCCGAACCCGCCGACACGGCGGCGCTGAAATCCATGCTGGACCAGGGCCTTTCCATGCTGGTGCTGGCTGACATCGGCATCCTGCCGCCCGAGCAGCAGGAGATGGTGGCGCGCTGGGTGGAAAATGGCGGCGTGCTGCTGCGCTTTGCAGGCCCGCGCCTTGCAGCGGCACAGGACTCGCTCGTGCCCGTCACGCTCCGCCAGGGCGGCCGCTCGCTGGGCAGCGCATTGAGCTGGGAGACGCCGCAGGCGCTTCAGGCCTTCCCAGAGACGAGCCCCTTCGCGGGGCTCAGCCCCGATTCCGGCGTCAGGGTCACGCGCCAGGTGCTGGCGGAGCCTGATGCGGAACTGCCGGGCAAGGTCTGGGCCTCGCTCGAGGATGGCACGCCGCTCGTCACCGCCAGCAAGACCGGCAAGGGCATGATCGTGCTGTTCCATGTGACGGCCAATGCCGACTGGTCGAACCTTCCGGTCTCCGGCCTCTTTGTCGAGATGCTGCGCCGCGTGCTGGACCTCGCCCCCGCCGCCGGCGGCGGCACAGCGCCCGCGCAAACCACTGCCGAGGCGCAGGCCTATGCCCCCTATCGCGCGCTTGACGGTTTCGGCGAGTTGGCCAACCCGCTGCCTGACATCCAGCCCATTCCAGCCTCGCAGATCGACAAGGCCAGCGTCAGTGCCGCAACGCCCGCCGGCCTCTACCGCCGCGGCCAGCAGGAGCGGGCCTTGAACGTCACCCGCGCGGGTGATGCGCTGACCCCCATTTCCGGGCTTGCCTCCGCCGTCACCGTCCGCCCGCTGGAACCGCTTCCCGCGCTGGCACTTGCGCCCTATGCTTTCGCTGGCGCCATGATCCTGTTCCTCGCCGATTGCCTCGCGGCCCTGTTCCTGGGGGGCGGCTTCCGCCGCCTCCGCCAGCGCCGCGCTGCCGCGGCCGCCACGATCCTGCTCGCCCTGCTGCTTCCAGGGGCGGAGCGCGCACATGCCCAGGCGAGCGATGATTACGCGATGCGCAACGCGCTCGAAACCCGTCTCGCCTATGTCATCACCGGCGATGCCGCGGTCGATGAGGTGAGCGAACAGGGGCTGAAGGGCCTCGGTACGATCCTGGGCGAGCGCACATCCGTGGTGACGGGCGAGCCCGCGGGCATCAACATCGAGCGTGACGAGATCGTGTTCTTCCCGCTGCTCTACTGGCCGGTGCGGCCGGATGCGACGGTTCCCTCCGACGCCGCACTCGCCCGTATGGATGCGTTCATGAAGGGCGGCGGCACCATCTTCTTCGACCTGCGCGAGGATGGCGCCGGAACCGATGCCCTGACGGGCAATGCGAGTGCCGCCTCCGATGCGCTCCGCCGCATCCTGGCGAAGCTCGACATTCCGCCGCTGGAGCCTGTGCCGGAAACCCATGTGCTGACCAAGAGCTTCTACCTGATGGACCGCTTCCCTGGCCGCTATGACGGCGGCAAGCTGTGGGTGGAGCAGATGGACAGCGAGGGCGGGGCGTCAGGCAACACGGACGGCGTGAGCGGCATCATCATCGGCTCCAACGACTATGCCGCCGCCTGGGCGCTGGACGAGAACGGCGAGCCCCTCTTCGCCTCCGTGCCCGGCACCGACCGGCAGCGCGAATTCGCCTTCCGCATCGGCGTCAACATCGTGATGTATGCATTGACCGGCAACTACAAGGCCGACCAGGTGCATGTGCCCGCCCTTCTCGAAAGGCTCGGACAATGAGCGGCTGGAGCATCGCCTTCGACCCCGTGCTGCCGTGGTGGCTGATCGCCGCCATGGGCGCGCTGGGCCTCATGCTGGTCATCGCCCTCGGTCTGGCGCGCACGCGCGGCTGGGGCTTGCGTGCCCTGTCGCTTGCCATTCTCCTCGCAGCACTTGCCAACCCGACGGTGAGAAACGAGGAACGCCAGGCGCTGTCCGACATCGCGGTCGTGGTGATCGACCGCTCGCTCAGCCAGGAGAGTGCGGGCCGCGGCGCGCAGACGGCAAAGGCAGCGGAGGCCCTCAAGACCGCCATCGCCAGGCTTCCCAACACCGAGCTCCGCACCGTCGAAGTGAAGTCGGGGATCAGTGCGGAGGATGACGGCACGCGCGCATTCGCCGCTCTGAACCAGGCGCTGGCCGACATTCCGCCCGAACGTTTCGCCGGCGCCGTCATGATCACCGACGGACAGGTGCATGACGTGCCGCAGGATGCCGCGGGCGGCAATCCGGGCGCACCGCTCCATGGCCTCATTACCGGCTCACGCAGCGAGCGCGACCGCAAGGTTGAGGTCGAGAAGGCGCCCCGCTTCGGCATGGTCGGCCAGGAACAGACCGTTGCCTTCCGCGTCGGGGAGGCGAACGGCCCCGGCGATCCCATCATCGTCTCGCTGGCAATCGGCGGAGGCGAGCCCTTCAGCTTCGAGGCGCGGCCGGGCCAGCTTGTCGAGGTTCCCGTTCCCATCGGCCATGGCGGGCAGAACATCGTCGAGATCACGGTGCCGCCGCTTGAGGGAGAGATCTCGCTGCAGAACAACCGCGCCGTCACGGTGATCGAAGGCGTCCGTGACCGCCTGCGCGTGCTGCTCGTCTCGGGTGAGCCGCACCCCGGCGAACGCGCCTGGCGCAACCTGCTCAAGGCCGATGCCTCGGTCGATCTTGTCCACTTCACCATTCTCCGCCCGCCGGAGAAGCAGGACGGCACGCCCACCAAGGAACTGGCCCTCATCGCCTTCCCGACGCGCGAACTCTTCATCGAGAAGCTCGATGAATTCGACCTCGTGATCTTTGACCGCTACCGGCGCCAGAGTGTGCTTCCTGCTGCCTACATGGCCAACATCGCGCGCTATGTGTCCGATGGCGGCGCGGTGCTGATCGCGTCAGGCCCCGATCTCGCAGGCGAGGATGGCCTCTACTTCACGCCGCTCTCCAACATCATCGCAGCCGCTCCCACGGGGGAGATCCTCGAAGGACCCTTCAAGCCGGAACTCACCGGCCAGGGCAAGAAGCACCCTGTCACCAGCGGGCTTCCGGGATCGGAGGGCGAGGAACCGAGCTGGGGCCGCTGGTTCCGCCTCGTCGAAACCACGACGAGCAGCGGCGAGACCGTCATGTCCGGGCTCGACGGCAAGCCGCTTCTGGTGCTGGCGCGCCAGGGCGAAGGCCGGGTGGCGCAGCTTCTCTCGGACCAGGGGTGGCTGTGGTCGCGCGGCTTCGAGGGTGGAGGCCCGCAGACCGAACTCCTCCGCCGCATGGCGCATTGGCTGATGAAGGAGCCGGACCTCGAGGAAGAAGCACTCGACGGCACCCAGCGGGCCGGAAACCTCATCATCGAGCGCCGCACCATGGCGGATGCGGCGGACCCGGTGACGGTGACCCTGCCCTCCGGCAAGACGGAAACCGTGATACTTAGCGAGATTGCGCCGGGCCGCTTCCAGGGCTCCCTCCCGGTGACGGAGTCAGGCCTCCACCGCCTGTCTGACGGCAAGCTCGTCTCGGCCGCCGCGGCGGGCAGTGCCGATGCGCGCGAAATGTCGAGCCTTGTGGCCACCGCCGCCGTGCTTGCGCCCGCCGCAGCCGCAAGCGGCGGAAGCGTCAACTGGCTCGAAGACGGCCTGCCGCAACTCGTCAAGGTTGCGGAGGGGCGCCAGGCGGCGGGTTCCGGCTGGATCGGCCTTCGCGCCAATGATGCACACCGCGTGCTGTCGGTTTCGGACACGCCGCTGTTCGCGACATTGCTAAGCCTTGGCGTGCTGCTCCTGGCCTTCAGCGCCATGTGGTACCGCGAGGGCCGCTGAGGCCATGCCTGATACGCCGGCGAGAGCGCCCGGCCTCAGTTCCAGGTAAAGGAAGCGGTTGGGGTCGAACGGCCCCGGCAGGCCGATGAGGCCGGGCGGCAGCCGGGCGAATCCCACCTTGGCATAATAGGGCTCGTCCCCTACCAGCAGCACCAGCCCATGGCCCTGGACCTTCGCCCGGGCAAGCCCTTCCCGCATCAGCTTGAGGCCGATGCCAAGTCCCTGCCGGTCCGGGTGGACGGCGAGTGGCCCCAGCAACAGTGCTGGTGACTGCTTCTCGCCGATCGCCAGCGGCCAGAAGCTGATGGTGCCTGAGAGCGTGACGCCCGGATCGCGCACCACGAGCGAAAGGCCCGGAACGGCGGCATTGCCCTCCCGCAGCCGGTAGGATGTCTTTGACTGGCGGCCGGAGCCGAAGCTCAGGTCGAGCAGGTGTTCGATGGCGTCATGGTCATGAGGGGTGGTGTCGTCGCAGAGGATGGTGCCGCACATGGCTTGGTGTCTCGGGAAGGGAAGGCATCGGGTGAGCACCCGGAACCCCGAGGCGCAGCATGGAGGTTGTGCGGTAACGTAGAGGGCCGGATGCCGTTCAGCCGCGCGCCAGCGCGCGCATGTCGCGGGCTCGTCGTCGCAGGCGGATCTGGTCCGTCACGGTCATGACGGGGCGCATAGCTTGCGGGCGGGGCAAGGTCAAGGGAAAGGGGATATCACTCACCAGTCCTGCCCGGCCGCCTTGCCCTCCAGCACCTCGGCGATGCGGCGGCGGGCGCCGCCGGTGGCGCCTTGGGGCAGGTCCGCCACGGGGAAGAAGCGGGCCTCGGCGATTTCGAAGCCGGGGCTTATGGGGGTTTCCGAGAAGCGCCGGAGCACGAAGCAGGCGACGTGGTCGCCGCGGAACTGGCGGTCATTGAGGAAGATGCCGTGAAGCTTCGGCTCCTCCTCCGCGATGATGCCGGCCTCCTCCTTTACCTCGCGGATGGCGGCCTCGGCAAGCGACTCGCCGCGCTCGACCCCGCCACCAGGCAAGAGCCAGCCCGCGGCATAGCCGTGGCGGACCAGCATCACCTGCGTGTCATCCGCCTTCAGCACCAGGGTGCGGGTGCCCAGCGTCATGCCACGGACCAGCCGGTAGAAAGGGTGCAGCACGGGTTTCGCCACGCCGTAGAAAAGCCGCTTCAGCCTGTCGCTCATGCTGCCTGTTAGCGCGACGGCGGCCCCACCGCCAAGCTTGAGTTCCGGAAAGCGCGGGGCTAACTCCGCTTTATGACAGATAGCATCCACGTCCGGACCGTTGCCGGAAAGGCCGATCTCAAGGCCTTCCTTGACCTGCCCTTCCGGCTTTACGCAGAGGACCCGAACTGGGTGGCGCCGCTCTATCTCGAGCGCTACGAGCATCTCGACCCCAAGAAGAACCCCTACTTCCAGCATGCCGAGGTGGCACTGTTCCTTGCCTACCGGGGCGGGCGGGTGGCCGGCCGGATCTCCGCCCAGCTTTGCCGGCTCAGGAGCGAACGCCATGGCGACGGCGCGGGGCAGTTCGGCTTCCTCGAGGCGGAGGATGACCCCGCGGTGTTCGCGGCCCTGCTCGACACGGCCTCAGCCTGGCTCGCGGCGCGCGGCGCAAGCAGCATGCAGGGTCCCTTCAGCTTCTCGATCAACGACGAGTTGGGCCTGCTCGTCCAGGGCCATGACACGCCGCCCTCCATGATGATGGCCCACGCGCTGCCCTATTACGCGCGCCGCCTGGAGGAACAGGGCTTCGCCAAGGCCAAGGACGTGATCGCCTATGACTGCACCGACACGGGCAAGGAACAGCGCATCCTGCAGGCCTCGCTGAAGCGCGCCCTCGCCAACAAGGACATCGTCCTGCGCCCGCTCGACAAGAAGAAGCTGATGCGTGAGCTCGAGATCATCGTCTCGATCGCCAATGACGCCTGGTCCGACAATTGGGGCTTCGTGCCGTGGACGAAGGAGGAGATGACGGCTCTCGGCAACAACCTGAAGCTCCTCGTCTCCGGCGATTACATCGCAATCACCGAATACAGGGGCGAGCCCGCGGCCATGGCGGTGTCACTGCCCAACATCAACGAGTGGATTGCGGGGCTTGACGGAAAGCTCCTGCCCTTCGGCTGGGCGAAGCTCGCCTGGAACCTTCTGGCACGGCCGCCGAAATCCGTGCGCTTCCCGCTGATGGGTGTCCGGAAAGCCTATCACGGTACCTCCATCGGCGGCGTTCTCGGAATGGCGGCGGTCGCCCGGGTGCGCAACTATCATGTCGGGCGCGGCACGATGAAGGGCGAGCTCTCCTGGATCCTCGAGGACAACATGCCGATGCGCCACATAATCGAGACCTTCGGCGGCAGGCCCTATAAGACCTACCGGATCTACGAGAAGCCGATCACCTAGCCGGGCGGTGGAGCAAGCTCTCGGGAAACAGCCCGTGAAACTCTGGCCTCGCTGAGCCCTGGCCCTCGACCCGAAATGGGCCACATGGGTCTTGACGCATGTTGTCATTCATGGGATTTGACGTATCCAGGTCGGGCGCGCGCCAACCTCGTATATTCTCGAATAGGTTGCTGCATGCGGCGTTTCATGTATTTCGGTCTTCTGGGACTGGTCATGGCATTCGCGGTGCCAGGAAGCCTGTTTCTCGTGCCCGCATCGCCTGTACTTGCCCAGAGCTATGGCGCCATCCAGGGCTTCACGAGCCTCCCCATCGAGACCGTCGACATCATCATCACCAATCCCACGGGCGATTCAGCCTACAATGACAGGGTGGTCGACGGCCTCCGCCGCTATCTCGCCTTCTACCCTGGCGGCCAGTTCGACGAGATGCGGGCCAACTTCGCCATCGCGCGGGCGCGGCGCAGCCCGCTGCTTGCCAACGTCACATATGATTTCGCGCTGGCCAGAGGTGGCGGCCTCGCGGTGACGTTCCGCATCACGCTTGCGGACGGTGCGCGCGCGGACAACGGCCAGGGCTATCTCATCACCAGCAATCTCGCCGACCTGCCGGTCCTCTATGACCGCGACGGGACCTTCGTGCGCGTGAGGCTTGAGGCGCTCTCGCTCTACTATGGCAACAACGACGCCTGGTATGGCCAGCCGGACGCGATGCTGCAGGGCAACCCCCTGTCCAACGGACCCGCCGGGGAAGGCTACAGCAACTGGCTCGAGGGCTATGTGCATTACGGCATCAGCGGCATCACGCCGGTCACCGACAAGCTCTACGTCTATGGCGCGCTGAGCGCCATCAGTTCGGGTTCGGTGGGCCAGGAACTCTTCACCGGCGAGACGCGCGGCTACACCTTCTTCGAGGATGCCTATGCCGGCTTCATCACCGGCGAGACGGATGCGAAGGGCAACCGCTACGGCTTCAATTTCAGCGCCGGGCGGCAGAAGTTCACGCTGGCCAATGCCTTCCTCATCGCCAACACTGCCGGAAACGGCGATGAGCGCGCGGCACTCCAGGCCAATGCCCGCTGGTCATCCGACATGCTGGTGCTGGGCCAGATGTTCTACAACAACACCAAGTTCGAGCTGTTCTACGTCGATCCCGACGAACTGCCCGCTGTGAATTCCAATACAGTGCTCGCCGGCGCCAATCTCGAGGCGCGGCCGCTGCCAGGGCTGATGACGGCGGCAAGCTATGTCACCGGCGTCAAGTCTGACTTCGGCTATTTCGCGCCGGATGGATCTCTGGTGGGCACGCGCGAAGGCCTCAACGTGTTCGATGCGCGCTTCACCTACACACCCAATGCGCCGGCCCGGCCCGGGCCGTTCTTCGGCGGCGAGGCGGCCGTGCAGACACATCGCGACTTCGACATGTTCGCGGTCGGCGCCTATGGCGAGGCCGGCTACAGCTTCGCCGATGCGAAGTGGTCACCCGCGATCAGCTACCGGCTCGGCTATTTCTCGGGCGATGATCCGGACACCGCAACCTATGAGCGCTGGGACCCCCTGCTCTCCGGCGGCAATGGCGAGCAGTGGGTGCAGGGCGCCAACCACTTCAAGGTGGTGCAGGACAGTAACGTCATCGCGCATCGTGTGCAGGTCCGCTTCAGGCCGCTGCCGCAGGTGGAACTGGTGCCGCAGCTCTGGCTGTTCCAGGCGGAGGAGCAGAACAACATCGGCGGCAATCCGGCGCTCAGCACACTGACGAGCAGCATCTATGGCTATGAGGCGAACATGACGATGAAGTGGTTTGCCTCGCGCAACTGGTATGTCCACGGGCACGTGGCCTACACCATCCCCGGCGAGGCCACCCGTGACGCGCTGGACGCGAAACCGCTCGGTGGGGATGCACAGGACTGGCTCAGCGTGATGCTCTTCGCGCGCTATGCACTGTGACCCTCACATCCAACGGCACTATGTTTTCAAGGGAGTCGATGCATGGTTGCCCGGCGTAGCGTAATCAAGGGTGTCGGCATTGCGGCGGCCGCTGCGGCGGCCACGGCAACGGCGGCTGCTCCCGCCGAAGCTGAAACGACTCTGGCGCTTGGCCCCTACTCTACCCCCTGGGACCCCGCCGATCCGAACACGGCGGGACGACAAACCATTGTTTCCGTGCCCGAGGACTACTTCATGCCGGGCCGCTTCGCGGGCAAGACGGCGCTGGTCACCGGCACGGCGCGCGGCATGGGCAAGCTCGCCGCCATCCGCCTTGCGCGCGAGGGTGCGAATGTCGTCGCGGTCGACTGGCTCAAGGATGAGGGCCAGGCGGTTGTCGATGCCATCGTCAAGGAAGGCGGCAAGGCCATCTTCGTCGCGGGTGACATCTCCGAGACGGCGGTCTGCGATGCCATGGTTAAGGCCGCTGTCGACAATTTCGGCGGCCTCGATTGCGCCCTCAACAACGCGGGCGTGATGGACGCGATCTTCCCGGGCGAGCTGATCGACTACGCCAAGCAGAAGGATCTGGTGATGTCGCGCATCGACGAGGCCTCCGATGCCTATTGGGACGTCGTGATGCGCGTCAACGCGACCGGCACCTTCCGCAGCCTGCGCGCCGAACTGCGCCAGATGCTGAAGCAGAACCGCGGCGGCTCCATCGTCAACGTCGCCTCGGTCGCCGGCTTGCGCGGTTTCGGCGGAACGCCCTCCTACGTGGCGAGCAAGCACGCCGTGAACGGCCTCACCAAGAATGCCGCCATCGACTATGCCCCCTTCGGCATCCGCGTGAACTCAGTCTGCATGGCGACCACCATCACGCCCATGTATGAGCGGGCCTTCGACCTCCTGAAGCAGCGCGCCCAGGCGGGTTACAAGGACAGCGGTATCGGCATGCTCAAGATCCACAGTCTGCTCGAATTCAGCAGCCAGAAGCAGATGGGCTCAACGGCGGCAGAACAGGTCGCGGTCATGCTGTTCCTGTTGTCGCCGGAGTCTTCCAACATCACCGGCGCCAACTACGCGACGGATGGCGGCTTCACAACTTACTAACAAGGAGATAGCAAATGGAACGGCGTGACGTGATAAAGGCGGCGGGATCACTCGTCGCGGCAGCGGGCACCGCGGCGCTGACCTCGGGTGCGGCCAGTGCGCAGGTTCCGAGTGGAACCAAGGGCAATGCGGTGGTCAGCATCACCCCGCCCGATCCAGGCGCCTTCACGCCCGGGCGCTTCGCGGGCAAGACCTTCATCGTCACGGGTTCGGCGCGTGGCATGGGTGCGGCCGCCGCCATCCGCCTGGCGCGCGAGGGTGCGAATGTCGTGGGCGTCGACTGGCTGAAGGAGCTTGGCGAGGCAACCGATGCCGCGATCCGCGAGGCGGGCGGCAAGAGTGTCTTCGTGCATGGCGACATCGGCGAGGCGGCAACCGCCGAGGCGGCTGTTGCCGCGGCGGCCTCCAATTTCGGTGGCCTCGATGGCGCCATCAACAATGCCGGAGTCATGGACGGCGTCTATTCCGGCGAGGAGCCCGACTTCGAGAAACAGCGCCCGCTCGTCTTCGCGCCCATCCACGAGGCAACGGAGGAATACTGGAACAAGGTGTTCCGGACGAATGCCACCGGCACCTTCCTGATGATGCGGGCGCAACTCAACTTCCTCATCAAGCAGGGCCGCGGCGGCTCCATCGTCAACGTCGGCTCGATCGCCGGCATGACCGGGCTTTCCGGCAACCCCGCCTATGTCGCCAGCAAGCACGCGCTGAACGGCCTCACCCGCAATGCCGCCATCGACTACGCGCCCTATGGCATCCGCGTGAACTCGGTGAACATGGCGGCAACCGACACGCCCATGGTGGCGCGCGCCGGAGCCCTGGTCGCCGCATCCCGCAAGGTCTCGACAGGGCCGCAGATGGGCTCCATCAAGACCAACAGCATCCTCGCCTACACCGACACGGGCCACCGCCCCGCGACGGTCGGCGAACAGGTGCCGATGATGCTGTTCCTGCTGTCGGACGAGGCCTCGAACTTCACCGGCGCCATCTATGCCACCGACGGAGGCTGGACGGCCTACTGAAGGTCCGTACCCAGGCGCCGGGCAGAGTGTGGCCGCTGATCGCAATCCGATTCCCTTGCCGCCAAAGTTGTTCTAGAAGCCGCGGAGCAAACGCAAGCCAGCTCAGGCGCAGGACGTGCCGGAATTCACCCTCGCCCATCTTTCGGACCTTCACCTGGGCCCTCTTCCCGTCGGCGCGGCGCGGCGGCACTTCGCGCTGAAACGCACCATCGGCGTGTTCAACTGGCGCCTCAACCGGCATCGCGTGCACTCGATGGCGGTGGCCTCCGCGATCGCGGCGGATATCGTGACCGCTGCACCCGATCACGTGGCGCTGACGGGCGACATCGTGAACGTCGCCGCGCGTGACGAATTCACCGCCGCCGCCCTCTGGCTCAAGGCCTTCGGAGATCCCTCCTGGATCAGCTTCGTGCCAGGCAACCATGACACCTATGTGCGCATGGACTGGCAGCACGGACTGAGCCACCTCGCGGACTACATGCTGGGGGACATGAAGGTGGCCCTCGCCCAGTCGGGACTGCAGATCGCCACCCCCTTTCCCTATGTGAGGCTGCGGCGCAATGTGGCGCTGATCGGGGTTTCGACCGCCGTACCCCAGCCGCTCCACCGCGCGGCGGGCCTGCTGGGTGCGACACAGATCGAATCGCTGTCCTTCCTGCTCTCGGACCTGCGCGAGCGGGGTTATGCACGGATCTTGATGATTCACCATCCGCCGCTTCCCGGCCTCGCCAAGCCGCGCAAGGCGCTGATTGATGCCCCGCAGCTCCGCGAGGTGCTGCAGGCGCAGGGTGCGGAACTGGTCCTCCACGGCCACAATCATGAGCATATGTTGAACACGCTACCCTCGCGTTTTGGCGCGGTTCATGTGCTGGGCGTGCCGTCCGCCTCGCTGATCGAGAGCCAGCACCATCCGGTGGCGGCCTGGAACCTCTACCGCATCCAGCGCCAGGGCGGGAAATGGCTGACGGAGGTCACGGTACGCAGTTTTGACCCCGTGAGCCGCCAGGTCCACCATTCCACCCAATTCGCGCTTTCTTCATGAGCTTGGGCTGGGCTAGATTACCTGTATGTCAAGTGTCACCCCACCCCGAGGTTGAGCCCCTTTGCTTCCGATCATCGACAGGCATGTTCTGAGGCAGGTGTCGCTGCCGCTGGCGGCGGCATTGGTGATCGGACTTCTCATGCTGCTCGCCGACCGCATGGTGCGGCTCCTCGACGCGACGCTGGGCAAGAAGAACTCCTTCACCGTGGTGTTCGAGATGCTGGCCTATCTCGTGCCGCACTATCTGGGCACTGCACTTCCCGCTGCCCTGTTCCTCGGCCTGCTGCTCGGCTTCGGCAAGATGTCTGCCAATTCCGAGACGGATGCCTTCATGGCCTCGGGGATCGGGCTCCACCGCATGGCGCGGCCGGTGATCCTGCTCGGGGTGCTGCTCGCCACCTTCTCCCTGATCGTGATGGGCTGGGTGCAGCCCCATGCGCGCTATGCCTTCCGCGCTGTGATGTTCGACGTGCAGAACGTGGACGTGTTCTACCTGGCGGAGGAAGGCATCTTCATGCAAGCGGGTGACCGCACCTTCATCATCGACCGGCTTGAACGCGGGGCGAACGCCTTCGAGCATGCCTTCATCTACCAGGACAAGGGGCCGGAGGGCTCCGACACGGTGACGGCCGCCAGCGGATCGCTGATCGAGAACCAGCAGGGCCAGCGGCCCACGCTGCAGCTCAAGGATGGACACCGGCTCTCCTTCAAGGCCGCACCCTCGGCGGCCGCGGCAGTGCCGGCCGTGGGCGAGACGACGGAATTCGGCATCGCCGATACGCCACTGGGCCGCATCTCCAACGATATCTTCCGCCCGCGCGGCCAGGACGAACGCGAGTTGACGCTGCCCGAGCTTTTCGCCGTGACGGACAAGCTCCCGGCCTCCGCCACTCGCGAGGAAATCAACTCGGAAATCAGCGAGCGGCTCGTCATCACTGTGAGCATCCTGATCCTGCCCTTCCTGGCCATTCCCCTTGCGGTGGGATCGCGGCGAAGTCAACGCGGCTTCCGCACCGGCGTGGGACTGGTGCTGATCGTGGTCTACAATGAGATCATCAGCCGCGGCGCTGACGCGGCCAACAACGGCGTGGCGTCGCCGATCGTTACGATGTGGCTGCCCTGCCTCATCCTCGCGCTGTTCGCGGGCTGGCGTTACATCACCACCTGCTTCACGCTGAAGACCGATCCGCTGAGCCTCGCCATCGACCGCACGGGCGATGCGCTGTCGGGCGCACGCCTGGCCTTGATGCGCCGCTTCGGCTGGGGCGCCGCATCATGATGAAGATCATCGGCTGGATGCTCGTCCGCATGGTGACGATCCGGTATTTCGCCATCCTGCTCGGCATTTCCTTCTTCGTGCTGTCGCTGGACCTCCTCACCAACGCCAAGGAGCTGCAGGCGCTACGGCCGGGAGACACCGGCATCCTCTTCGAATACATGTTCTACCGCGCGCCCTCGATCATCCAGAACTACATGGGCATCAGCATCCTGCTGGCCATGCTGCTCTCGCTCACGGAGCTCAGCTACCGCAACGAGATGGTGGCGATCTGGGCAGCGGGCCTCTCGCCCTTCCGCCTGCTCGTCATGCTGTTGCCGCTGGCCTTCCTGGCGGGCGGCCTGCAATTCGTGCTGTCCGATTCCGCCATCCCCGCGACGACGCCGCAACTCCGCGACTGGGGCATCGGCGATTATGGCGCCGACAAGCTGAAGGTGGGCGAGAAGGATCCGATCTGGATGCGCGCCGGGCCCGACATCCTGCGCGCCGGCTCGGCCAACGCGGATTCGACCGAGCTCAAGGATGTGATCATTTTCCGCCGCGATGCCAATGGCCTGCTGTGGGAGCAGATCTATGCCGCCGAGGCAAAGCTGGCGGCCGGGCGCTGGACGCTTTCAGAGGTGCTCGTCTACTACCGCGACAATCTCCAGCCCTCGAAGATCGAGACGCTGGTCTATTCGGGTGCGATGAAGCCCGCCCAGGCCGGTGCGCGATCGGGCGCTCCGGAAGACATGTCGCTCGCCGAACTCTCCTACTTCATCGAGAACAAGGGCTTCGGAATCAGGCCGGTGTGGGTCTATGAGACCTGGGCGCACAAGCGCGTCTCGCTGTTCTTCACCGGGCTCCTGATGATGGCGTTGTGCATCCCGCTTGCCACGCGCTTCCGCCGGGGCGGCGGGCTTGGCGCGCTGTTTGCGGCAGGCGTGGGCCTCGGCTTTCTCTTTTTCATCGTCGATGGCATTTCAGTCACCATGGGTGAACTGGGCTTTGTCTCCCCCTGGCTTGCCGCGTGGTTCCCCATCGCCGCCTTCGGCTCGCTTGCAGCCGTGCTGACCTTCAGAGCCGAGACGGTCTGAGCCATGCCGGATCAAGCTGTGCGGACCGGCAGGCGGGCCGGATTGATCGTCAATCCCAGTGCCGGCAAGAACAGCGGCAAGGGCCTCGCCCTCGTGGATAAGCTGTCTGGCGAGCGGGCCGCCACCATCCGCATTCTGGAGCGCTTCGAACAACTCGAAGGCTTCCTCCGCGAAATGGCGGCTGACGGGGTGAGCGATCTCTTCATCAGCTCGGGCGACGGCACGATCCAGGAAATACTCACCCACATCGCGGAGCGGAGCCCTTTCGCATCGCAGCCCAACATCATCCTGCTGCCGCACGGCACCACCAACCTCAGCGCCAATGATGTGGGCTTCCGCAGCCACGCGCTTGAAGCCCAGGCGAGCTTCATGCGAAGCTTGGCGCCTCAAGACGTCACGTCACGCAACACCATCCGCTGCCTCAATCCGGGTGACGGCAAGCTGCGCCACGGCATGTTCGTCGGCACGGGTGCGGTGGCCCACGCCACGCGCTATTGCCAGCAGGCCTTCAACGACTATGGCATCAAGGGACGATGGGCGGTGGCGGGAACGCTGTTGACCGCGGTCCGCAAATATCTGTTCTCGAAACCCGACCCCACGGATGAAAGCCGCTTCGACCGCCCCTACCAGATCATGGTGGAAGCCAAGGGCCGCGTGATGGCGGATGGGCCGCAGCTCCTCCAGATGTCGACGACGCTCGAGAAGCTGGTGCTCAACACGAGACCCTTCTGGGGCGGCAAGACAGCGCCGATCCGGACCTCGGTCTTCCCCTACCCCGTCCCCTCGGTTGCAAGGTGGATGCTGCCGGTGATGTATGGCGGCGAAAACCGCAAGAGCCCGCCAGGGTCCGTGAGCTTCTGCTCGGATGCGCTGGAGGTGATGTCACGCGATGTCTTCGTGATCGACGGCGAGTTCTTTCCTGCGCCCACAAACGAACCGTTGAAACTCGAGACCGGACCGCTGTTCAGCTTTGTAAGGGGCTGATGCCTCGGCTTCTTCTCCTGCTTCGCAGGAGAAGAAGAATCACCCGTTCGCAACCTTCTTGCCGTGGCCTTGCGCCACCACCGCGCCGAAGAGTTCGATGATGCGGTCGATCTCCGCTTCCGTATGCGCGGCGGAGACCGAGCAGCGGAGCAAGCAGAGCTTGTTGGGCGTGCCGGGCGGCAGCGCGATATTGACATAGACGCCGGCCTTGAGGAGCGCGTTCCACATGGCAACCGTCGAGAGTTCGTCCGGGCAGCGCACGGCCACCACGGGGCTCACCACATCGCAGCCCAGGTCGAGGCCCAGCGCCTTGAAGCCATGGAACAGGCGCGCGGAATTCTCCATCAGCTTCTTGCGCCGTTGCGGCTCGGCGGCGAGCTTGCGGATCGCGGCGAGCGAGGTGGCGACGGACGCCGGCGAGGACGAGGCGGTGAACATATAGGGCCGCATCGCATAGCGGAGATAGTCGAAATAGGGATGATCGCCCGCGCCGAAGCCGCCGATGGCGCCAACGCTCTTGGAGAAGGTGCCGACCACGAAGTCGACCTCGTCCTCGAGGTCCGCCTCATCCGCGAGGCCGCGGCCATGGGAACCAAGCACGCCGAAGGAATGCGCCTCGTCGACGAGGAGCTGGAAGCCGTGCTTCTTCTTCACCTCGATGAAGTCGGCAAGCGGCGCGCGGTCTCCCAGCATGGAATAAATGCCTTCGAGCACGACGAGCCTGCCGCCGTCCTCCTCCTGCTCACCGCGCGAGAGGCGCTTGTCGAGATCGGCCGCATCATTGTGGCGGAAGCGCACCAGCTTGGCGCCCGAGAGCGTGCAACCGTCATAGATCGAGCTGTGCGAGTCGGCATCGAGATAGATCGTGTCGCGCGGGCCCGCGAGGCCGGACATCATGCCAAGGTTCGCCTGGTAGCCCGTGGTGAAGACGATACAATGCTTGCGGTTCAGGAAGCGCGCGAATTCCTTCTCCAGATCGGCATGGAGCGCGAAGGAGCCATTGGCGATGCGCGAGCCCGTCGTGCCCGTGCCGAACTCATCAAGCGCCTTCTTGCCCGCCGCAATGCAGTCCGGGTCGAAGGTGATGCCCATGGAGTTGTTGGTGCCGGCGAGGATTGTCTCCCGCCCCTCGATCATGGCGCGGGTGGGCGAAAGGATCTGGTCATTGGTGACGCCGATGGCATCGACGCCCAGCGCCTTCATGCGCCCGTGGCGCTCGGCGATGCCGTGGAGCTTGTTCAGGAGGTCCATGGTTCAGCCTTTCTTTACACGCGCGTCGACGACGGCGGCGAGATCGCCCACCGTGCGGGTCTCGGAGAGCACGTTCAGCGGAATTTCGATGTCGAAATGGTCCTCGACCTCCATCACGAAATCCATGACGGTCACGGAATCGATGTTGAGGTCGGTCGAGATATCGGTCGTGGCCGAAAGCACCGTCCCGTTGGTGTTGAACGGTTCGAGCAGCTTGCAGATGCGGTCCTCGGTGTCGGTCATGTCACGTCCTTGAATGAGGCGGGCTTGTATCGGGCGAAGCCCCGCGAGGCAACCACCCGGCCGCGCGGTACCATGCCACGGTCTCCGGCAGCCCCTGCGCGAAGCCCATGGCATCGGAGAGCGCCAGCGTGCCGTCCCGGCTCACCCAGTTGGGGTGATAGAGTTCCGCGATCTTGCCACGGTTGACCATGCCCGGCCTGCCCTGGATCCTTGCCAGCGCCTCAGCGCCCAGCGCCACCACCAAGGGATGGCGCGCGGCAGGAACACTGCCCGGATGGGCGCGCCGCGAAGGCTTGAGGCAGCGGCGATGAGGTCCGGCCAGGCATAGCCGCCGGGCTTCCCGTCACTCACCTCCATCACGCCCTGCTCCTTGCCTTCGAGGCTCATCGCGATGATACGGGCGAGGTCGCGCGCATGGATCAGGGAGAAGCGCGCGTCGGGCCGGCCCGGAATGGCGGCGATGGGCCGTGTCAGTTCCCGGATCAGGGGCAGTGTCCCGCGGTCACCCGGGCCATAGACGGCGGGTGGGCGCAGGATCACGGCGTTGAGTTCAGCACCCCGCCCAGCCACCGCCTCTTCCGCCGCGCGCTTGGAGGCGGCGTAGTGCGACAGTTGCGGTTCCCGGGCGGCGAGCGAGGAGACATGGACGAAGCGGCGCGTGCCAGTTTCCAGTGCGGCATCGATCAGCGCCTCGCTGCCGTCCACATTGACGCGGAAATAGCCCTGCCGGTTAAAGGCCGTGAGCGCCCCCGCGAGATGCACGACGGCATCCGCACCCGTAACGAGGCCCTTCAGAGCACCCGCATCGGCAAGATCGCCCGGAACAGTTTCGACGCCCTCGGGAAGATTCGCAGCGACAGGGTTCCGGGCCAGTGCGCGCAGGCGATGGCCGCGGCGCAGGAGTTCGCTCACGGTGTGGCGACCGGCAAATCCCGTTGCACCCGTGATGGCAACAAGAAGGCTCATGGTTCAGCCATGCAGGAAGAGCCGGGAAGACGGCTCAGAGCGCCGCCTCAAGCGGCATCGACGCCAGCTCGGCGATTTCGCCAGCGATAAACCTCTGCTTGGCGCCCGCGCGCGAAAGCTTGCCGGAGGAGGTGAAGGGCAGGCTCTTGGGCGGCACCATCACCACTTTGCATTCGACACCGGCACTGCGGTGGACGGCGGCGGACACCTCATGGCGCAAGGCCTCGATGGCGGCGGCCTCCTGCAGGCGGCACTGCACCAGCACGGTGACGTCATCATCGCCATCCTCGCCTTCGACGGCGAAGGCGGCGACATCGCCGGAGCGCAGGGGCTCGATCTGCTCGGCGGCCCATTCGATGTCCTGCGGCCAGATGCTGCGGCCATTGTGCAGGATCAGGTCCTTGGCGCGGCCGGTAATGACGATCTCGCCATCGAGCCAGTAGCCCATGTCGCCCGTGTCGAGGAAACCGTCCTGGCCCACGGCGGCGGCGGTTGCCTCCTGATTGTGGAAGTAGCCGCTCATCAGGCTCGGCGTGTTCACGAAGATGCGGCCCACCTCGCGTGCGCCAAGCGGCTCACCGCGCTCGCCGCGG
Organism: Hyphomicrobiales bacterium; assembly: GCA_040379425.1. Lineage (GTDB taxonomy): Bacteria > Pseudomonadota > Alphaproteobacteria > Rhizobiales > Aestuariivirgaceae > Aestuariivirga. The sequence goes on from JBEILC010000007.1 coordinate 28,323, forward strand.
ATTTCGATCCTGCTCTCGCCCAGCGGGCGGCCGCAGACCACGAAGCTCCGCGCATTCTCGCCCGTGGCGGGAAGCGCGCGGCCCATGGTCTTGAGCGCATGGCGGTCGATGCGGTCAATACGGATCAGCTGTTCGGCGTCGACGAAGGAAATGGCAAGCGTCGTCTCGGCCATGCCATAGCTGGGCAGGAAGGCTTCCGGCCGGAAGCCCGCAACTGAGAGCGTGGCGCCGAAAGCTTCCAGCACGTCGGCGCGCACCATGTCGCCGCCGATGCCAGCGACCCTGATCCGCGACAGATCGAGCGTCACCGCATCGCCATTGATGCGGCGCGCGGCGAGGTCATAGCCGAAGCTCGGCGAATAGGTGATGGTGGTGGCATTGTCCGACATCAGCTTCAGCCACAGCGCCGGGCGGCGGGCGAAGCTCGTGGTGGCGAGAAAGTCGACGCTTACCTGCCCAAGCATGGGCGAGAGGCAGAAGCCGACGAGGCCCATGTCGTGATAGAGCGGCAGCCAGGAGAAGGCGCGGTCATCAGGCGTGAGCCTCAGCCCCTCCCGCAGGATGCCGCGGGCATTGGCGATGATCGCCTTCTGCGAAATCAGCACGCCCTTGGGGTTCGACGTCGAGCCGGAGGAATACTGGATATAGGCCTCTTCGGAGGGCCCAAGCGGCTCCAGCTTGGTGGCGGCCTCGGGCAGTGCTGCGAGCGCCTCATGGCTCAGCACCCGGAACAGGCCAGCGCGCGCCGCACCCTCGGCAATGTGGTTGATGAAGCCCTCGCCAGCGATGACGGTGCCGGCCTTGGCCGCCGCCAGCATGCCGGCAACACGGTCGATGTAGGACTCCTTGCCACCGATATACATGCTGTAGGGCATCGGACAGGGCAGCAGCCCGGCATACTGGCAGCCGAAAAACACCGCCATGAATTCCGGCCCGGTCTCCGCAACGACAGCCACGCGCTCGCCCCGCTTGAGGCCCAGCGACAGCAGCTTGCGCGCGATCGAGACCGCACGGCGGCGAAGTTCGGCATAGGGCAGCACGGCTTCCAGGCCGCCACGGGCGGAATAGAAATTGAAACCGGTCACACCGCGGGCGGCATAGTCGAGGCCTTCGGCGAGAGACTGGAAGCCTGCGAGGTTCTGGGCAAGGCTGCGGTTGCTGGTGGGCGTCAGCGATATGCTACCGCCGGCCTCGTGGCTCCGCTTCAGCGCGCTCTGCATGCCCTGTATTACCCCTGCAACCCAAATCATTCTTTTTTGGCATCCGCCCAGGCTTTCCGGCTCAGACGTCACCCGATGATGTTGACTAACAGGCCCGGCGTGGGGGCGGAAATCACTTGTTGTTTCAGTTTGTAACGTCGAATGGAACCAAGAATGAATTCATTATCAAGGCCTTAACAGACCGAAGGAGATGGCGAGGCCGAGCAGCGCCAGGGCTCCGAAGGCAACGCCTGAAACCCAGGCCAGAATCAGTGCGGCGGAGGAATAGCCGGGCTGCCCCGCGGGCTGGGGCAGAGTTGCGGCCTGGCGTTCCCGCGCCACCACGAGATGCGCCATGTGGCGGCGGATGGCGGCGGCCATCAGTTCCCGGTCCTGCGTTTCAAACAGGATTTCCCTGCGGTCCTGCCGGTGCTGCAGGAAACGGTAGCTGCGGTGGTCCGGCTCCATGACCACGAAGGAGATAAGGTCGATCCACAGCTTGGGCGGTTCACCCGGTATGAGTGCAAGGTCGAACAGTTCGCGCGCCTCGGGCGAAGAGTCGAGCAGCGGCAGCAGGTCATCCTTCAGGATCTGGAGGCGGAGCGACTTCGAATCCCGCAGATCAAGCGATGCCTCGAAATGGGCAGCCTCCGCCTGCCGCGCCTCGCGCAGCGCGCCTGACAGTCCGTCCCGTTCCGGTGCCCTTGCGGCTCTCGGCAAAGCCAGTACTCCCAAAATCCTTACACACTGTGCCGTGCTGGGACAGAATCCGGCACTCACCCCCTTGTTGCGCCGAGCCTAGCACGGCCCGTGCCAGTCACGGCCCTTCGAAGGGCCGCGCGATCAGGCCGGGAAGGGCACGTTCCTTGCGGCCTTCGGTGCCGATCTTCATGTCCGGAGTGCGGACCGTGACACTGCGGCTGCGGAACAGCCGGTCCCAAACGGACAGCAAGGCCGAATAGTTCGAATCCGTATCGCGGCGGATGGCATGGTGGTGCACCCAATGGATCGATGGCGTCACGATCACAAAGGACAGCGCCCTCTCCAGCCGGGTCGGCAACCGGAGATTGGAATGGTGGAACATGGCGGAGAGCGCCAGCAGCGTCTCGAACACCACCACCGTCAACAGCGGCACGCCCAGCAGCAGGATCACCCCCGCGCGCACCAGCGAGGACAGCAGGACTTCGCCGAAATGAAAGCGAAGCGCTGAACTTGCGTCCAGGAACTCATCCAGATGATGAACCTCGTGGAAACGCCAGAGAAACGGCCATTCATGGTTGGCACGGTGCCACCAGTAGATCCAGCAATCGAGGATAAGGAGATCGAGGAGAAGCCCCGGCCAGCCGCTCCACCAGTCAGGCCGCCAGTCGAGCGCATGGGAGGCGGCGATTGCCGAGAGCGGCACGACCACCGCCCAGGACAGAATTGCATTGAGCCCCGCAAGCGACAGGTTCCGCGCCACACGCTTCACGCCGCCCACCACCGTGGCAACCGGAAAGACACGCTCAGCAACCAAGAGCAGGGCCAGTGTGCCCAGCACGATGGCGCCCTTGTAGGTGAGCAGAAAGCCCAGGCCTTCCATCAAGCTCCCTTCCTTGCCGCCAGCACGGCATGAGCGAACTCGGCAAATCCGTGGCCGCCCCCGCCCGCCGTCACATAACGCGGCAGATGCGGCATGATCTTGGCGTAGGGCACGACATTGGCAACGCCGATCCCCAGCGGAAACACCGCATACATCGGCGCGTCATTGGGGGAGTCACCGCAATATGCGATTTTATCGATGTCTTTTTTGATCGAGATGTCAAAGGCTTCCGAGAGGAACCTGCGGCTCATGGTGAGCTTGTCATGGGTCCCGAACCAGGCATTCACATGAATGGAGGAGACCTTGGCGGCTGCCCCTTCGGCGTGAAAGGCCTCGGCGATTTTCTGCGCGGTGGCGAGCGGCAAAGGCGGCACGTCCTCGCAGAAGTCGATGGCGACGTCGATTTCGCGATAGGCCTGGTCGGAGGCAATCGCGGTGCCCGGAAACTCCTTCAGCACGCGCCCGGCGATTTTCCACAGCTTCGCGGAATTGGCGCGGCGCTCCTCGGCTGTCTGCGCATAGACGCGGATCATCGCCTTCGCCGCATCGTCATAGCGGAAATAAAAGGCGCCGTTCTCGCCCACCACGCCATCGACCGGCCACTGCCTGGCGATCAGGTCGCACCAGCCGGCGGGCCTCCCCGTGATGGGGATGACGCGGATGCCGGCGCGCTTCAGCTTCCACAGCGCATCATAGGCTTCCGCCGGAAGCCGCCCATGAAGCGTAAGCGTATCGTCAATATCCGTCAGCACGGCTTGGACCCTCGCGAGCATGTCACGCGGGGCATCTTTCAGGGGCTTCATGGTCATGTGAGCGCCGGCCTGTCTGGGTGGTAGGGATCGAGCAGCGCATCGCGCCTGCCAGTGAGAAGTTCCTCGGCGGCAAACAGCCCCAGCGCGGGGGCGAGCGTTACGCCGGAGTGGGTGAGGATGGTGTAGAGCCCCGCCTTGGCCCTGGGCCTACCGATGGCGGGAAAGCCATCAGCCGGGGTCGGGCGGTGGCCGATGGTGAGAAAGTCGAGGCCCAGGCCCTCCGCGCCCTTCACCATGGCTTCAACCTTCTGCTGAAGATCGGCGGCGAGGTTCTCTGCATCGCCTTCGTGGTCAGCGCCCGCGAAATCCGTGCCGGCCACAATGCGGCCCTCCGCCGTCTGCCGGATATGCAGGCCGGGCGTCATCACGAGGCCGTTGAGCAGCGGCGGCGCGGGTTTCGAATGCGAGAGGAGACCCGCAGGCGATGTCATCTTGAGCGTGATGCCGACCGAGTCGAGGAGAGCCGCGCTATGGACTCCCGCTGCAACCACTGTCTCGTCGGCATGGATGGCGCCTTCATCGGTGATGACGCCGTCGACCCTGTCCTCGCCGTCGAGCCATTTCACCGGCGTCTCGGTCAGAACCTCGGCACCGAGTGCCTTTGCGGCATCGAGCAGCGCATCAGCGGTGGCGAGCGGCTCCAGCATGCCCTCTCCCGGCGCGTGATAGGCATGGTCCGGCACGTCGCGAAGATTGGGCTCGATCGCCAGGATTTCGGCGCGCGTCACATGACGAAGCGGATGGCCCCAGGCTTCGCGCTCCGCAGCATAGGCATCAAGTTCGGATGGGGGCAGATCCCAGATGAGGCCGCCGCACCAGTTGACGGCAATCGACGGAAGCTCAGCCTCCAGACGCCGCCACTCGGCAAGTGCGCGGATGCGCAGGCGGAAATAGGGTTCGGGATTGCCCCAGCTCGCATTGAGCCAGGCCCAGCTGTTGCGCGTGGTGGCGCCACCCGCCTCGCCCGCCTCAAGAACCGTGACATCCGCCCCCGCCTTCGCGAGGTGATAGGCTGCGGTAGCTCCGATGATGCCTGAACCGATGACGATGACGCGCTTTGGCATGATCAGGCCTTCTTAGCGGGTCCCTTGCGCTTCTTGAAGTCCTTCGGCCCGCCCTTGGCCCCTTTGAAAGAGCCGGGGCTCTTGGGCTTGCCCTTGTGCTTGAAGGTCTTCTCCGGTGCCGGGCCTTCCGCACGCGGCAGGCGCGGGGCGGAACCTGCGGGGGCGATGGTGACACCTGCCTCGCCGCTGCCGTTCTTCAGAACCGTCTCGGCATATGCAGCGGACTTGGCGGCCGAGATCTCGAAGCGCGTCTCCTCATCGAAGATCTTGATCGAGCCGACGTCATCGCGCGTGATGTTCCCCGCCTTGCAGATCATCGGCAGCAGCCATTTGGGTTCGGCGCGATGCCTGCGGCCGAGCGACAGGGTGAACCACGTCGAACCCGTCATGTCAGGGCGTTCCGCCCGGGGCCTTGGGCCTGAAAGGTCAGGTGTGCGGGGCGTGCTGCCGCGCGCCTGACCGGCGACTTCCGAGATATCCTCAGGTGCTGGCCGCATCTGAAGCTGCTGGCGGAGATAGGCGGCGGCCAGCTGCTCCGGCGAAACGCGCGCCAGAAGCTCCCGGACGAAGCCCGCCTCGGCCTCCTCCGGTACTGGCGAGTTGCTGGCGGCGGCGAGGATCTGATCACGGTAGCGCTGGTCGATCTCGGCAGCGGTCGGGGCACTCCGCATGCTGACGGCGACATTGGCCCGCTCCATAACGCGCGCCGCGGCAGCACTGCGCCTCACGGGCACGATGACCACGCAAGTCCCCTTACGCCCAGCCCGGCCCGTACGGCCCGAACGGTGCAGCAGGATGTCCGGGTTGGCCGGCATGTCGGCGTGGATCACGAGGTCGAGGTTCGGAAGATCAATGCCGCGCGCGGCAACATCGGTTGCCACGCAGACGCGCGAGCGCCCGTCCCTCATGGCTTGCAGCGCATTGGTGCGCTCGGCCTGGGAGAGTTCGCCCGAGAGCGAGACAACGCCAAAGCCGCGGTTGCCGAGACGCGCGGTCAGGTGCTTCACCGCCTCGCGCGTGTGGCAGAAGACGATGGCGCTGCCGCTGTCGAAATAGAGCAGCGTGTTGATGATGGCGTTCTCCCGCTCATGCGGAAGGGTCACCACCATCTGGTAATCGATATCGGCGTGGCGCTCGCTTGCCGCCGTGGCGACGATCCGCAGCGCATCGCGCTGGAAGGTCTTGGCGAGCTGCGCGATGAGCTTCGGCACGGTGGCCGAGAACATCAGCGTGCGGCGTTCAGGCGGTGCCGCACCGAGGATGAACTCGAGATCCTCGCGGAAGCCCAAGTCCAGCATCTCGTCCGCCTCGTCGAGGACGACGGCCTTGAGGCCAGAAAGATCGAGCGAGCCTTTGGTGATGTGATCGCGAAGCCGCCCCGGCGTTCCCACCACGATATGGGCACCACGCTCCAGCTGACGGCGCTCCTTGCGCATGTCCATGCCGCCAACGCAGCTCGCCATGACGGCGCCGGCATCGGCATAGAGCCAGGCGAGCTCCCGTTCCACCTGGAGCGCCAGCTCACGCGTGGGCGCGATGATGAGGCCTACCGGGCGATCGGGTGGCCCCAAGAGCTGGTTCTCGTCACTCCCGAGCAAGGTCGGCGCAATGGCAAGTCCGAAGGCCACCGTCTTGCCGGAACCCGTCTGCGCGGACACCAGCAGATCCCGCCCCGCCGCGCCGGCCTCCAGCACCGCCGTCTGCACCGGCGTCAGCGTCTCATAGCCTTGCCGCGCCAGGGCGGAGGCGAGAGCGGGATGGATGCCGGAGGTGGACGGGCCGGTGGACGTCATGCGTGGGGGAACCTTGCAATACTGATTTGCGAGGGTCTTTCCCACAAAGCGGACAAGAATGATACGGCAGAGTCCAGAGCGAGCCCCACCCCTACCCCTCCCTGGTTCCTCCTCGCCCCCACGCATGCGGGGGAGAGGAATACGCGTGCCGTCAGAAGTTCACCTTGTCACCACCCTTGGTATCAAGCATCACGCGCGCCTCATCGGCGGTTGCGATGCCGATCGAGAGCTCCTCCAGGATGTGGCGGATCTTGGCGACGAGTGCGGCGTTGGATGGCGCAAGCTGGCCCCGGCCGAGGAACAGATTGTCCTCGAGTCCAACGCGCACATTGGCGCCCATGGTGGCGGCCATGGTGGTGAAAGGAAGCTGGAAGCGCCCCGCCGCAAGCACCGACCAATGATACTGGTCACCGAACAGCCGCTCCGCCGTCTCGCGCATCATCAGCACGTTCTGCGGGTCCGGTCCGATGCCGCCAAGGATGCCGAAGATCGTCTGCACGAAGAGCGGTGGCGTGACGAGCTTGCGATCCAGGAAATGCGCCAGCGTGTAGAGGTGGCCAATGTCATAGCATTCGAACTCGAACTTGACGCCGTGGCCCTTGCCCAGGCGCTGCAGGATCTTCTCGATGTCGCCAAAGGTGTTGCGGAAGATGAAATCCTTCGAGTTTTCGAGATGCGCTCTTTCCCACGGATGCTTGAAGTCCTGATAACGATTTAGCATTGGGAACATGCCGAAATTCATCGTTCCCATGTTGAGCGATGTCATCTCGGGCGAGAAGGATTCCGCCGCGGCGATGCGCTCATCGATGCTCATGCCCTGCCCGCCGCCGGTGGTGATGTTAACGATGGCATTACACGACTGCTTTATACGCGGAAGAAATTCATTGTAGGTGGCGGGCGCCGGCGTCGGCTTGCCGTTCTCCGGGTCACGCGCATGGAGATGAAGGATCGATGCGCCAGCCTCGGCCGCGGCGATCGCCTGGCTGGCGATCTCATCCGGCGTCACGGGGAGATGGGGCGACATCGATGGCGTGTGGATTGAACCGGTGATGGCACAGGTGATGATGGTCTTGGACTTCTTGCGCAAATCGGCCTCCCTTGGCGCGGCGGCTTCGAAGCTAACCGGGGCTGCAGTCGACGTCACGCAGAAGTTTAGGCAGGCATGACATGCAAGTTTGCCACAAGTGACACTCCATAATTTCCCCGCAGCATTGCGAAGTAGGCCAGCCGAATGACTCTGAAACTGCGCATTTTCCTCGCGGCAATCTCCGCCATCGCGGGCGTCGCTGCGATCTACCTCAACTTGAGCCCCGGCCGTGTGCCGTATGAAAGGTCGATGGAACTGGGCGCAGTGACGCTGCTGCTCGCGGCGGTGCTGATCAACACCGTCTCGGCCATGGGAGCCGCGGCAACCGCGGAGATAAGAGGCCGCAGCGGGACAGCACGGGCCGCAGCGGGCGGCGAGGCGCCAAATGGGCCGGAGGATCCTGTCCTCGCCGAGATCGCCAGGGTACTGGGCTTCCTTAAGGCCAATGCCGATGCCAACGCCAATTTCTACGCCATCCTCGACAAGGCGAATGACGAGCTGCAGGAGAGCCTCAAGGCTGAGCAGGTCAGGGCCATCATCTCCTACCTGATGATCGAGAACGGCAAGATGCGGAACCGTACCACCGAACTGCAGACGAGCCTCGAGACGTCGCGCCGCCAGATCGAGAAGCTCAAGTCCAACCTGGCCGACGCCGAGGAACAGGGCCTCAGCGACCCGCTGACCGGGCTCAGGAACCGGCGGAGCTTCGATATCATCCTTGCCTCGCAAGTGGCGGCAGCGCGCAACTCCGGCCAACCCGTGAGCCTGATCATCGCCGACATCGACCACTTCAAGTCCATCAACGACCTTTACGGCCACCCCACGGGCGATGAGGTGCTGAAATGGTTCGCCAAGGTTTTGGCCAGCAACGTGAAGGGCCGCGATACGTTGGCGCGCTACGGGGGCGAGGAATTCGCCATCATCATGCCGCAGACGAAGCTCGAGAACGCGGCCACGATTGCCGACCAGATCAAGACGCAGCTGGGTGCGCAGTATTGGCAGAAGCCCGGTGCGCCCAACACCATGCTGCGGGTCACCTCCTCCTTCGGCGTGGCGGAACTGACCAGCGGGGAAGGCACCAGCGGCCTCATCGCCCGTGCCGACGCCAAGCTCTACGAGGCCAAGGCCCAGGGCCGCAACCGCGTGGCAGCCTAGCCGGGCGGGGGTCCAAGACCCCATTGCCACGGCGTTGCAGGATTGTCATACTGGATTGAAATGACAA
>JBEILC010000008.1:0-36143 GCA_040379425.1 Hyphomicrobiales bacterium
CAGACGGTGTTCGGACCCGGATAATTGATGACTTCATGAATGCTCATGAGGCCGCCAGCGAACATCTTGCGGAACTTCGCGCTCTGCAGAGTGAAAAATCAAACTACATTCATCTCAACACTCTGATCGAGCGAGCTCAGAATGCTGATCGACTAAAGCCCGTGTCGCGTCAAGATGCCGAGAAACTAGCGGAGGCTTACCTATCGAGGTTCACAGCAGTGGAATGGCAAGCAAACCAATTTGTCATTCAGCAACTGCTGGAGTTCTTCGCTGACCGCCTCAAGGTGTACCTGAAAGATCAAGGAAAGCGCCATGACCTGATCGACGCGGTCTTCGCGCTCGGCAACCAGGACGATCTCGTGATGATCGTCAAGCGCGTCGAGGCGCTGTCGACGTTCCTTGAAACGGATGATGGGAAAAATCTCCTCGCCGGTGTCAAGCGCGCTTCCAACATTCTCCGCATCGAGGAGAAGAAGGATGGCAAGGCGTTTGATGGCGAGGTTGATAACTCGCTTCTTGTGAAGGACGAGGAGAAGGCGCTCCATGCGGCGATCGCCTCCGCCTCGGGCGAGGCGCGGCGCGCCATCGAAGCCGAGGACTTCGAAGGCGCCATGGCAGCGATTGCGAGGCTCCGCGCACCCGTCGATGCCTTCTTCGAGCAGGTGACGGTGAACGACCCGGACGCGAAGCTGCGCGAGAACCGCCTCCGCCTGCTGAGCCGCATCCGTGCCGCCACGGCGGAAGTGGCGGAGTTCTCGAAGATCGAGGGTTAGGGGCTCACAAAAAACGTGTTCCTCTCCCCCACAGGGGGAGAGGAAGAGTTTGGGAAGCATTTGCCGTAGCTTCCTCACCCTCCGCCCAGCACCCGCTGTGCAATGCTGGTATAGAGCGGGATGCCGATCAGGATGTTGAGCGGGAAGGTGACGCCGAGGCTGAGCCCGAAATAGATCGCCGGGTTCGCCTCGGGGATCGCGTAGCGCAAGACGGCGGGCACCACGATGTAGGAGGCACTGGCCGAGAGCACCATGAGGAGGGCTGCGTCCGCCACCGGCAGGCCCATCACCAGCGACAGGCCGAGTGCGAGGCCCGCATGGACGAGGGGGCTCACCACCGCATAGCCGATGAGGGAGGGGGACGCCTTCACCGCATCCCTGAAGTTCTTCGCCACCATCAGGCCCATGTCGAGCAGGAAGAAGGCGAGCATGCCCTTGAACAGATCGCCCGAGAAGGGCTGCATCATGCTCTTTCCGGCGTCACCGCTGATGAAGCCCACCGCCATGGAGCCGAGCAGCAGCAGATGCGCGCCGTCGGTGAAGGATTCATGCAGAATCTTGCCGAGCGAGGGTGCCGCCACACCGGCCGCTGCATCCGGGCCCTGCATGTGCCGGATCGAATTGGCGAGCAGCACCGCCATGATGATGGCGGGCGATTCCATGATCACCATCGCCACCGCCATGTGGCCACCGGGGGAAAGCCCCGCGGTTTCCATGAACTGGATCGCGGTGACGAAGGTGACGGCACTGACCGAGCCATAGGCCGCGGCGACTGCCGCCGCATCGAAGCGCGAGACGCGGTTCCTGAGGAAGGCATAGCCGATGGCGGGCACGATGAAGGCCATGATCAGCGCCGCGCCGAGGCTCAGCGCGATCGACACGGTGAAGCCCGATTGCGACAGCGCGAAGCCGCCCTTGAGGCCCAGCGCCATCAAGAGATAGAGCGACAGGAACTTGGCGATGGACTTCGGGATCTCGAGATTGGACTTGAGCGCTCCGGCCATGACGCCGAAGACGAAGAACAAGATGGCGGGGTCGACGAAATTCTGCATGTGCTGTCTCCTCAGGCGCCCGCCTGCTAGCCGTTCCGGCACATTGAAGAAAATTGATTTTTAAAGCATGATCTATAGGCTTAAATCTATGAACGTCACTTTCCGCCAGTTGCGCCTGTTCCTCGCCCTTGCCGAGACCGGCAGTGTCAGCCGTGCCGCCGCGCGCATGCATGTCACCCAGCCCACCGCCTCGGCCCAGCTCAAGGAGATCACCGGGGCCGTGGGCCTGCCGCTTCATGAGGTGATCTCGCGCCGCGTGCACCTGACGGACGCGGGCCTCAAGCTGGCCCAGGCGGCGCGCGCCATGATGATGGAGTGGGAGGCCTTCGAGCAGCATGTGGACCAGGTGAAGGGCCTGTCGCGCGGGCGGCTCCGCATCGCGGCGGTGAGCACGGCCAAATATTTCATCCCCCGGCTCGTCGGCAATTTCTGCAAGCTCCACCCGGCAATCGACGTCTCACTCGAGGTGCTGAACCGCGACGGCGTGGTGGCAAGGCTCAAGGAAAACCGCGACGAGATCTACATCATGTCCATGCCGCCCGATTTCATCGAACTCGAGGATGAAGTGTTCATGGAGAACCCGCTGGTCCTCATCGCGGCGAAATCGGCCTTGGAGAAGAAGGCGCAGCCCCGCACCCTGGCGGACCTCAAGGGCCAGCGCTTCATCCTGCGCGAGCCGGGCTCCGGCACCCGCATGGCGGTGGACCAGCATTTCCGCAAGCACCGCTTCAGCCCGGACGTGCGCCTCGAGCTCGGCAGCAACGAGGCGATCAAGGAGGCGGTGGCGGGAGGCCTCGGCCTCGGCGTCGTTTCGCTCTACGCGCTTCATGGCGCGGGCGGCCTGCGCGATCTCCGCTTGCTCGACATCGAGGGCTTCCCGATCTCGTCGCGCTGGCATGTCGTCCACCCGAAGGCCAAGCAGCTTTCGCCCGTTGCCGCCGCCTTCCGCCACCATCTGCTGGAGCAGGCGCGGGGATAGATCAGGCCTCCCATGCGGCCCCCGCATTTCACTTGGCCACCAAATGGAGTAGGGAAGGAGGATGAACGCCGCAGCCGCCTATACGCCCGACAGCCGCTATTCCTGGTTTCGGCTCGCCATCTCGCTGGTACTCGGCGTTTTCGGCGGCATCGGGCTTTGGCTTGCCGTGGTGGTGCTGCCGACCATCCAGGCTGAATTCGGGGTTGACCGCGCAGGCGCCTCGCTGCCCTATACCGCAACCTTCATCGGCTTTGCCTTCGGCGGCTTCGTCATGGGCCGCATGGCCGACCGCTATGGCGTCACCGTGCCGGTCATGATCGCGGCGGTCTCTCTCTGTGCCGGCTTCTTCCTCGCCGCTGCCTCGCAGAGCTACTGGCAGTTCGTGGTGGTGCAGGCGGTGTTCATCGGTTTTCTGGGTTCTGCCGCCACCTTCAGCCCGCTGGTGGCGGATACCTCGCAATGGTTCCTCAAGCAGCGCGGCATCGCTGTTGCGATTGTGGCGAGCGGCAACTACATCGCGGGCACCATCTGGCCGCCCTTCATCCAGAGCGCCATCGTGAGCTATGGCTGGCGCACCACCTATATGGTGATCGGCGTCACCTGCCTCGTGGTGATGCTGCCGCTGGCGCAGCTCTTGAAGCGGCGCCCGCATTTCGATGACACGGCAAGCCCCGCCAGCCGCGGCTCTGGCCAGAAGGGCCTTCTGCCCAAGCATCCGCTGCTGTTCCCGGCCCTCGTGCTCGCGGGCCTCTCCTGCTGTGTCGCCATGTCGATGCCGCAGGTCCACATCGTCGCCTATTGCGCGGACCTGGGTTATGGACCGGCGCGCGGAGCGGAGATGCTGTCCCTCATGCTGGGCTTCGGCGTGCTGAGCCGGCTCGTCTCAGGCCTTATCGCGGACCGCATCGGCGGTCTTGCGACGCTGATCGCGGGCTCCTTCCTGCAGATGCTGGCCCTGCTGTTCTACATTCCCTTCGACGGGCTCACCTCGCTCTACATCGTCTCCGCCATCTTTGGCTTAAGCCAGGGCGGCATCGTGCCGAGCTATGCCCTCATCATCCGCGACCATTTCCCGGCGCGCGAAGCGGGAAGCCGCATCAGCGCGGTGTTGACCGCCACGGTCTTCGGCATGGCGCTGGGTGGCTGGATGTCTGGCGAGATCTATGACTGGACCGGCTCCTACGCCGCGGCCTTCCTCAATGGCGTCGCCTGGAACGTGCTCAATCTCGGCATCGCGCTGTGGATTCTCTATGTCCGCAAGCCGCGCGTGCCACTGGCCGCCGCCGCGGCCTGAGCGACCCCCCGAAAGGGCTGATGCCGCAATTGCGATATTGCGTTGCACACATTCCTTAACTGTGTTTTAAGTTTTGCCGGGCCGCCGCCTGCTACCCGTGACTAGAAGACGATCGAGGGGACAATTGTGTTATGGCGGCTGAAACACCCAAATATGTCTATCGTTTCGCCGGCGGTACCGCGGAAGGCGGGGCGGAGATGAAGGCGCTGCTCGGCGGCAAGGGCGCCAATCTCGCGGAGATGGCAAATCTCGGCCTGCCGGTTCCGCCCGGATTCACCATCTCGACTGAGGTCTGCACCGCCTATTACGCCAACCAGCGCAGCTATCCGCCAAGCCTCGAAGGCCAAGTCCAAGACGCGCTCACCGCAGTCGAGGGCTTGACCGGCAAGGCGTTCGGCGATCCTGCAAACCCGCTCCTCGTTTCGGTACGCTCAGGGGCGCGCGCCTCGATGCCGGGCATGATGGACACCGTCCTCAACCTCGGCCTCAGTGATGAAACGGTGGAGGGCCTCGCCGCACGCTCAGGCGACCGGCGCTTCGCCTATGACAGCTACCGCCGCTTCATCAGCATGTATTCGGATGTTGTGCTGGGCGTCGAGCATGCGGAGTTCGAGGACATTCTCGGAGGCTTCAAGGAACAGCGTGGATACACGCTCGACACCGAGATCACGGCGGAGGAGTGGCAGGGCCTGATCCAGCGCTACAAGGCGCTGGTGGAGGAGGAGACCGGAAAGCCCTTCCCGCAGGATGTTTTGGCCCAGCTGTGGGGCGCTGTCGGCGCCGTCTTCACCTCATGGAACGGGGCCCGCGCCATCACCTACCGCAAGCTCAACAACATTCCGGAGGACTGGGGCACGGCGGTCAACGTCCAGGCCATGGTCTTCGGCAACATGGGCGAGACGTCTGCCACCGGCGTGGCCTTCACCCGCAACCCCGCCACCGGCACGCGTGAGCTCTATGGCGAGTTCCTGGTCAATGCCCAGGGCGAGGACGTGGTGGCGGGCATCCGCACGCCGCAGAACATCACGGAGAGGGCGCGGATCGAGGCGGGTTCATCGGCCCCCTCGCTCGAGGCGCTGATGCCTGAGGCCTTCGCCGAGCTCGTCCAGCATTTCGACCGGCTCGAGCAGCACTATCGTGACATGCAGGACATGGAATTCACCATCCAGGAGGGCAGGCTCTGGATGCTGCAGACGCGCACCGGAAAGCGTACCGCCAAGGCCGCCCTCAAGATCGCCGTCGACATGGCGGGGGAGGGGCTGATCAGCCATGCCGAGGCGGTAAAGCGCATCGATCCCGCCTCGCTGGACCAGCTTCTTCACCCCACACTCGATCCCCAGGCGAAGCGCGAGGTGATTGCCACTGGCCTTCCGGCCTCGCCGGGTGCGGCCTCGGGCGAGATCGTGTTCGACGCGGATGAGGCCGAGCGCCTCAAGGCGCTGAACCGCCGCGTCGTCCTGGTGCGCATCGAGACGAGCCCGGAGGACATTCACGGCATGCATGCCGCCGAAGGCATCCTGACCACGCGGGGCGGCATGACGTCCCATGCGGCGGTTGTGGCGCGCGGCATGGGCAAGCCCTGCGTTTCAGGGGCCGGCATGCTCCGCATCGACTACCAGGCGGGAACGCTCGCCGTCATGGGCGAAACGCTCCGCAAGGGCGACACCATCACCATCGACGGCTCGACGGGCCAGGTGATGAAGGGCGCGGTGGCGACCATCAAGCCGGAGCTTTCGGGCGATTTCGCAACGCTGATGTCCTGGGCGGACGGGCTCCGCCGCATGGGGGTGAGGGCCAATGCCGAAACCCCGCTCGACGCCAGGACGGCGCGGGATTTCGGGGCAGAGGGCATCGGCCTTTGCCGCACAGAGCACATGTTCTTCGAGGCCGGCCGCATCCAGGCGGTCCGCGAGATGATCCTCGCCGACAAGATCGGCAGCCGCCGCGCGGCGCTGGCCAAGCTGCTCCCCATGCAGCGGCAGGACTTCATCGCCCTGTTCGAAATCATGGCGGGCCTGCCCGTCACCATCCGCCTGCTCGATCCGCCGCTCCATGAATTCCTGCCCGAGGCCGACCATGAGATCGAGGAGGTGGCCGAGCAGATGAACGCCAACCCCGACCAGCTCCGGGCGCGCGTGGCCGAACTCAAGGAGTTCAACCCCATGCTGGGCCATCGCGGGGTGCGCCTCCTGATCTCCTACCCCGAGATCGTGGAAATGCAGGCCCGCGCCATCTTCGAGGCGGCAACCGAAGTCGCCAGGCGGACCGGCAAGGCCCCGATCCCCGAGGTGATGGTGCCGCTTGTCGCCACGAGGAACGAACTCGACCGGGTGAAGGAGAATGTGGTGGCCGTCGCCTCCCAGGTGGCGAAGGAAACGGGCGTTGCGATCGCCTATTCCGTCGGCACCATGATCGAGCTGCCGCGCGCCGCGCTGCGGGCGGCCGAAATCGCCGAGTCGGCCGAGTTCTTCTCCTTCGGCACCAATGACCTGACCCAGACCACCTTCGGCATCAGCCGTGACGATGCCGCCCGCTTCATCGGCGAATACACCGCCCAGGGCGTGTTCAAGACCGATCCCTTCATCTCGCTCGACATCGAGGGGGTGGGCGAACTCGTCCGCATCGGCACCGAGCGCGGGCGGCAGGCGCGGCCCGGCCTCAAGACCGGAATCTGCGGCGAGCATGGCGGCGACCCCGCCTCGATCGATTTCTGCGAAGGAATCAACCTTGACTATGTCTCATGCTCGCCCTTCCGGGTTCCCATTGCACGGCTGGCTGCCGCACAGGCAAGCCTCTCCAGACAGTGAAATTTCCGAAGTATGGCAAGTAGTTAACCAAGTTTTCAGCATGCCGCGAATTGGCCCGAAAGACGGCAGCTTTGGGTTGCCGGGATGGTTAACCTGTGATAAACAGAACGGATATAGACTACCGCGTGTTAGCAGCGTCGTAAGATTTTACGGCCCACGGTGTGTCGAGGGGAAGTGAAGAAAACAGCGCGCAGAATTGGGCCGGCAAGGTCCTTCCAACATCAGGACTTCAGCATTCAGGTGGGCCGTTCGCCGCTCGCTGAATACGGCCCCATGGCCTTTGGTGGCGTGGTGCTGGTCCTGGCTTTCGCATTCGCGGGCCATTACATGGGTCAGAATGCCGTGGCACATAACGCCGAACTTGGCGACGTCCTGGAGAGTGTCGCCGTTCCCTCATCCAATATTCTCGCCAAGGGCTCCCTGATGCCCCAGTTGGCAAGCCTGGCCAGCATCAACCGGGACAGCCTTGGCAATCAGAAGATCGTGGCCCCCGGCAAGGGCGATTTCATCGCCATTGAGCCAGAGTCCAGGGACGAGACTGTCGTCATCGTTCCCGCCGCCATCAAACTGAATGACGGCGAGGAGCTTGAAAGCGAGCGGGCAGTCCTGGCGCCCTCGCCCTCGCAGGTCGAGAAGGCCATCAAGCTGAAGCGCAGCGCCTCCAAGTCCAAGGACAAGGATACGCAGAAGGCGATCGCCCAGCGCCGCGTGCAACTCGCGGAGGAAAACTGCCTCGCCCGTGCTGTCTATTTCGAGGCCCGTTCCGAATCTGAGCTGGGCCAGGTCGCCGTCGCCAAGGTGGTGCTGAACCGGGTCAAGGATCCCGAATATCCGAAAACCATCTGCGGCGTCGTCTACCAGGGTTCGGGCCGCCGCAACTCCTGCCAGTTCTCCTTCGCCTGTGACGGTCTCCCGGATGACGTAAAGAGCGCGGCGTCCTGGGCCCAGGCCAAGCGGGTCGCCAGGATGACCATCGCGGGTGACGCGAAGGTCGCGGCCCTCACCACCGCCACCAACTATCATGCCGACTACGTGAAGCCGAAATGGGCCAAGAGCATGAAGCGCCTTGTCAAGATCGGCCGCCACATCTTCTACGAGGATTCGTGACGCCAGCGCATGGCTGATCAACATGGGGCGCCTTCTGGGCGCCCTTTCTGTTTCGCGCGCCGGTGGTCTAGACTGCCGCCCAAACGAGGGAATTGACGATGGGCTGGAAAGAGACCTCAGGTACTGCCTGGACCTGGTACAAGGGCGAGTGGCATTCGGGCAACCCGCAGGTGATGGGCACCATGACCCATGCGCCATGGCTCGGCTCCTGTGTGTTCGACGGCGCGCGCGCCTTTGAAGGGGTTGCGCCCGACCTCGATCTTCACTGCCAGCGCATCGTGCGTTCGGCCACCAGCTTCGGCCTCAAGATCGTGAAGACCGCGGGCGAGATCGAGGAGCTGATCCGCGAGGGGATGGCGAAATTCCCGAAGAGTGCCGAACTCTATCTCCGCCCCATGTTCTGGGCCGAGGATGGATTCGTCGATGTCGATCCTGAGTCGACGCAGTTCTCGGTCTCCGTCTATGACGAGCCGATCCCCAAGCCCAACGGCATTTCCGTCACCTGCTCGCCCTTCCGCCGGCCGTCCTTCGAATATGCGCCGACCGATGCGAAGGCCGCCTGCCACTATCCGAATTCCGCGCGCGCCATCCGCGAGGCAAAGGCGCGCGGCTTCGACAATGCGGTGATGCTCGATGCGCTGGGCCATGTGGCGGAGCTTTCCACCGCCAATATCTGGTACGCCAAGGATGGCGAAGCGCATACGCCGGTGCCGAACGGCACCTTCCTCAACGGCGTCACCCGTCAGCGCGCGATCCAGCTTCTGCGCAAGGCCGGCATCAAGGTGCATGAGCGCTCGATCCGCTGGAGCGAGTTCCTCGAGGCCGATGAGGTCTTCTCGACCGGAAACTATTCCAAGGTCGCCCCCGTCACGCGCGTCGAGCAGAGGAATCTGCAGCCGGGCCCCATCATGCAGAAGGCGCGCGAACTTTATTGGGAGTATGCGCTGAGCGGGCGGTGAGGCATCAGGGCCGCAGGATGAAGGGCGTGCCCTCGAAGGCATCAGCGCCCCGTCCGATCTTCTCGATCGCCTTCACCATGCGCCCTTGACGTCCCAGCAGTTCGTCGGCCAGCGACACGATCAGCCGGTTGGGCGTGGCGGAGGGCGAGGCGGCGCGCAGCTCCTGCGCCAGTTCATCTTCGCTCGCATCGGGCCGGAACATGCAAAGCGCCGCAAAGGCTGCCGCCGTGGAGCGGCTGATGCCGGCCCAGCAATGCACCAGCATCGGGTCCTGCCTGTCCCAGCTCTGGAAGAAGCTGATCAGCTGTCCGGCATCGGCCGCAGCCGGGGGGACGTGACCGTCCATCGGCTGCACAATGTCATGGAAATAGAGCGAGAGGTGACGTCCGGGCGTGATGCCCTCCGGCGCGTCATGCGGCGTGCCGGGGGCGAGCAGCGTCACCACATGCTTGACGCCATATTCGTCGATGAGCGGTTGGACCTTGTTGAGCGGGCCGACGATGATCATGGGGCAAGCTTTCTGAATGTCTTGAGGTAAAGGGCGGCCGCATCATTGGTGGCCAGCGGCTTGAGGCGGAAGAAGTGCTGCGCGGTTTCACCGGCAAGGCCCTTCGGCTTGCCGAAGAACTTTTCCGCCTCATCAATGGCGAAGCCCGCAAGCTGTACCGCCTCCAGATAGGCCGCGCGGCGATCGCATGTCTTGATGACGACCTCGAGCTTCTGCGCGCCTTGCGGCGGCAGGCCGAAGCGGATGTAGATGGCTGCCAGCAACCGGTTTTCGAAGGCCTTGTAGTCGAGCCCCAGTGCGGCCTTGAAGGGCGAGATCATGTCACCCACCACATATTCGGGTGCATCATGCAGAAGGGCCGCCAGCCGCTCCTCCCTGCTCAAGTCCGGCGCGAGATGAGCTGCGATCTCCGTCACCAGCACACAGTGCTGCGCCACCGAGAAGGCGTGATCCCCCTTGGTCTGCCCGTTCCAGCGCGCCACCCGCGCGAGGCCATGCGCGATGTCCTCGATCTCGATGTCGAGAGGGGAAGGATTGAGAAGATCGAGCCTTCGCCCCGACAGCATGCGCTGCCAGGCGCGCGGCGGCTCAGCCTTTCGCGGCATGTTTCACCGCCTCATGCCGGTGGCAGTCGACGAGGTGGTCGTTGACGAGGCCGCAGGCCTGCATGAAGGCATAGACGATGGTGGGGCCCACGAAGCGGAAGCCGCGCTTCTGGAGGTCCTTGGAGATCTTCCCGGCAAGCGGGGTCTTGGCCGGAATCTCTCTCATGCTGCGGATGGTGTTCTGCAGGGGCTGCCCGTCGAGGAAGTCCCAGAGATAGGCGGAGAAATCAGGGATCGCCAGATAGGCCTGGGCATTGGTGACGCTGGCCTCGATCTTGAGGCGGTTCCTCACGATGCCTGCGTCCTGCATCAGGGCCGCGCATTTCTTCGGGCTGTAGCGCGCCATCT
Organism: Hyphomicrobiales bacterium; assembly: GCA_040379425.1. GTDB lineage: Bacteria > Pseudomonadota > Alphaproteobacteria > Rhizobiales > Aestuariivirgaceae > Aestuariivirga. The sequence goes on from JBEILC010000008.1 coordinate 10,433, forward strand.
TCTCCGGGTCGAAATCGTCGAAGGCGCGGCGGAAATTGTCGCGCTTCCTCAGGATGGTGATCCAGGAGAGGCCCGCCTGGAAGCCGTCCAGCAGCAGCTTCTCGAACAGGGCCTGCGAATCATATTCGGGCACACCCCATTCCGTGTCGTGGTAGGCGACATAGAGCGGGTCCGTTCCGCACCAGTTGCAGCGGCACAGACCGTCCTCATGGCGGGCCGCGGTCATGCGGCCCCCGGCACATCATAGAGCGCCCACCGTGGCTTTCGCACCCTGAGGCCGGCGCCCGCCGCCACGAGCGGGGCCGCAGCCTCTGCCAGCCTGTCCAGCCGGATGAGCGCCAGCGCCGCACGCCCCGATGAGGAGAGCAGTGTTCCGACCTGCTTTTCGCCCGCGCGAATCTCCGTTCCCTTAGGGGGCGCTTCGGCCTCCAGCGTGACGGGCAGAATGCGGCTGCGCGCCGTGCCCCGGTGCTCCATGCGGGAGACGACCTCCTGGCCGACATAGCAGCCCTTGCGGAAGTTGACCCCGCCAAGCTGGTCCAGATTGGCCTCATGCGGGAAGAATTCACCCGATCCCAGATCCGCCTCCGAGTCCGCCAGGCCCAGCGCGATGCGGGCGGCGTCATAGGCTTCGGCCTCGGGGCTCTCCGCCGGGACGAAGCCGCGCCAGCCGATCTCCGGTGCACGTGGGTCGCGGTGGAAGCCCGCTGCTTCCACGGGTGAGACGCCGACCGCGAGGTCATCCCGCCGTGCGATCACCACCCGGGCTCGGAGCTTGTACATCGAAAGCCGCTGCATCAGCGCTGCCGCCATGCTCCCCGCGCAGTCGATGCGGAAGCCGTCCTCCGCCCGCACCACCAGCATGTCGAACAGGATCTTGCCCTGGGGCGAGAGCAGGGCGGCATAGGTGGCGGCGCCGGGTTCAAGGTGCTCGACGTCAGCCGTCAGCAGGTTCTGCAGGAAATGCCCCGCATCGGGGCCCTGCACGGCCAGAACGGCACGGCCCGGAAGGCGGCCTGCCCTGAAATCAATGTGATGCATCTCTGTTGCTTCGCCTGCAATCCACATTTACGAAGGCGGGGCACCATGATCAAGGATTGCCATGGCACTGCAAGCGGAATTGATCCTCAAGGGCGGAACGCTCGTCAACCATGACGGGACGGGACAGCGCGATGTTGCCGTTTCGGGCGGGCGAATCACCGGGATTGGCTCCTTCGGCCGGGAACAGGCCGGAACGGTCATCGACTGCAGGGGGCTTCACATCCTGCCCGGCGTGGTGGACAGCCAGGTCCATCTGCGAGAGCCGGGTGCTGAGCACAAGGAAGACCTCGAGACCGGAGGCCGCGCCGCCGTGCAAGGCGGTGTGACCGCCGTCTTCGAGATGCCGAATACCAATCCGCTCACCACCTCCGCCGAAACGCTGGAAGACAAGATCCGCCGCGCCACCAACCGCATGCAGTGCGACTTCGCCTTCTACATGGGCGGCACGCGCGACAATGCCTATATGCTGGGCGACCTCGAGATGCTTCCCGGCTGCGCCGGTGTGAAGGTGTTCATGGGCTCCTCCACGGGCTCGCTGCTCGTCGAGGACGACAAGGGCGTGGCCCGCATCCTCGCCAACATCCGCCGCCGCGCCGCCTTCCACTCGGAGGACGAATACCGCCTGAATGAGCGCAAGCACCTGCGCGTCGAGGGCGACCCGTCGAGCCACCCTGTCTGGCGGGATGCCGAGGCAGCTTGTCTGTGTACGGAGCGTCTGATCCGCCTGGCGCGCGAGGCGCACAAGCGCATCCATGTGCTCCACATTTCGACGGCGGATGAATTCCCGCTGCTCGCGGCGGCGCGCGACGTGGCAACGGTCGAGGTCCTCGCCAATCACCTGGTCTTCACGGCTGAGGATTACGCGATGCTCGGCACGCTCATCCAGATGAATCCGCCGATCCGCGAGCCGCTTCACAGGAAAGGCATCTGGGCGGCGTTGCATTCGGGCCTTGTCGATGTGCTGGGTTCGGACCATGCGCCTCATACGCTGGAGGAGAAAGCCAAGCCCTACCCCCATTCGCCCTCCGGCATGCCGGGCGTGCAGACGCTGGTGCCGGTCATGCTCGATTGCGTGAACAGGCGGCAGCTCTCGCTCGAGCGCTTCGTCGACCTCACCTCGCATGGGCCAAACCGCATCTTCGGCATGGCGGGCAAGGGCCGCATCGCCGAGGGCTATGACGCGGACTTCCCCATCGTCGACATGAAGGCCACCCGCACCATCACGAATGACTGGATCGAAAGCCGCTGCAAGTGGACCCCGCATGACGGGCGCGAGGTGACGGGCTGGCCCGTGGGCACAATCATCCGTGGACGGACGGTCATGTGGAATGGCGAGATCCTGGGTGAGGCCCAGGGCCAGCCGATCCGTTTTGTAGAAGCTCGTTGAAAGGAACCACCATGTCATTCCGCGCCATTCTCATCACCAAGGCCGACGCCGGGCAGAAGGCGGAGCTGACGACGCTCGAGGAAACCGAACTGATGGAGGGCGATGTGACGGTCGACGTCACCCATTCCTCCGTCAACTTCAAGGATGGCCTCGCCATCACCGGCAAGGCGCCGATTGCCAGGCGCTATCCGCTGATACCCGGCATCGACTTCGCGGGCGTTGTTCGCAGTTCGTCGCATCCGCGCTGGAAGGCGGGCGACCATGTGGTGCTCAACGGCTATGGCGTGGGCGAGGGGCATCACGGCGGTTTCTCGGAAGTCGCGCGCATCAGCGGTGACTGGCTGGTACCGGTGCCAAAGGGCTGGACGCCGTCCGACTGCATGTCGGCCGGCGTCGCGGGCTATACCGCGATGCTCTGCGTGATGGCGCTGGAGGAGCAGGGGGTGAAGCCCTCGGACGGCGACATCCTCGTTACCGGTGCGGCGGGTGGCGTGGGCACCACGGCGATCGTGATCCTGGCAAAGCTCGGCTACCGCGTCATCGCCTCGACGGGGCGTGTGGCGGAGGAGCCCTTCCTCAAGAGCCTTGGTGCCGCAGCCGTTGTTGACCGCAATGAGTTCAATGGCCCGGTGAAGCCGCTGGCCAAGCCGCGCTGGGCGGGCTGTGTCGATTCGGTGGGCTCGGTGACGCTTGCCAATGTCCTCTCGCAGATGAACCCTGAGAGCACGGTGGCGGCCTGCGGGCTTGCCCAGGGCATGGACCTTCCCACCAGTGTGGCGCCCTTCATCCTGAGGGGCGTCAGGCTCATCGGCATCAATTCGGTGTCCACCCCCATGCCGCGGCGCCTGAAGGTGTGGGAGCGGCTGGTCAAGGACCTCGACCTCTCGAAGCTCCGTGCACTGACGACCCACGTGAAGCTCGAGGACGTGCCGCAGGCCGCGGCTGACATCGTGGCCGGCAAGGTCAAGGGCCGCGTGGTGGTGGATATCAGGTAGTTCCGCTCGAAAAGAACAAATGGACTTTATCCTTTTCATCACCGGCATGGCCATTGGGCTGTCGGTCTCCGCGCCGCTTGGCCCGGTCAACATCCTTGCCATCCGCAATGCGATCGAACGTGGCTTCGGCGTTGCCTTCGCGGTGGGCCTTGGGGCCGTGGCGGCGGATTTGATTTATGCCGTCATTGCGGCCTGTGGCATCCGCTCGATTGCCCATCTGATAACTGCACATGCAAATGTCCTGATGTTTCTGGGCGGCGTTCTGCTTGTCGCCATCGGACTGAGGCTTGCCCGCTCGGAGGTGAGCCTGGCGCAGCTGAAGCTGGAGAAGGCGCCCGGCAGGCGCGCCATCGCGGGCAGGATGTTCACCGCCTTCAGCCTGACCATCACCAATCCCGGCGTGTTCTTCGGCTTCCTCGCGATTTTTGGAAGCCTCAATGCCGTGCTTCGGCTGGATGAGGACTGACACCGCCCGGTGACACTGGTGGCGGGCGTCGTCGCAGGAGGCCTGCTGTGGTGGCTGGTGTTGAGCCTCGGCGTGTCCCGCTTCCGTAACGGGATCGGCGAAAGGAGCTTCGGCCGCGTCAATCGCTGGACAGGCGTGCTGATCGCGGCCTTCGGTTTCGCGCTGCTGATGGAGGTGTCGTTCTGAACGTTACTGGCGGCTCTGCGCCAGGGTGAATTCGCCCGCCCGCACCCGCTCCGGCAGGCGCTGGCACATCACGGCGACAGGCTCCTCGCCATAGGTGGTGATCAGTTCGGAGAGTGCGGCGAAAATCGCCGCGGTGGCGAGGCAATCCCGGTCGACGCCCTCATAGGCGGCCTCTTCCCACGCATCGAGAAGATAGCGGAGTGCGAGCTGCTTCTCCTCCACCGGATCGCTGTCGATCATCCTGTCCGCCATTCTGAGCATTCTGTCCATCAGTCTTGAGCCGTCCGCGGCCGGACCATAGCAGGAGGCGCGGGCGGCACTACCCGATACTTACACAAAGGTTAATGCGCAAGCCCGAATGCAGGGCATCAGCTGAGGCATTTCTTAGCCTTGGCGATGGCATCGGCCATGTTGGGTGCAAGAGGCAGGCCGCCCAGCCTGTCAGGGTCGGCCCAGCGCACCGCCGCCGCATCGCTCGCCGCCACGGCTTCGCCCTCCCTGGCGTGGCCCATGTAGCAGGCGATCACGTAATGGACGGTCAGCAGCCCTGACCCATCCCGCCGGATCACCTCATAAAGGCCGAGGAGCCCGGTGAACTGCGCGGTGAGGCCGGTCTCTTCCTGAAGTTCGCGCGCCGCCGCCTGCTCAAGGCTCTCGCCCGGCTCCACATGGCCGCCGGGAAAGGCCCAGATGCCGCGGGGCTCCCTGGCGCGCTCGACGAGCAGCACCTTCCCATCCCGCCAGACCGAGGCCGAGACGCCAAGCTTCGGCAAGTGTTGCGCCGTGGTCATTCGTGGCTAATCTCCGCCCATGTGCGGTCTCTATAGCCTGACGAAGAGCCCGGGGGAAATCCGGGCGCTGTTCCAATACGCCGACGAGCCGGATTTTCCACCGCGCGCCCATGTGGCGCCGGGCCAGCCCATCGCCGCTGTGCGAATCGAGAATGGCGCGCGGCGCTTCGCCCTGTTGCGCTGGGGCTTCATCCCCTCATGGGTGAAGGAGGTGAAGCCCGGAAAGCCGCTGATCAACGCGCGCGGCGAAACCGTGCTGGAGAAGCCCTCCTTCCGCAATGCCATGCACCGGCGGCGCTGCCTTGTTCCGGCGGATGGCTACTATGAGTGGTCGGGCCCGGAGGGGCGCAAGACGCCCTATTACGTGCAGCGCAGCGACAAGAGACTCTTCGCGCTGGCAGGCCTCTGGGAGCACTGGATGGGGGCAGGCGGATCGGAGTTCGAGACGGCGGTTTTGATGACCATCGCACCCAATGCCGAACTGGCCGCAATCCATGACCGCATGCCGGTGATCATCGAGGCGAAGGACCATGAGACGTGGCTCACCGGCGAGGTGGAGGAGGCCGCAAAGCTGATTCGCCCTGCACCCGATGGCAGCTTCGTGATGGAGCCGACAGTGATCGGCCGCGCGCAGCAGAAGAAACCGGCACCCCAGAAGCCCGAGCAGCCGAGCCTGTTCTGAGCGCTCACTCCGGCAGGACGCGGCCAGGGCTTAGGATGTTGTGGGGGTCGAACAGCCGCTTGAGGCCGCGCATCATCTCGAGTTCGACGGGAGATTTGATTTTTGGCATGCGGTAGGCCTTGAGGCGGCCGATGCCATGCTCCGCGCTGATCGAGCCTTCCAAACTGCCGACCACGCCGAAGACAACGTCATTCACCTCGTTCCACATGGAAAGGAATTTTTCCTTGTCCATGCCTGTGGGCTGGGAGACGTTGTAGTGGATGTTGCCATCGCCCAGGTGCCCGAAGGACACGAAGCGGCAGCCGGGCAGAAGCCTGTCCACCGCCTGATCCGCGGCGGCGAGAAACTCCGGCACGCGGGAGACCGGCACCGATACATCATGCTTGATCGAGCCGCCCTCGGGCTTTTGCGACTCCGAGATCAGTTCGCGCGCCGCCCAGAATTCGTTGCGCTGCGCCTGTGACTGCGCAAGTGCCGCGTCCGTGACGAGGCCGCGCTCCATCGCCTGCTCGAGAATCGCCATCATCGCACCCGGCGCCGGATCGGCGAGTTCGGCCAGCACATACCAGGGCGAGGGTGAGCTGAGCGGGTGGCGCACGCCCGCGTGTCGGATGGCGAAACTGAGGGCGATGCCGGCGATCAGTTCGAAGCCCACCACACGGTTGCCGCTCATGTCCCTCATAAGCGGCAGCAGTTCGACGGCGGCCTGCGGCGAGGGCACGGCGATAAATGCCGTTTCCCGAATGCGTGGCCTGGGGAACAGCTTCAGCACGGCGGCGGTGATGATGCCGAGCGTTCCCTCCGAACCGATGAACAGGTCGCGCAGGTCATAGCCCGTATTGTCCTTGCGGAGCCGCTTCAGGCCGTTCCAGATTCTTCCATCGGCCAGCACCACTTCGAGGCCGAGGCAGAGATCGCGCGCATTGCCATAGGCAATGACGTTGAGGCCGCCCGCGTTGGTCGAGAGATTGCCGCCGATCCGGCAGGAGCCTTCGGAGGCGAGGCTCAAGGGGAACAGCCGGTCCGCGGCATCCGCCGCGTCCTGCACGGATTTGAGGATGGCGCCGGCCTCGACCGTGATGGTGTTGTCGGCTGGGTCGACGCTGAGGATCCTGGTCATGCGGTCAAGCGAGAGGACGACCTCGTGGCCTTCGTCCACCGCGATCTGGCCACCGCAAAGGCCGGTGTTGCCGGACTGCGGCACGATCACGGTGCGCGTCTCGCTGGCGATGGCGAGGATGCGTGAGACCTCTTGCGTGGAGCCGGGGCGCAGCACCAGGGGCGAGCGGCCATGCCAGATCTGGCGCCATTCGCGCATGTAGCCGTCCATGGCGGAGACATCGCGGATGGCATATGTCCCGCCCACCACGGCGGCAAGGCGGTCCAGCGTTTCGGGCGAAGGCGTCATGCGGTGTGCCTGGGTGCCGCGGCGCGCAGCAGCCGGTCATTGATGGCCTCGCCCAGTCCGTGGTGCGGCACCGGGGCGACCGCGATCCGCGCCACACCCGTGGCATCAATCTCATGCAGTAGGCGGAAGAGGGCGGCGGCGGCCTCGACGAGGTCGCCCTTGGCCGAAAGCGTCCATGGCCCATGGGCATGGAGCGGGCCGAAGCCCAGATAGGCCTCACCCTCACGCGGGGCTTCGGCATTGAGGCGGAGTTCGGCGTGCGGCGCATAGTGGCTCATGAGCTGGCCTGGCGCGTGCGGGCGGGCCGAGTGGGATTCCACCGCGATCTCATGGCCCAGCACCTTCTCGATCTCGCGGCGCGGCACGCCGCCCTGGCGGAGGAGCTTGGGCTCGCCCTCCATGAAGCTGACGACACTCGATTCGACGCCGACCCGGCAGCGCCCGCCGTCCAGCACCATGGCGAGCTTGTCCTTCAGGTGGCGGCGCACATGCTCCGCCGTCGTCGGGCTGATGCGGCCCGAGGGGTTGGCGCTGGGCGCCACGACGGGCCTGCCCACCGCCTTCAGCAGGTCAAGCGCCACGGGATGCGACGGGACCCGCATCGCGATGCTGTCCAGCCCGGCGCTGGCCAGGAGCGAGACAGGGCAATCCGCCGCGCGCGGCGCCACGATGCTCAAGGGGCCGGGCCAGAAGGCCTTCGCCAATGCTTTGGCCTCCGCGCTGAAGGTCCCAAGGGCGAAGGCTTGCTCGCTGTCCGGAACATGGGCGATCAGCGGGTTGAAGGAGGGTCGCCCCTTGGCGGCATAGACGCGGGCCACAGCGGCGTCATTGGTGGCATCTGCACCCAGCCCGTAGACCGTCTCGGTCGGGAAGGCGACGAGCTTTCCCTGGCGCAGGGCCTGTGCGGCGGCGGCAATGTCCTCGGGGAGGGCCATCGGGGCTCTATAGCAGTCCCGTTGCGAAGCGGCTAGAACGGCTGGCATGACGACACTGCTTTTCACCCACCCCGCCTCGCTCCGCCACGTGACACCCGAAGGCCACCCGGAACGCATCGACCGCATCAGGGCGGTGGAGCAAATTCTGGGCAGCCAGCATTTCCGCGACCTGGTGCGCCGCGAGGCGCCGGTGGGCCGCGACGAGGACATCCTCCTTGCCCATGCCTATGAACATCTCGAGCGGGTGCGCGCCTTGTCACCCGCCGAAGGCTTCGAATATCTCGACCCCGACACGGTGATGTCACCGGGCTCGCTGGAGGCCGCACTGCGCGCCGTGGGGGCGGCGACGGCTGCCGTCGATGCGGTGTTCCAGGGCGATGCCGACAATGCCTTCTGCGCGCTGAGGCCCCCCGGCCATCATGCCGAATCGCGCCGGGCCATGGGCTTCTGCCTGTTCAACCACGCGGCCATCGCGGCGCTCTACGCGCGCCAGCGCCACGGCGCGGACCGGGTGGCGGTCATCGACTTCGACGTCCACCATGGCAATGGCACGCAAGAGATCTTCTGGCCGGACCCCGACATGTTCTATGGCTCAACGCACCAGATGCCGCTCTACCCCGGCACGGGCTCAGTGCAGGAGACCGGAGCCGGCAACATCTTCAACGCACCTTTGCGCGCGGGCGATGGCAGCGAGCCGTTCCGCGAGGCGATGGGTTCGGCGATTCTTCCCGCACTCGATGCCTTCGGGCCGGATCTCGTCATCATCTCCGCCGGATTCGATGCCCACCACCGTGACCCGCTGGGAAGCCTGCAGCTCAGCGAGGAGGATTTCGCCTGGGTCACGCTGCAACTGATGGAGGCGGCAGAGATCCACTGCGGCGGCAGGATCGTCTCCGTGCTGGAGGGCGGCTATGACCTGCATGGGCTTGCGGCCTCAGCAGGCATTCACGTGCAGGCGCTGATGCGCGGCAACGCGGATTTCGATGATCAGTCTACGGATGATGAGGAGGATGAACTCTGATGGCGGACCATGCGGACATTCAGGCGCTTCCCTTCGAGAAGGCGCTGGCGGAGCTGGAGCAGATCGTGACCTGGCTTGAATCCGGCAAGGTGGACCTCGAACAGTCGATCGCCATCTATGAGCGGGGCGAAGCGCTGAAGAAGCACTGTGGGAAACTCCTCAAGGAGGCGGAGGCGCGGATCGAGAAGATCACGCTGAAGCCGGACGGGACGCCGTCTGGCACCGAACCGCTGGATGCCTCCTAGGGAGCGGCTCGACGAGGCGCTCGCCGCGCGCGGGCTCTACCCCTCCCGCTCGCGCGCCAGGGATGCGGTGCTGCGCGGCACGGTTTTGGTTGACGGGGAGATCGCGTCGAAGCCCTCGCAGATGGTGGGCCCCGGGGCTGTTTTCGAGATCGCCGATGAGGCGCAGGCCTATGTCTCCCGCGCGGCGCTGAAGCTGAAGCATGGGCTTACGCATTTCGGAATTTCGCCGGCGGGCAAGGCCTGCCTCGACATCGGCGCGTCGACGGGGGGCTTCACCCAGGTGCTGCTGGAGGAGGGTGCCGCCCATGTGACGGCGATCGACGTGGGCCACGGGCAGATGAAGATCGAGGACCCGCGCATCACGCTGATCGAAGGTCTCAACGCGCGGGATCTCGCGGCGGAGCATCTTGATCGGAACATTCAGATCATTGCTTGCGATGTGAGTTTCATTTCCCTGAAGCTGGCGCTGCCAAGAGCGCTGGAGCTCGCGGAGGAGGGGGCATGTCTGGTCGCGCTCATCAAGCCGCAGTTCGAGGCGGGCCGCGAGGCGCTCGGCAAGGGCGGTGTCGTGACGGACCCTGCGGTGCATGAACGGGTGTGCGGGGAGATCGCGGCGTTTCTCGAAGGAGAAGGCTGGCGCGTGCTGGGTGTGACGGACTCGCCGGTCAAGGGCGGGGATGGGAACCGGGAGTTTCTGATGGGGGCGGTGAAGCCGCACCCCTAGCTCCGCCACCCCTGCCCCCCATTTCATTTCACCCGGGAGGTCCTCTCCCGCTGAAGGAGCGGGAGAAGATGAAGGGAAAACATTCCTTGACTTTTCTTCCTATTTCAGCTAGAAGGCCCCCACTTGCCTGCTGCTGATTGACATTGTGAAACCCTATCCAACCTGCCCGCGATGGCGCAGGAAGTGGTCGGCCAGCACGATCGCCATCATCGCCTCGCCCACGGGGACGGCGCGGATTCCGACGCAGGGGTCGTGGCGGCCCTTGGTCATCACGTCCGCTTCTTCGCCCTTGGCCGTGATGGTCTTGCGGGTCTGGAGGATCGAGGAGGTGGGCTTGACCGCGAAGCGTACCACGACGTCCTGCCCGGTCGAGATGCCGCCCAGGATTCCACCAGCGTGGTTCGAAAGGAACTCCGGCTTGCCGTGGCGCATGCGGATCTCATCCGCGTTCTGCTCGCCCGAGAGGGCGGCGGACTCGAAGCCCGCGCCGATCTCGACACCCTTCACCGCATTGATGCTCATCATGGCAGAGGCGAGGTCCTGGTCGAGCTTGCCGTAGAGTGGCGCACCCCAGCCCGCGGGGACACCGCTGGCCGTGACCTCGATCACCGCACCGCAGGAGGAGCCGGACTTCCGTACACCGTCGAGATAGTCCTCGTAGGACTTCGCCGCCTTGGCATCGGGCGTGAAGAAGGGGTTGCGGTCGACCTCCGACCAGTCCCAGTTGGTGCGGTCGATCTTGTGCGGGCCCATCTGGACGAGCGCACCCCTGATGGTGACGCCCGGAATGATCTTTCGGGCCACGGCACCGGCAGCCACGCGCGCCGCCGTCTCCCGCGCGGAGGAGCGGCCGCCGCCCTTGTAGTCGCGGATGCCATATTTGGCGTCATAGGTGAAATCGGCATGGCCGGGGCGGTAGGTGTCCCGGATCGCGGCATAGTCCTTCGAGCGCTGATCGACGTTCTCGATCAACAGCATGATCGGCGCGCCGGTGGTGACGGGGCCGCCGGTACGGTCATCCTCGAAGACGCCGGAGAGAATCTTCACCTGGTCCGGCTCCTGGCGCTGGGTGGTGAAGCGCGACTGGCCGGGGCGGCGCTTTTCGAGGAAGGCCTGGATCTCCGCCGCTGTGAGGGGAATGTTCGGCGGGCAGCCGTCGACGATGCAGCCGATGGCCGGCCCATGGCTTTCGCCGAAGGTGGTGATGCGGAAGAGATGGCCGAATGTATTGTGGGACATGGGGCCTAACTAAGCCGCATCGGCCTTCGCGTCAAACCACTCGGCCGTTCCGGCCTCGAGCTTGCAGTAGAAGCCCTGGCGCATGGGGAGTTCGACAAGGTCACAGCGGGGCAGCCCGGCGATCTCGGCGATCAGGCAGCGGCCGATTGCGCCATGGGCGACGACAACGGTGGGGCGGTCCAGCCTGTCCAGCCAGTCATTGATTCGGGCGTGGCCATCCTCATAGCTTTCGCCAGCGTCCGGACGCCAGCCGTAGCGGTCCTCCGGGTGGGCGGGATAGACGGGGGAGGCCTTGAGCTCCCAGAAGGGCTTTCCCTCCCAGACGCCGAAGCCCAGCTCCTTTACAGCTGGTTCGACGGCGATGTGGCGCTGCTCGAGTGAGAGCGCCTCGGCGATGTAGCCCATGGTCTGGCGGGCGCGCATCAGCGGGCTCACCACGTAATGGAGGCCTGAGGAGATGTCCGGCAGTTCCGCGAGCGCGCGGGCCACGGCGCGGGCCTGCACATGGCCCTTGTCGTTGAGCGGCGTATCCGTCCAGCCCTGGATCAGGCCCTGGACGTTCCAGTCTGTCTCGCCGTGGCGGACGAAATAGATGGGAGGCCGCTCTCTACTCACCGTGGCCGTTGACCGTAATGTCCGGCGCGTCCGGGTGCTTCATGCCGACGATGTGGTAGCCGGCATCGACATGCAGGATTTCGCCGGTGACGCCGCGGCCGAGGTCCGAGAGAAGATAAAGGCCGCTATCGCCCACTTCGTCGATCGTTACCGTACGGCGGAGCGGCGAATTGTATTCGTTCCAGCGCAGAATGTAGCGGAAGTCGCCAATGCCGGAGGCGGCGAGTGTCTTGATGGGGCCCGCCGAGATGGCGTTGACGCGGATCGCCTTGGGGCCCAAGTCGGCGGCGAGATAGCGCACGGAGGCCTCGAGGCCTGCCTTGGCAACGCCCATGACGTTGTAGTGCGGCATCCACTTCTCAGCGCCGTAATAGGTGAGGGTGACCATCGAGCCGCCATTGTTCATCAGCTTTTCGGCGCGCTGGGCGACGGCGGTGAAGGAATAGATGCTGATGAACATCGTCTTGGTGAAATTCTCCGCCGTGGTGTCGATGTAGCGGCCGGTAAGCTCGTCCTTGTCCGAGAAGGCGATGCAGTGGACGAGGAAGTCGAGCGAACCCCACTCCCTGCCCAGCGTCTCGAATGTGGCGTCCATCGAGGCGGTGTCCGTCACATCGCAGGGGACGACGATCTTGGAGCCGAGTTCGGCGGCCAGAGGCTCCACACGCTTCCTCAGGGCGTCGCCCTGATAGGTGAAGGCGAGCTCAGCACCCTGCGCGGCACAGGACTTGGCAATGCCCCAGGCAATCGACCGGTTATTCGCAACACCCATGATGAGGCCGCGCTTGCCAGCCATCAAACCTTTGAAATCGCTCATGATTGCCTGTCCGGATTGAGGGAGGCCGGGAGGTTCCCCGGCGGTCCGTTTCATTGGCACAACTCCGGGAAGAGGTCCACAGGAAAGAAAACAGCGGCCTGCCCGGTGCGGCGCATGGCTCATGGTCTCTGCTGGCGGTTGATCCGTAGCCATCGCGGGTGGCATAAGCATTTGACACATCAGGAATAGCACATGGCCTTGAGCGATCTATCGAAGCTGACCGCATCGGCAGGCTTCACGGAGCGGAACGACCCTTTCAACCTGTTCGGCGAGTGGCTCAAAGAGGCGGAAGCCTCCGAACCCAATGACCCGAATGCCATGGCGCTTGCCACCGTGGACGAGGAGGGGCTGCCCAATGTCCGCATGGTTCTTCTGAAGGGCTTCGATGAGCGGGGCTTCGTCTTCTACACAAATTTCGAGAGCCAGAAGGGCCAGGAAATTCTCGGCACCATGAAGGCGGCGCTGGTCTTCCACTGGAAGTCGCTGCGCCGCCAGGTGCGGGTGCGGGGCATCGTGGAAGAGGTTTCGAAGGCGGAGGCGGACGCCTATTTCTCATCCCGCCCGCGGGACAGCCGGATCGGCGCATGGGCCTCCCAGCAGTCCCGCCCGCTGGAGAGCCGCTTCGCGCTCGAAACCGCTGTGGCGCTCAACACCGCGAAATATGCGATCGGCGAGGTGCCGCGGCCGGCGCATTGGTCCGGCTTCCGCATCAAGCCGGTGGCGATCGAGTTCTGGCATGACCGGCCGTTCCGGCTGCATGACCGGGTGGTGTTCCGCAGACCTGACGAGCGGAGCGAGTGGAACAAGGCGAGGCTCTATCCGTGAACGCCACACCCGATGCCGACCGCAAGACTCTGATCCTGACCGGCGCCTCGCGCGGCATCGGGCATGCCACGGTGAAGCGCTTCTCGACGGCGGGATGGCGCGTCATCACCTGCTCGCGCCAGCCCTTCCCCGAGGATTGTCCGTGGGACGCGGGGCCGGATGACCACATCGTGGTGGACCTCGCCTCCTCGACCGACACGCATGCGGCGATTGCCCAGATGAAGGAGCGGTTGAAGGCGCAGGGCTCAAGGCTTCATGCGCTGGTCAACAACGCCGCCATCAGCCCCAAGAAGCCGGGGGGCGGCAGGCTCAACACCATCGAGACGGCGGAAGAGGACTGGAAGACGGTGTTCCAGATCAATTTCTTCGCGCCCGTGATGCTGGCGCGCGGATTGATGGATGAACTCGTCGCGGCCAAAGGGGCGGTGGTGAACGTGACCTCCATTGCCGGCTCGCGCGTCCATCCCTTCGCGGGGGCTGCCTATTCGACATCCAAGGCGGCACTCGCCTCGCTCACGCGCGAAATGGCGGCGGACTTCGGACCCTTTGGCGTGCGCGTCAATTCGATCTCGCCCGGCGAAATCGAGACCTCGATTCTTTCTCCGGGTACGGAGAAACTGGTGGCGCAGATTCCGCAGCGCCGCCTTGGCCAGCCGGAGGAGGTGGCAAGGGCCATCTATTTCCTGTGCACCGACCAGTCCAGCTATGTGAACGGGGCCGAGCTTCACATCAATGGCGGACAGCATGTCTAACGAGGCCTTGCGGCCCGAGACCATCGCGGCGCATGCGCTGCGCGCGGTAGATGAGGCGACAGGTGCTGTGGTGCCGCCGATCTACACTGCATCCACCTATGCCCGCGATGAGAACTACGCCCCGAAGCTGAAGGAAAACTACGTCCGCAACGGCAATCCGACGCTGTGGCAGACGGAAGAGGCGATTGCCGCGCTGGAGCGCGGGACCTCCGCCTTGCTGTTCGCCTCCGGCATGGCGGCGATCACCACGCTGCTCGAGACCGTGCCGCAGGGCGCACATGTGGCGGCTCCCGACGTCATGTATTACGGCACGCGCGACTGGCTGAAGCGGCTGGAAGGGCTGGGGCGTATTTCACTCACCCTGTTCAACCCCACAGAACCCGGCGCGCTGGAGAAGGCAGTGCGCAAGGGCACCGACCTGCTGTGGATCGAAACACCGTTGAACCCGACATGGGATGTGATCGACATCGCGGCGGCGGCGGAGGCCGCGCATGCGGTGGGCGCCATCCTCGCGGCCGATGCGACGGCGACGGGTGCGGTGACGACGCAACCCTTGATGCTGGGCGCTGACATCGTGTTCCATTCGGCGACGAAATATCTGAACGGGCATTCTGACGTGCTGGCGGGCGTTCTGGTGACGCGCGCTGAGACGCCGCGCTGGAAGGAGATCGCCACGCTGCGCACCAAGATGGGAGCGCCGCTGCCGCCGCTTGAATGCTTTCTGCTGCTGCGCGGCATGCGGACCTTGTTCGTGCGCTACCGGCAGGCGTCTGCCAATGCGCTGGCGATTGCCCGCCATCTCGAGGGGCACCCGAAGGTGGAGCGCGTGCTCTATCCGGGGCTCACCTCGCACCCCGGCCACGCGATTGCGGCGCAGCAGATGACCGATGGCTTCGGCGGCATGATGTCCATCCTGGTGAAGGGCGGCTTTGCCGAGGGGCAACGCTTTTGCACAAGGCTGAAGGTGATCGTGCCGGCGACGTCACTGGGCGGCGTCGAGAGTCTTGCGGAGCACCGCAAGACGGTGGAGGGGCCGGCGAGCCCGGTGCCCGACAATCTGGTGCGGATCTCGGTGGGGATCGAGCATGTGGATGATCTGATCGCGGACGTGGAGCAGGCGCTGGCGGGACTGTGACCCGGGTGCCGGCCTAGACCGCCTTCGCGTGCCTGTTGGGTGCGGCCACGAAATGCGTGTCGAAAGCGGCCGCGACGGTGCGCAGGAACAGGCGGTGCTTCGGCGCCACGCTGATGCGGGGGCCTGAGACGGTGGCGATGCCGGCGAACACGGCGGGTTCGAGCTTTTCAATGACATCATCGAAGATCGACGGATCAAAGCCGTGGCGCTGCGCGATTTCGGCGGCGTCGACCGAGAGATCGCACATCAGCCGCTCGATGACGTCCGAGCGCATGCGGTCCTCTTCCGTCGTCGCAAGGCCGCGGGTGACGGGGCTTTCGTTGCGGTCGATGCGCTGCGACCATTCCAGCGAGTCGCGCGCCGACTGGTAGAAGCCCTGGGGGAACTCGCCAATGGCGGAGGCGCCGAAAGCGAGAAGCGCGCCGGAGACATCCGTGGTGTAGCCCTGGAAATTGCGGCGCATGGCGCCGGCCTTCGCGGTTTTGGTCAGCTCATCATGCTCGAGCGCGAAATGGTCAAGCCCGATCGAGGCGTAGCCATGGGCGTTGAGCTCCTGCTCGATGGTGGTGGCCTGGGCGTAGCGCTCCTTGACGCCGGGGAGATCGGCGTCCGAGATCATCTTCTGGTGCTTCTTGAACCACGGCACATGGGCATAGCCGAAGACCGAGATGCGGTCCGGCTTCAGCGAGGCTGCCTGTTCGGCGGTCTTCGCAACGCTGTCCACCGTCTGGGCGGGCAGGCCGTACATGAGATCGAAATTAACCGAGGTGAAGCCTGCCTCGCGCAGGAACTCATTCGCGGCCTTGACGAGACCGAAGGTCTGCAGCCGGTTGATCTTCATCTGCACTGGCGTGGCGAAATCCTGCACGCCGAAGCTGATGCGGTTGAAGCCCATGCCGGACAGCACGCGGGCGCGCTTCCTGGTCAGCGTGCGGGGATCGGATTCGAGCGCCATCTCGCCGCCGGGTGCGATCCCGAACTCCTTGTCGATGGCCTCGACGATCTCGCCGATGTGGAGGTCATCGAGGTAGGTGGGGGTGCCGCCGCCGAAATGGAGATGGGCGACCTTGCCCTTCTTGCCCTGGAAGAGGGCGGCGGAGCGCTTGATGTCCTTCACCAGATATTCGACGTAGCGCGCCGCGCGGTCATAGGAGTTCGGCACCGAGGTGTGGCAGCCGCAATACCAGCAGAGCTGGCGGCAGAAGGGGATGTGGACATAGACCGAGAGGGTTGCCTCAGGGTCCAGCGCGGTGAGCCATTGGTCAGCGGTGGCGCCAGGAAAATCGGACTGGAACTGCACTGCCGTCGGGTAGCTGGTGTAGCGGGGAACGTCCTGGGTGGCGAAGGGAATGAGCTGAGTGTCCATGAAAATTGATACTAACAGTTGTTAGCTTCGCCTTTCTTGACCTCGATCAATAGAGGCCGGTCTTGTAGTCCCCCTCGACGTCCTTGTCGGCCTCCTGAGCCTCTTTTTCGTCCACACCCGTCTCGCAGGTCTGGGCGAGAATGATGCGGGCGATGGAGGGGAGCTGGCCACGGTCCTGCCGGTAGTCAGGCCCCCAGAGCTTCGAGCGCTTCAGGGCCTTGGCGCAGTGGATGAAGACTTCCTCCACCGTGATGAGGATGCCGACCTTCGGGACCTTGCCGTTCACCGTGCAGTGCTTCAGCAGCGCCGCATCATCGGAGAGGCGGGCCTTGCCGTTGAGGCGGAGCGTGTCCTCGAAGCCGGGGATGAAGAAAAGGCAGCCGACATTGGGGTTGGCCGTGATGTTCGACATCGTGTCGAGCCGGTTGTTGCCGGGGCGGTCCGGCACGAGGATGGTCTTGTCATCCACCACATGCACGAAGCCCGGCGGATCCCCGCGCGGGCTCAGGTCCGCCTTGCCCTCTCCATCCGCCGTCGAGATGACGAGGAAGGGCGACAGCGAAATGAACTGGCGCGAATACTGGTCCAGTGCCGGACGCGACTTGGTGATGGCGAGGGGGTGGACCTCGCCGAATTTCTGACGAAGCGCCCCCTCGCTCTCGATCATGCCGCCCTCGCGTTTTCCTTGGCCGCCCAGGCCTCCATCACGTCGAGGCCCTTTTCGACCATGTCGAACATCTCGTGGATCTCGTCGGTGGTGATGATGAGCGGCGGGCAGAAAGCGATCGAGTCCTGGATGTTGCGGACGATGAGGCCCAGCTCCTGCATGGCGTTCACGGTTGCCGCACCCACCATCTTCTTGGGGTCGAAGGGACGCCTGGTCGCCTTGTCGGCCACGAGCTCGACCGCACCGATGAGGCCAATGCCGCGCGCCTCGCCCACCATCGGGTGATCGGCCAGCTTCTTCAGCCGCATCTGGAAGACGGGGCTCATCTTCGCCGCGTGCTCCATGATCTTGTCGCGCTGGTAGATCTCGATGGTCTTCAAGGAGATGGCGCAGCCCACGGGATGTGCTGTGTAGGTGTAGCCGTGGCCGAAGGTGCCGAGCTTGCGGCTCTCGTCCAGCATGGCCTGGTAGAGGTCTTCCTCGATGGTCAGGGCCGAGAGCGGGAAATAGGCCGAGGTGATGGCCTTGGCCATGGAGATCGACTGCGGCTTCATGCCCATCGTCGTCGTGCCGAACCAGTTGCCGGTGCGGCCGAAGCCGCAGATCACTTCATCTGCAATAAAGCGAATGTCATACTTCGCCAGGATGGCGTTGACCTTCTCCCAGTAGCCCGCCGGCGGCATGAGCACACCGCCCGCACCCATCAGGGGCTCTGCGATGAAGGCGGCAACCGTGTCCGGCCCTTCCTTCAGGATCAGCTTCTCGAGATCATCCGCCATGCGCTGTGCGAAGTCTGCCTCCGTCTCGCCGTCCTTGCCGAAGCGGTAGTAGTGCGGGCAGGAGGTGTGCAGCACATTGGCGATCGGCAGATCGAAGTCATTGTGCACCCAGGGCAGCCCCGTGAGCGAGGCCGATGCGATGGTGACACCGTGGTAGGCGCGCACGCGTGAGATGATCTTCTTCTTCTCCCGCTTGCCGCGCGCGTTGTTGTAGTACCATGACAGCTTGATCTGCATGTCATTGGCTTCCGAGCCCGAGGCGCCGAAGAGGATCTTGGAGGCGGGGCAGGGGGCGATCTCCTTGAGCTTTTCGGACAGCTCGATCACGCCATCATGCGACTTGCCGCTGAAGGCATGGGTGAAGGAGACCTTGCGCAGCGCCTCAGCCCCCGCTTCGGCGATCTCTTGGTTGCCATAGCCCAGTGCCGTGCACCACAGGCCGGCCATGCCCTCCAGGTAGCGCTTGCCTGTGTCGTCATAGAGATAGATGCCCCGGCCCTCATTGAGGATGAGCGGGCCCACCTCGCGGTGGCGGGCGAGGTTGGTGTAGGGGTGGATCACCGTCTCGATGTCACGGACGGCCATGTTGGACAAGGGCATGCTCTGTTTCCTCCTGGGGAAATGGACTATAACAGCCCGATGGCAGATGAAAACAGCTAGTCCGGCAGGACTGGCGTGACCGTGACGCGGCTTTCCGGCAGTGCTGCCTCGATATCATCGACCACAGCCTTGGAAATCCGCGCCACCTCGCCGAAGGGGATGTGCGGGGCAAAGCCCAGTCCCACATGCACCTCGATGTCGGAGCCTGACTAACGGCTCTGGCACCATTCAGGGCATCGCAGCTCTCATAGTGGCGGGCCAGCACCTGCTTGATCCGGATCTGCCGGTCCTCGGGCAGGATCTGCTCGATCCTGCCCATGCCGAAATCATAAGCGCCTGTCTGCCCGCGATGGATGCGCCGCGGCGTGGGCCAGGAGGCGATCGCCACGCTGATCAGGAAGACGCCGCGCAGCACCTCGCCCAGGATGGTGAGCGAGCCCGACTGCACCGCCACGATGAAACAGGGCACGACGATGATGCAGTCATAGATGAAGGCGGCGAAGAGCGCCCGCTCCCGCTGCAGCATTTCCGGCGTCACCACGCTCAATTGCTCCCCCCTTACCCGGCCGATTCATCGCCGAAATATGCGAAAGCCGCAATAGGAGCCGCAGGATCAAAAAACCGGCGGGCGGATTGCTCCGCCGGTTGAGCGGCTCAGGCGCCGGGGAAGCGGTAGTCCCGGAAGGCGGCGCGCAGCTCGAGCTTCGATATCGTGCCCGTCGCGGTGTGCGGGATCTCATCGGTGAAGACCACGTCATCCGGCAGCCACCACTTGGCGAGGCGTGGTTCGAGATGCCTCAGAACCTCCTCGCGCGTGACGGCGGAGCCCTGCTTCCTGACCACCACGAGCAGTGGCCGCTCGTCCCACTTGGGGTGCGCGAGGCCGATCGCCGCCGCCTCCTGAACGCCCGCGCAGGAGATCGCGGCGTTCTCGAGCTCGATCGAGGAGATCCACTCGCCGCCGGACTTGATCACGTCCTTGGCGCGGTCGGTTATATGCATGTATCCAAATTCATCTATAGTGGCGACATCGCCGGTATCGAACCAGCCTTCGGCGTCGAAGGCGCTGATGCCCTCGCCCTTGAAATAGCTTTTCGCCACGGCGGGGCCCTTCACCTTCAGCCGGCCGAAGGTCCGGCCGTCATGGGGGAGCGTGTTGCCCTCATCATCGGTGATCTTCATGTCCACCATGAAGGGCGGGCGGCCCTGCTTCAGTTTCAGCTTCCACCATCGATCGGGCGGAAGAGCCGCCGCACGGCCTGACTGGACGCCGAGCGAGCCGATGGGGCTCATCTCCGTCATGCCCCAGGCATGGACGACGTCGGCGCCGTAATCCTCGACGAAGGCCTTCATGATGGCTTCGGGGCAGGCGGAGCCGCCGATCACCACCCGGTCAAGATGCGGGAGCTTCAGCGCCGGATTCTGCTCAAGATATTGCAGCAGCATGAGCCAGACGGTGGGCACGGCCGCCGTGATGGTGACGCGGCCCTCCGTCAGCATTTCATAGATCGAGGCGCCGTCGAGCTTCGGCCCCGGCAGGACCAGTGCTGCGCCCGCAATCGGTGCGGAGAAGGCGATCGACCAGGCATTGGCATGGAACATCGGCACGACGGGCATCGCAACATCGCGGCTCGACAAAGCCATCGCATCGCCCAGCGCGCACATCAGCCCGTGCAGCACATTGGAGCGGTGCGAATAGAGAACACCCTTGGGGTTGCCCGTGGTGCCGCTGGTGTAGCACATGCCGCAGGCGGTGTTCTCGTCGAACTCCGGCCAGGCGAATTCCGGGTCACCCGATTGGATGAGGTCCTCGTAGCAGACCGGATTGCGGAGCGTGGTCGAGGGCATATGGGCGGCGTCCGTCAGGATGACGAAGCCCTTCACCTTCGGCAGGCTGTCCTGCAGCTTCTCGAACAGCGGCACGAAGGTGAGATCGGTGAAGACCCACTGATCCTCGGCGTGATTGACGATATAGGTGAGCTGATCGGTGAAGAGCCGGGGGTTCAGCGTGTGGACGATGGCGCCAAGCCCCATGACGCCGTACCAGATCTCGAGGTGGCGCCAGGTGTTCCACGCCATGGTGGCGATGACGGAGCCCATCTTGAGGCCGAGCTTCGTCTCGCAGGCAGACGCCAGCGCACGCGCGCGGCGGCTCAGAGTAGCGTAGCCGGTGCGGTGCATCGGGCCTTCGACGGAGCGGGAGAGGATCGGCACCGGCCCATGCCAGCGCGCCGCGTGGTCCAGCACGCGGTGCACGAGCAGCGGGAAATCCTGCATCAGTCCGCGCATGCTTTGGACCTCCTGTCTCTTTCTTTCTTCCTCTCCCCCATATGCGTGGAGGAGAGGAATTGATTCAAGTTTAGCGGGAAAGAGGGGGTGAAGCCAGATGACGGGCAGGTCAGCTTCGGGGATCAATCGGCGTGATGGCGCCGAGGCCCAGGACCTGCTCCATATAGCGCGCGCCGGCGAGGAGTTTGGCTTCGCCCCGGCCCGGCGCGACGATCTGGAGTCCGACGGGGAGGTTGTTCGCCGTGAAGCCGCAGGGAATC
This sequence comes from Hyphomicrobiales bacterium, assembly GCA_040379425.1. GTDB lineage: Bacteria > Pseudomonadota > Alphaproteobacteria > Rhizobiales > Aestuariivirgaceae > Aestuariivirga. Next base: position 31,658 of record JBEILC010000008.1, read on the forward strand.
GAGATTGCCGGGCAGCAGCAGAGCGTGATGGCGTGCACGATCATCAGCCAGTCGACATAGGATTCGAAGCTGACGCCATCGCACTCCGCCACATAGCGCTGTTCGATGGGGAAGGGCGGAACGATGGTGGTGGGGCAGAGCAGGAGATCATAGTCCTGGAAGAAGGCCCGCATGCGGTGGAACATTGCGCCGCGCTGGGCTTCGGCGCGGGCAATCTCCGCCCCCGTCAGCTTCAGGCCCCTTTCGATGTTCCACACGACCTCCGGCTTGAGGAGATCGCGGTGCTTCTCGAGCAGCGGGAACATGTTGGCATAGGACAGCGCGCGGAGGGTCTGGGCGCATTCGCGCGTTTCGCGGAGGCCGGGGTGGGCCTCCTCGACGATGACGCCTTCGCCCGCGAGCTTCTCCGCCGCAGTCATGACGAGGCCCGCGACCTCACGGTCAACCGGCGGCAGGCCGAGGTCACGCGAGACTGCGACCTTCCGGGGCTTCCAGCCGGAGCGCGCCGCGGCGAGATAGGAGGCGCCGTCCGAGGCAAGCGAGAGCGGGTCCGCCGGTTCCTCGCCCACCATGGCGTCGAACAGCAGGGCGAGGTCTTCCACGTTGCGCGCCATGGGGCCTTCGACGCCCAGCGTCGAATCAATCTTGGCCGCGACGCTGGCGGCGACCCGGCCGGGTGAGGGGCGCATGCCGACGACACCGCAGAAGCTTGCCGGGTTCCTGAGCGAGCCGCCGAGGTCCGAGCCATGCGCCGCCCAGGCCATGCCGGTGGCGAGCGCCACGGCGGCTCCCCCTGAGGAGCCAGATGCGGACATTCGTGTGTTCCAGGGATTCCGCGTGGCGCCGAACACCTCGTTGAAGGTGTGCGCACCCGCACCGAATTCCGGCGTGTTGGACATGGCGTAGATGAGCCCGCCATTGCCCTCCAGATGGGTGACAAGCAGGTCCGAAGCCTCCGGCACGCGGTCCTTGTAAATCGGCGAACCCTGCGTTGAGCGCACGCCCGCGACATCGGCCAGGTCTTTGATGGGGACGGGAAGGCCTGCGAGAATCCCGCGTTGGGCCTGCGGTTTCTGCATCAGCGCCCGGGCATGAATGCGGGCCCTGTCGAAGCACAAAGTGGGGAGCGCGTTGACCGCGCCGTCAACCTCCGCCACGCGCTTCTCCAGCGCATCGAGGCAGTCGAGCGGCGTGATGGCGCCGCTCTTCAGGCCGTCGACGATGGCGGCGGCTGTCATCCGGATCAGGTCTGTCATGAAATCTCCCCCAGGGAGGTGGGATGAAATCCGTTTGCCGCCACCCCGTCAACGGGCGTAAAAGCCGCCCAGCCATTCTTTTTGAACATCTGGTCTTGAAGGAGAACATCATGAACGCACCGGTCGCAGCCCCTGGCATGAACAAGCAGTGGGTCGAACGCCGTGCCAAGGCCGTCTCCCGCGGCATCAGCGCGGGCGCACCGGTCATCGCGGCGCGCGCGGAGAATTCCGAGATCTGGGACATCGAGGGCAACCGCTACGTCGATTTCGGCGGCGGCATCGCGGTGGTCAACACCGGGCACCGGCATCCCCTCGTGATGAAGCGCGTCTATGAGCAGCTCGAGGCCTTCACCCACACCTGCGCGATGGTGATGCCTTACGCGCCCTTCATCGAGGTGTGCGAGAAGCTCAACGCAGTTGCTCCGATTTCCGGCGAGAAGAAGTCGGCGCTGGTGACCACGGGTGCGGAAGCCGTCGAGAATGCGGTGAAGTTCGCCCGCGCCTACACCGGCCGCTCCGATGTCATCGCCTTCAACGGCGGCTTCCATGGCCGGACACTGCTCGGCATGACGCTGACCGGCAAGGTGCTTCCCTACAAGGCGAAGTTCGGGCCGATGGCGCCGGGCGTGTGGCACGTGCCTTTCCCTGTGGCGCACAAGGGTGTCACCATCGAGGACACGATGCATTCCATCGAATGGCTGTTCAAGGCGGATGTGGAACCCTCGCGCGTGGCCGCCATCATCATCGAGCCCGTGCAGGGCGAGGGCGGCTTCTACATCGCGCCCAAGGAACTGATGGTCCGTCTGCGCAAGCTCTGCGATGACCACGGCATCCTGCTGATCGCGGATGAGATCCAGTCGGGCTTCGGGCGAACCGGCAAGTTCTTCGCCATGGAGCATTATGGCGTGGAGCCGGACCTGATCACCGTGGCGAAGTCGCTGGCCGGCGGCTTCCCGCTTGCGGGCGTGGTTGGCCGTGCCAAGATCATGGACGCGCCGGACCCGGGCGGCATCGGCGGCACCTATGCCGGCAACCCGATTGCCTGCGCCGCGGCGCTGGGCGTGTTCGAAGCCTTCGAGACGGAGAACCTCCTCCAGAAGGCGGAAGCCCAGGGCAAGCTCATCATGGAGCGCCTGACCTCCATCAAGGCCAAGGGACGCGGCATGCCGATCGGCGACGTCCGCGGGCTTGGCGCCATGTGCGCCTTCGAGCTCGTCACCCAGCATGGCGGCAATGAGCCTGATTCCGGCGGCGCCAAGGCGCTGGCGGCGAAGTGCCTGGAGCGCGGCCTGCTGATCCTCACCTGCGGCGTCTATGCCGACACCGTGCGCATGCTGACGCCGCTCACCGCATCCGAAATGGTGCTGAAGGAAGGCCTCGACATTCTGGAAAGCGCCATCCTCGGCAACTGAGGCTCAGCCCGCAGGAAGAATTGGTCGCCGGGGCATCACCCCGGCGATCTTCATTTCGGGCGATCGCTTCCCCATATCCAGCGCCATGGTGGTGATTTACGCACTTCTCTTTTGCGCCTTCCTCGGCCTGGTCTTCGGACCCGGCATGTGGGTGGCGGCGACCATGCGCCGGCATGGCGCGGAGCGGCCGGATTACCCCGGTACGGGCGGCGAACTGGCGCGGCGCCTGCTGGATGAGGCAGGGCTCCACCATGTGACGGTCGAGCGCGTCCCGGCGGGTGACCATTATGCGCCGGATGACAAGGCGGTGCGGCTCTCAGCCCCGAACTTCGACGGGCGCTCGGTGACGGCTGTGGCGGTCGCCGCGCATGAGGTGGGCCATGCGCTGCAGCATGCCGAGGGCTACCGCCCGCTGATGCTGCGCCAGGCGCTGGGGCGCTGGGCCACGGGCATCAGCCGGCTGGGTGCCGTGCTGCTGATGGCGACGCCGGTGATCTTCGCCTTCACCCATTCCCCGGCCCTTCTGCTGGGCCAGGCTGCGGGCGCCTTCGCCATCATGCTGACGACGGTCGTCATCCATGTGCTGACTTTGCCCACCGAGTTCAACGCCAGCTTCAGCCGCGCCCTGCCGGGTCTGCAGCGCTTCATTCCGCAAGGCGACATGAAGGCGGCACGGAGCGTGCTGACGGCGGCGGCGCTGACCTATGTCGCCGCGGCGCTGACCACACTTCTCGACATCACGCGCTGGCTGCGCATCATCAGGTTCTGAGCGGATCAGATGGCTTCGTAGACGCCATCGGCGTGGCTGAGTTTGCCTTGTGCCACGAGGTGCCGGAGGTGCGCCGTGGTCGAAAGTGCTGCGGCGGCGTGGAGCCTGGGGTCCACATCGGCGTAAATGGCGGCGACGATCTCCGGCACTGTCCGCGCACCCTGCTGGACGCGCGCGCGGATCGCCTCCTCCCGCATGCGGCGGTGGGAGAGATAGCCGCGCACCAGTGCTTGAGGGTCGCGCCGCGAAGGGCCGTGGCCCGGGTGATAGACCTGCTCCTCCCGGCCGATGAGCTTCCTGAGCGAGGCGAAGTAATTCGCCATGTCACCATCCGGCGGCGCGATGACGCTGGTGGCCCAGGCCATCACGTGATCGCCCGAGAACAGCGCCTGCTCCTGTGGAAACGCGAAGCACAGATGGTTCGACATGTGGCCCGGCGTGAACAGCGCCTCGAGCGTCCAGCCCGGGCCCGTGACCGCATCGCCGTCGGCCAGCGGCACGTCCGGCACGAAGTCATGATCGATCGACGCGTCGAGACGGAGCCGCGTTTCGGGAGAGGGCGAGACGGGACCATGGCCATAAGTTCTGGCACCCGTGGCCTGCTTCAGGCGGCGGGCGAGGGGGGAATGGTCGGCATGGGAATGGGTGACCAGGATGTGGGTGACCGTCTCGCCCGCGATGGCCTTCAGCAATGCGTTGAAATGGCGCTCGTCCTCCGGGCCCGGGTCGATGATGGCGACCCGGCCGCGGCCCACGATGAAGGTCGAGGTGCCCTTAAAGGTGAAGGGGCTCGGATTGCCCGCCAGCACCCGGCGCACCAGTGGCGAGACCTGGACCGCCTCGCCCGGCGTCACCTCGAAATCGCGGTCAAAGGAAAGCTCGCTCATGCCACAGGAGGCCCTAACGGGAAACGGCGCAGGCGCTGATACACACGCCCGCGCCGCCCTTTCCAAATTGGTCGGAGTGAGAGGATTCGAACCTCCGGCCCCCTGCTCCCGAAGCAGGTGCGCTACCAGACTGCGCTACACTCCGTCATTGGCTCGGCGCGG
>JBEILC010000009.1:0-34400 GCA_040379425.1 Hyphomicrobiales bacterium
CGCGTCGATGTGGACTTCGGTTTCGCCGACGATCTCTATGCGCATTACTGCGCGCTCCGCGCCGATGATCCCCGCTTCGACCGGAAGGATTTCGATGCCGCCTATGCGGTGCTGGGCGCCCAGCGCGCCACCAAGATCCTCGGCATCTTTGCGAGGCTGTCGAAGCGTGACGGCAAGCACGGCTACCTCCGCCACATTCCACGCGTCTCGCGCTATCTCGAGCGCAATCTGGCGCATCCGGCGCTTGGCGGGCTCAAGGCCTGGTTCGACCGTCACTTGCCGCCCCGGCAGCGCGAGCGCCAGCAATGAGGTTGGGCGAGACTGCCATGGTGCTCGCCGCAGGCTTCGGCCAGCGCATGCGCCCCCTGACGCTGACGCGCCCCAAGCCCCTGGTCGAGGTCGCGGGCAAGGCGCTGATCGATTATGGCTTCGAGCGCCTCGCCGCCGCGAAGGTTGGCCACGCGGTCGTGAACGTCCACTATCTGCCAGACCAGATCGAGGCCTGGGCGGCGCGGCAGAAAACGCCTCGCATCACCATTTCCGATGAGCGCGCCGAAATCCTCGACACGGGCGGTGGCATTGCCCATGCGCTGCCGCTCCTGGGCGAGGCGCCCTTCTTCGTCATCAACAGCGACAGCTTCTGGGTCGATGAGGGCGAGCCCGCGCTTGATCGCCTGCGTGCCGCATGGGACGATGAGAAGATGGATTGCCTCCTCCTGCTCTCTGCCCTCGGCCGGACCGTCGGTTACGATGGCAAGGGTGACTTCGTGCGCGGTGCCGATGGCCGGCTTGCCAGGCGCTCCGCTGAGCCCGGCGGTACGCCGCTCGTCTACAGCGGCGCCTATCTCGTGGCGCCGCGTCTCTTCGCGGATGCGCCGCAAGGCAAGTTCTCCATGAACATCCTGTGGGACAAGGCCATCGCCGCGGGCCGTCTCTTCGGCATCGAGCACACCGGCCGCTGGCTGCATGTGGGAACGCCCGAGGCCATTCCGCTCGCCGAAGCGGCACTCAAGGGGTGAGCGATGGCTGCTGACCCCTCGCGGCTCTTCACGATCGCGCCGGACAGGCCCTTCCTCGAGGACCTTGCAAAGGCCGTTCTCCAGGGCTTTCCCTATGCCGGGCCGAAACCGCCCGGCCCCCTTGACCTTGGGCGCTGGACCATCCTGCTCCCCACCCGCCGCGCCGTGCGCGAACTCGAGGACATCTTCTTCCGCATGGTGGGTTCCTCCGCGGTGCTGCTGCCGCGCATCCGGCCCATCGGCGACATCGACGAGGATCTGCTGGCGCCCCTGCACGAGGCCGATGACCTCGGCACGCCCGTCAGTGCGCCGGGCCAGCTCCTGCTGCTGATGGAGCTGATCGATGACTGGGCGCGCGCCCACCCCACGACGCGGCTTGCGCGCGAGATCGCCTCGGCGCCGCACCAGGTGGGCGGGCTTGCACAGTCCTTGGCCGAATTCCTCGACGCCATCGAGACCGAGGACATCGACCTCGCGAAGCTTCCCGACCTCTATGGGCTCGAAAGCGCGCGTCACCGCGAGGCGATCCTCGAATTCCTCAGCATCGCGCGGGAGAAGTATCCTCAGCGCCTGCTCGCAGAAAAGGCAATCGGCCCACAGGCGCGGCGCTCCGCGATCCTCAGGCGGGAGGCAAAGCGGCTCGAATTCACCCGGACGGAGAAGCCCTTCATCGCCGCGGGCTCGACGGGCTCGATCCCTGCCACCTGCGCGTTGCTCAAGGCCATTGCCGGGCTTCCCAATGGCGCGGTGGTGCTCCCCGGCCTCGATCTTCAGATGGACGATGCGAGCTGGACCGCCGTCGGCCCCACCCACCCGCAGCATGCGCTGAAGCAACTCCTGTTCCGCCTCACCGCCGAGCGCCGCCATGTCGAGGTGCTGGGCGAGGACGGTGGTGCGCGGAGCTGGCTCGCAAGCGAGGTGATGCGGCCGGCCGAAACCGCGCATCTCTGGCATGTGGCGCTCAAGGGCGAGCAAGCGCTGGTTGCGGACGCCATGCAGGGTGTGGAGCTCGTCGAGACGCGCTCGCTGCCGGAACAGGCGCTCACCGCCGCCCTCATGCTGCGCGCGTGCCTCGAAACGCGAGGCCGCAGCGGCTGCCTGGTGACGCCCGACCGCCAGCTCGCGCGGCGTGTGAAGGTTGAACTGAAGCGCTGGAACATCACGATCGACGATTCGGCGGGCGAACCGCTGGTGCGCCATGCGGGTGCCTCGCTCCTCAACCTGCTGCTCGAAGCGCTGCTCCAGAATTTCGCGGCGGAGCCATTGGCCGCCCTGCTCCGCCATGACCTCGCGAGCTTCGGCAAGGCACCGGAGGACGCGCGCCACCACGCGAGCCTGATCGAGATCGCGCTGCTGCGCTCCGGCATGGGTGCGCCGGAGATCGGCCGCCTCACCCATGCGCTGCGCCTTGCCGCGGAAGAGCAGAAGCAGCGCCCCACGCACCTCACGCTCCGCGCCGTCACGACGGAGCAATGGGAAGCAACCATCGCTCATGCCGGCGTGATCGCAAGCGTGCTGCAGCCACTGGCCGTCAATCCGCCCAACACGCTCGCCGATCACCTCGACCGCCTCGCGGCAGCCTGCGAGGCCATTGCCGGAGAAGCCTTCTGGCTGGGCGAGGGTGGCGAGGAATTGCGTGAGGCCTTCGATCTTCTCAAAGCCGAATCGCGGCTTCTCAGCGCCTGTGACCTGCCGCGTGCCGCCGCCATCATCCGCCACTGGCTGCACGGGCTTCCGGTGCGCAGCCGCCGGCACAACGCGACACCGCTCGCCATTCTCGGCCTGCTCGAAGCCCGCCTGATGCGCGCCGATGTCACCGTGCTCGCGGGCCTCAATGAAGGCGGCTGGCCCGGGCCTGCCGATTGCGGTCCGTGGCTCAACCGCCCGATGCGCGAGATCCTCGGCATGAAGCAGCCGGAAAGCCAGATCGGCCAGACCGCGCATGACTTCGTGCAGGCCTTCGGCAACGGGCAGGTCAAGCTTCTCTGGTCGCGCCGCATCGGCGACTCGCCCGCAACGCCATCGCGCTGGATCCACCGCCTGCAAATGATCCTCGATACCACGGGGCTGAAGCAGCGCTTCCAGAACACGCACTGGCCGGAACTCGCCCGCCGCCTCTCAGCACCCGAGGCGGTAACGCCCATCGCCATGCCAAAGCCGCGGCCCCCCGTGGCGCTCCGCCCCAAGGGTCTAAGCGTTACCCGCATCGAGCGTCTGATCCGCGATCCTTACGCCATCTATGCCCGGCACATCCTGGGCCTCGAGCCCATGAAGCTCATCGCCTCCGCGCCCGACCCGGCGCGCCGCGGCATCATCTTCCATGGCGCGATCGGCGATTTCCTCAGCGCCTACCCCAAGGCGCTTCCCGCCGATGTGGCCGCGGAACTCGAAACCCATGGCAGCCGCCATTTCGGGCAGGTCACGGAGTACCCCGGCCTCGTCAGCTTCTGGTGGCCGCGCTTCCGCCGCATCGCGCGCTGGATGGCGGAGACGGAACCGGAGCTGCGCCAGGGCGTGGCGCGCGTCATCGCGGAGCGCAATGGCGGCATCGACCTCATGATCAGGGGCGAACCCTTCCGCCTCACCTGCCGCGCCGACCGCATCGATGTGATGACGGACGGCAGCGCGCGCATCATCGACTACAAGACGGGAAGCGTGCCCAGTGCGAAGCAGGTGGAAACCGGATTCTCGCCGCAGCTCACGCTGCAGGCCGCGATCATGGCCAGGGGCGGCTTCAAGGATGCCGATGCCGCGCCAACACATGCGATTGCTTATATCCATCTGACGGGCGGCGACCCGGCGGGCGAGATCAAGTGGCTCGATCTGCCGGTGATGGACACGGCGATGAAGCATCTTTCGGAACTCGAGAAGCTGCTCACGGCTTACGCCTCCGAGATGCAGCCCTATCTTCCGCGTACCGGAATCGAGAAGGAAGACGACCCGAGCGATTATGACCATCTCTCGCGCTATCGCGAATGGTCGCTTTCGGGCGGTGCGCCATGAGCCGCAATCCGAAAGCTAGCCAGGCGCAGCTCAAGGCGTCCGACCCCGCGGCCACCGCCTGGGTCAATGCCAATGCGGGTTCCGGCAAGACCCATGTGCTGGTCGACCGCGTGATCCGCCTCATGCTGGCGGGCACAGAACCCTCGCGCATCATGTGCCTGACCTTCACCAAGGCGGCCGCGGCCGAAATGGCGAACCGCCTGTTCGAGCGCTTGAGCAAGTGGATCGCGCTCGATGACGAGACGCTGGCGAAACGATTGGCCGAACTGGGCGTGCCCGATGCGGATGAGCCACTGCTCGAACGCGCCCGCCAGCTCTTCACCCGCGCGCTTGAGACCCCGGGCGGCCTCAAGATCCAGACCATCCATGCTTTCTGCGAGCGCGTGCTGCAGCTCTTCCCCGTGGAGGCGGGCGTCGTGCCGCATTTCACCATGCTCGATGACCGGGAGGCGCTGGGCCTTCTCCAGCAGGCGCGCAACACGGTGCTGGCCTGCGCCAAGTCGGACCAGGCCTCGGCCCTCGGCGCGTCACTCCTCGACGTCGCGAACCGCGTGAGCCCGGATGACTTCGACAAGCTGCTCACCCAGCTCCTCGGCCAGCGCTCTGCACTTCGCCAGCTGTTTGACGAGGTGGCCGGGCTCGAACGCGCGGAGAGCCTGCTCCGCGCGCATCTCTCCCTCGAGCAAGGATTGACGCGCGAGGTTCTGCTGGCGGGACTCTCGTGCAACATCGCGCGGTTTCTGGCCATCGCGGAGGCGCTCGATGGCGGTACGGATTCGGAGAGGGAGCGGGGCGCGGAGATCCGCCGCATCTGCGCGGGCCATGATGTGAGCCTGCTCCAGCTCGCGCCTGTGCTGCTCACCAAGGAGTTCGAGATCCGCAAGTCGATCGCCAACAAGAAGACGCTTCAGGCGCATGGCTGGATCGAGGACTTCGTCAAGGCCGAGCAGCAGCGCCTCGTTGCGGCGCTGGGCCTCATGGGCGATCTCGAATGCATGCAGGCGACGCAATCCGTGCTGCGGCTCGGCAGCGCCATCGTGCGGGAGTTCGAGACGGCCAAGCGGGCGCGCGGGGCCTATGACTTCGACGACCTCATCACCAGGACCGGCGAATTGCTGCGTGACAGGCCCGATGCCGCCTGGGTGCTCTACAAGCTCGATGGCGGCATTGAGCACCTGCTCGTCGACGAGGCGCAGGACACGAGCCCCATGCAGTGGGAGATCGTCCGTGCTTTGACGGATGAATTCTTCGCCGGGGAAGGCCGCCACGGCCGCAAGCCCCGCACGCTTTTCGTGGTGGGCGACCGGAAGCAGTCGATCTATTCCTTCCAGGGGGCGGACCCCAATGTCTTCGAGCGCGTGCTGGAGGACGTGAAGGCGCATGTGCTCGGTGCAGAGCAGGAGTTCCGCGCGGTCGATTTCAGCGTCTCCTTCCGTTCAGCACCTGAGATCCTCGCCGCGGTTGATCACGTCTTCGCGCCCGGCGCCGATGCGCGGCGAGGGCTTGATGGCGATGCACCGCGCGAGTGGCGCCATGAGGCGAACCGCCGCGACGTTGAGGGCACGGTGGAGCTCTGGCCGCTCATCGCGCCAGAGGACCGGGACGAGCCCGATCACTGGCGGGCCCCCGTCGACAGCGAGCCCGCCAATGCACCCCGGCGCAGGTTGGCGCGCGAACTGGCGCTGAAGATCAAGAGCTGGATTGGCCGCCGCAGGCTTCCAGCGCGCGGCCGCATGGTGGAGCCCGGCGACATCCTGATCCTGGTCAGGAGCCGCAACAGTTTCTTCGATGCGATGATCCGCGCCTTGTGGAACGAGCATGTGCCGGTGGCGGGTGCCGACCGGCTGAAGCTTGGCGAGAACATCGCGGTGCTCGACCTGATGGCGCTCGCGCAGTTCGCGCTGATGCCGGAGGATGACCATGCGCTCGCCTGCCTGCTGAAAAGCCCGCTGCTGCCGCGCCCCTTGAGCGAGGACGAGCTTTTCGGCATCGCCGGGGAGCGCGGTCCCCTCTCCCTGTGGGAGAGCCTCACGCGGCAGCAGGGAGAGCCTTTCGCCAGCGCCGTGCGGCTGCTGAAGCCCTTGATCGCCGAGGCCCCTGGCGCACGGCCCTTCGAATTCCTCTCCGGCGTGCTCGCTTCATCGCGGCTCCGCTTTGTCTCGCGGCTGGGCTCCGAGGCCAATGACGCGATCGACGCGCTGCTTGACCGCGCGCTCGACTATGAGGAGGCGCATGGCACCTCGCTTGCGGGTTTCGTCAACTGGTTCCAGGCGGGCGAGATCGAGATCAAGCGCAACATGGAGCAGGGCGGCGGCGAGGTGCGGGTGATGACCGTGCATGGTGCGAAGGGCCTCGAGGCGCCCATCGTCATCCTGCCTGACACGGCGGGCGGGCACGAATCGACGAAAAGCGATCCACTGCTGATGCTGGAAGGCGGCGGGGGGCATGAGAAGGTGCCGCTCTGGCCCGTGCCGCGCCTCAAGGCGGCCACCACCGTCAATGCGCTGAAGACGGCGCGCAAGGACATCGAGACCGCCGAATACCGCCGCCTCCTCTATGTGGCGATGACGCGTGCCTGCGACGAACTCTATGTCTGCGGCTATCTCGGCAAGCGGGCGCCCATGGCGGCCTGCTGGTACAACACGATGCGCGAGGCGCTGGAGCCGAAGATGACGCCGCTTCCCGATGGTGCCGGCTGGCGGCTCGGCCGGGCGCCGGAATTGGCGGAAGAGCCTGCGCCCGCCGCAGTGGTTGCGGCCGCCGAGTGGCCGTTCTGGATCGGCCGCGCGCTTGAGGAGCAGGCCGCGATGCCCCCCGCCAGCGCCGAACGCCGGCGGCGCGAGGGGGCGGCGGTGGCGCGCGGCATCCTCATCCACCGCATCCTGCAGAATCTTCCTGACCTGCCCGAGGACCAGCGCGCCGCGCACATCCATGGCGCGGTGAAACGCGCCGGGGCGGACCCGGCACTGGTGGCCGAACTCATTCATCTGATGGACCACCCGGTGCTGTCGGCCCTTCTCTCCGCAGATGGTCATTCCGAGGCGGCCCTCATCGTCCAGACGGCGGAGGGCGGCCTGGAGCGCCGCCGACTCGACCGGGTGGTGACGACCCCTGCCGGAATCCTGGTCGCCGACTACAAGACCGACCGGGAGGTGCCGGATACGCCTGAGGCCTGCAACCCCGACGATCTGATGCAGATGGCGGTCTACCGCGATGCGCTGCGCCTGGCCGAGCCGGGGAAGCCCATCCGCTGCTGCCTGCTCTTCACCGAGGGGCCCCGCCTTATGGAACTTCCCGATGCACTCCTGGATCGCATGGCGGCCCTGCGTTCCCCCCGGCCTTGACCGGAGGGGAGCCCGCCCCTACCTTCCGTCAATCCGATGAACGGCACGCTCAAGCGCCACAACGCCCATGAGGTTTACATGTCCACCCACAAGGTGTCCGACTCTTCCTTCGAAAAGGACGTGCTCCAGTCCGACACGCCCGTTGTCGTCGATTTCTGGGCCGAATGGTGCGGCCCCTGCAAGATGATCGGCCCGGCGCTCGAGGAGATCGCGGCGAGCCTTGGCCCCAAGGCCAAGATCGTCAAGATCAACATCGACGAGAACCCCTCGACGCCGTCCCGCTATGGCGTGCGCGGCATCCCCACCCTCATGGTGTTCAAGAGCGGCCAGGTGGCGGCGACCAAGGTCGGAGCCGCACCGAAGAACCAGCTTCAGGCGTGGATCGAGCAGTCGATCTAACTTAGCGTTAGCATTGCTTCTGACATGGCCGTCCTCCGGGGCGGCCATTTTCCTTTCTGCCTTGATCCTGCCACGGGATCAGCGGCATAGGGGGCCGCCCTTGGGGGAGATTCAGACTTGACGATCGCCGAAGTGGAGGGTGCCGCCCCTCCCCACCAGCCGTGGAGCGTGCCGCGCTGGGCCAGATTGACGGCGCTCACGCTGCTGAAGCTGCTCCTCATCTATGTGCTCCTCCTCGCCGTTCATGCCTGGCTCGGACGCTGGACGCCCGACTATCTTGAAGGCCGGAGCCTGTGGCACTTCTGGTTCACCCGCATGATCGTGCCGATGGTCATGCTCGGCGTCTTCGCCGCCGTGGCGCGGCTCATTCCGGCGGGTGTCATGCTGGGTGCCGTGCTGCTGTTCTTCGGGACACTCTCCGCCATCAAGCGCGAGTCGACGGGCGAGCCCTTCCAGGTGACTGACCTCTTCCTCACCGGGCAGTCGGTGCATCTGCTGCATTATGTGGAGTGGCATCAGTGGTTGATCGCGGCCACCGTCATTCCGGCGGCGGTCTGGTTCGCCATGAGCCTGAGATTGCGCTGGTGGAGCCTGCCCCTGGCGCTCCTCTGCATCGCACTTCTCGCCACCTACCGCATCGAGTGGGTGACGAAATGGATCCACGCGAACTCCTACTGGATCGGTGTCGAGAACCTCACCTTCAGCCAGGCCGAGAGCGAGCGGATGAACGGCTTTGCCACGCATCTCTATTTCTCGACGGCCGGCCTTCGCCTCAAGACCTTCAGCGAGGCCGAAGTGGCGCGCGCACTTGATGCACTCAATGCACCGCCGCCTGGCGCTGCAAGTGCGGTGCAGCCCGATCTCTACCTGGTCCTCGGCGAAGCCTGGTGGCGTGACCCGAGTGACGAGGCCTCGCCGCTCGACCAGTTGAAGCAGGCGGGCTTCACCGAAACCTCCGCCGTCTCGCCGGTCTATGGCGGCACCACGCCCAATGCGGAGTTCGAGGTATTGACGGCGGTTCCGGTCAAGAGCTTCCAGGCCGGCATCATCCCCTATCAGCACTATGTGCAGTATTTCACGGACGCCACGCGCAGCCTGCCGCGACTTCTTGCGGAGAAAGGCTATTCGACGACCGCCTATCACAACTTCACGCGCCGCTTCTGGCTTCGCGACAAGGTCTATCCGAGGCTCGGCTTCGGGCGCTTCGTCTCCATGGAAGAGATGACCCTCGTCATCCAGGCCAATGACTGGCCGACAGATGCGGGACTCTATGAATCGGTTCTGAAGACGGCGGATGGCGAGACACCGCAATTCCACTTCATCGTCACTGTCGAGACGCACGGGCCCTATGTGAAGGACAAGGCCGGCAAGGACGGCCACAATGGTGTCACCGATTACCGCCGCAGGCTTGACAATGCGGTTCAGTCACTCGCTGCCTTCAAGCAGAAGCTTGATGCCCGGGGCAGGCCCTACATGCTCGTTGTATTCGGCGATCACCTGCCGGGACTCCGCCGGCACCAGTGGAAACTCGGCATGAAATCAGAGGCGGACCCACGGCTCCGCCAGGTGGCGGTGCTCGTCGCCGGCAATGCGGGTGAAACGGCCGGCTTCGTCAGGAACTTCGCCGGACGCCCCTTCTACTGCATGCCATCCTTGCTTCTCGAGGCGATCGGCCAGCCTTCGCAGGACCGCTACATGAACTTCACGGGCGAGGCATGCCGAAACTCCGAGACACCGCTTCTGCAACCGGCCGAGGCCGTGATCCAGAACCAGCTCTTCTCGCTCCGGCCGATGTAGGCGATTATTCCTCGTCGAACTTGCTGGCGACGAGCTGCGCCAGGGCGTCGAGCGCCTGATCCGCCTCGGGTCCCGTGGCCTCGACGGTGATCGAGGTGCCCATCGCGGCGCCCAGCATCATCAGGCCCATGATTGAGGTGGCGGGAACCGACATGCCATCACGGCTCACCGTGATGTCGGCGTTGAAGCTTTCAGCGCATTTGACGAACTTGGCAGAGGCGCGCGCGTGCAGGCCGCGCTGGTTGACGATGGCCAGTTCCCGCGCCGTTCCCGATGCTGTGGCCGCCCCCGTCTCCGTCACCGTCAATCCCCCAGGATGTGGCTTGCCACATTGATGTATTTGCGGCCCGCGTCCTGCGCGGCAGTCGCCGCCTTGTCGAGCGGGCAATCCTTGCGGATACGCGCCAGCTTCACCAGCATGGGAAGGTTGAGGCCAGCCACGACCTCAACCTTGCCGATCTCGAGCAGCGAGATGGCGAGGTTGGAGGGCGTGCCGCCGAACATATCCGTGAGGATGATCACGCCTGCCCCGCCGTTCACCCGAGACACCGCATCGGCGATGTCGGAGCGGCGGTTCTCCATGCGGTCATCGGGGCCGATGGCGATGGTCTCAATGCCCGCCTGCGGACCGACCACATGCTCCAGGGCCGAACGGAACTCCTCCGCCAGGCGGCCATGGGTGACCAGGACGAGTCCGATCATGGCTTCAGTGACACTCCGCAATCCTACCGTTCAGGGTGGCGCACAATGCCTCTAACAAGCAAGCGATGCAACATGCATTCACCCCCGCTTCAGATGGTCCAGCGCGGCACGAATCCGGGCCGGGGCCGAAGCAGTTCCGGGGTCGATCAGCACCAGCGGAATGGCAAGCCCCAGCATCTCCATGCGGGCCCGCGCAAGATCGGGAAGGCGCTCGATTTCGGCAACAGGGGTGAGCCGCACGGCCAGGCGCAGCGGAACATGATCTCCGGAGGGAACGTCCACAATGCCGAGCCCGCGCACCTCCAGCTTGCCCCTTAGGGCCGGCGGGGCGGAGGCGAACAGCGCCTCACCGTCGCGGCGGACCACCACCTGGTCATCGGCCACCAGCCGGGCGCCGCGAATGGCGCCACTCAGCCCGGAGCCCTGCCCGTCAATCAGGCGGAGCGCGAGGTCGGACTTTCCGGAGCCCGGTTTTCCGACCAGAAGCACCCCCGCATCGCCGACCGCCAGGCACGTGCCGTGGATCAGCGCTTCCTCATGCATTCTGCACCGCCGGAATGCGGACCACGAAGCGCGCGCCGAGCACCGGCTTCTCCCCGTCCTCGCCCGCCTTGCCATAGCGGTTTTCCGCCCAGATCCGGCCCTTATGCGCATCGATGATCTGCTTCGAGATCGAAAGCCCGAGGCCGGAGTTGGAGCCGAAGCTGCCCTCCGGCCTGTCAGTGTAGAAGCGCTCGAACACGCGCTCCAGATTGTCGGGCCTTATGCCGGGCCCGCAATCATCCACGCGGAACTCCACCTCGCCGCCGACGCGGCGGACGCGCACGCTGAGCTTGGTGCCAGGCTTGGTGAAGGAGCGGGCATTATCAATGAGGTTCCGCACCACCTGGCCCAGCCGCGAGTCATGGCCCATCACCGTATAGGCCTTCGCACGGTCCATGCCGGGCGGCGGCATGGCGACCTCGAAGGTGACTTCGGCCTGCTCCTGCTTGCGGGTATCATTGGCGTAGCCGACGATCGACTGGAGAAGCTGCGACAGGTCGAAGGCCTGCGCCTCGCCGCGCGCCAGTTCGGCATCGAGCCTGGAGGCATCCGAGATGTCGGTGATGAGACGGTCGAGCCGCTTCACGTCATGCTTGACGATCTCGACCAGGCGCTCGCGCTGCTCGGCCGTCTTGGCATAGGCCAGCGTCTCGACGGCACTGCGGAGCGAGGTCAGCGGGTTCTTGAGTTCATGGCTCACATCCGCTGCGAAGGCCTCGATGGCGGCGATGCGGTTGTAGAGCGCGTTCGTCATGTCACGCACGGCGCCCGAGAGATCGCCGATCTCGTCACCACGCGAGGAGAAATCCGGAATCTCGACGCGCTTGTTGATGCCGCGCCGGACACGCTCGGCCGCCGCCGCGAGCTTTCTCAAGGGCAGCGCGATGGTTGAGGCGAGAAGTGTCGAGAGCAGCACGGTGACGAGCGCCACAAAGCCGAAGGTCATCAGCACCACCTGACGCTCGGCGCGCAGCACGTCATCGATCTCGCCGCCCGTGGTCGAGAGCACGAGGGCGCCCAGCACGGCGCGGAAGCGCTGCACCGGCACGGCGACGAGCACGATGATCTGGCCGCGGTCGTTGAGGCGCACGAGGCTGACCTTGGCGCCGTTCAGCGCCGCGTTCACCTCCGGAAAGTCGCGGCCATTGTCGAGGCTGTATTCGATCTGCTTCGGGTAGTCGTAACTGAAGGTCCAGGTCACGAGCCTGTTCCACAAGGCGGCGGGGCTGAAGCCAAGCTGATCGGCGTCGATGGGCGGAAGGTCTGATTGCACGATGTCGCCGCGCGAATAGAGGAAGCGGCTGTCGACGATGAGGTTACCGTCCTTGTCGATGATGCGTGCGCGCACCGTGGAGTTTGCAAGAAGCCGCTTCAGCACCGGCCCCGCGGTTTCGGGGTCAACGGGAAAGTCGAGGCTCTGCATCTGGTCGTCTTCGTTCAGCAGCTCCTCGTTGCTGTCGGCAAGCGAGTCGGGGTCGATGACGATCGAGCCCGTGTCGACGGTGGCGGAGCCCGCCACCGCGGCGGCAATGATCTGCGCCTGGGTGGTGAGGCTTTGCACCCGCGCATCGATCAGGCCCTGGCGGAACTGGTTGAAGTAGAGAATGCCGGCCACCAGGATGATCAGGCCCAGCAGGTTCAGCAGCACGATGCGCGCGGAGAGGCGCTGCGGCGCCAGGCGGCGGAACCAGCTCACCCTGGGCGGGGCAGCATCCCGCCCCGCCGCCTCCGCCGTTTCCTCGGCATCGGCACGGTCGGCGGCTTCGGGAGGCTTCACCCTGTCAAGCATTGGTGGTCAGGCCCGGGGCCCTCCTATTGCTCCTTGAAGCGGTAGCCCACGCCGTAGAGCGTTTCAATGCCGTCGAAGTCCGGATCGACCGCGTTGAACTTCTTGCGCAGCCGCTTGATGTGGCTGTCGATGGTGCGGTCATCGACATAGACCTGGTCATCATAGGCTGCATCCATCAGCGCGTCGCGGCTCTTGACGATACCGGGGCGCTGGGCGAGCGACTGGAGGATCAGGAATTCCGTCACCGTCAGCGTCACCGGCTTGCCGTCCCAGGTGCAGGAGTGGCGGTCCGGATCCATCGACAGCTTGCCGCGCTCGATGACCTTGGCGGCCTCCTGCGGCGTCTGGGTGGTGTCACGGTTCACCGCGCGGCGCATCACCGCCCTGACGCGCTCGACGAGCAGGCGCTGCGAGAAGGGCTTCTTGATGAAGTCGTCCGCACCCATCTTGAGGCCGAAGAGCTCGTCGATCTCATCATCCTTGGAGGTGAGGAAGATCACGGGCAGGTCGGATTTCTGGCGGATGCGGCGCAAGAGTTCCATGCCGTCCATGCGCGGCATCTTGATGTCGAAGATGGCCATGTCGGGGGGATTGTCCTGCAGCCCCTGGAGGGCGGCGGCACCGTCATTATATTTCTGGACGCTGTAGCCCTCGTTCTCGAGTGCCATGCCAACGGATGTCAGAATGTTGCGGTCATCGTCGACCAGGGCGATCGTGGGCATCTTCTTGTTCATCCTTCGACTGTGTCCTTCCTTTGGCACTAGGGGCGGAACTGGAACAAAATGTGGCATAGATGATAAGCGCTCCCTGCCGCAATTACGAGGTGTGACCATGAGTGGACAGAGAAGTTTCAGCGCGAATGAGGCCCGCAACCTGCTCCGGCGGGCGCGGACGGCCACTTTGGCGACCCTCAACGCCGATGACGCCACCCCCTATGCCTCGCTCGTCAACGTGGCGACCGATGTCCGGGGGCTGCCCCTTTTGCTGGTATCGACGCTGGCCTGGCACACCCGGAACCTGCTGGCGGAGCCCCGGGCGAGCCTGATGGTGGCCGAAGTGCCGGCCTCCGGCGATGCGCTGACGGGGCCCCGGGTGACAGTCATGGGGCGCTTCGCGAAGGTGGCGGAGGACGCCATCCGCCGCCGCTACCTGGCCCGGCACCCGGCAGCCGAGCTCTATGCGGGCTTTGGTGACTTCGCCTTCTGGCGCATGGAGCCGGAACGGGCCCATGCCGTGGCAGGTTTCGGCCGGATCGAAACCATTCCCGCGGATGAGATGTTCCCCTCAGCCGATGAGATGACTGCTCTGGAGGAAAGCGCCATCGCCCACATGAACGAGGACCACGACGACGCCATCCAGCGCTTCGCCGAAAAGCTCCTCGGCGCCAGCCCGGGGGGCTGGAAAATCGCAGGAATCGACCCCGACGGCGCCGATCTGCGTCGCGAACAGGAGGTTCTCCGCCTGCCCTTTGCCACCCCAGTTACCTCCGCAGGCGCCCTCCGCAAGCTGCTGGCGGAGCTCGGCGCACAGACAGAGGACTAGCGGATCATTTCAGAAAATGTTGTACAATACCGCATTTTAATGATGCAAAACTAGCATTGACATCATTTTCTTCTTGCAGGACCCGCAGTGCGGTCTCTACTGTTGTGCGTCCCAAGCCAGGAGCACCCCATGGACACCGCCACCGACGCCCTGATCCGCGCCGCACTTGCCCAACTGGGCCTCGCCTGGGTGGACCGAATCTCGTGGAATGCCTCCGCACCCGTGCTCTACCAGCAGGCGGTAACGCGCGGCGAAGGCCTCGTGGCGGAGGGTGGCGGCCTTGCGGTCACCACCGGCCAGCACACCGGCCGCAGCCCCAATGACAAGTTCATCGTGCGTGACGAGACCACAGCGCGCACGATCTGGTGGGACAACAACAAGCCGATGAGCCGCGAGGCCTTCGAGACGCTGCGCAAGGACTTCATGGCCCATGCGCGCCTCAAGAGCCTGTTCGTGCAGGATCTCGCCGGGGGTGCCGACCCCGCATACCGGCTTTCCACCCGCGTCATCACGGAACATGCCTGGCATGCGCTGTTCATCCAGCACCTGCTGATCGTGCCGGAGGATCGCGCCGGCTTCACGCCCCGCCTCACCATCGTCAACCTGCCCTCCTTCCGGGCCGACCCCCAGCGCCACGGCACGCGGAGCGAGACGGTGATCGCCATCGACCTCGCCAATGGCCTCGTGCTCATCGGGGGTACGCAGTATGCGGGCGAGATGAAGAAGGCGGTGTTCACCGTTCTCAACTACCTCCTGCCCGGGAAGGGCGTGATGCCCATGCATTGCTCCGCCAATGTCGGCCCCAAGGGCGATGCCGCGGTGTTCTTCGGCCTGTCCGGCACCGGCAAGACCACGCTCTCGGCCGATCCCTCGCGAACACTCATCGGCGACGACGAGCATGGCTGGTCGGACAACGGCCTCTTCAACTTCGAGGGCGGCTGCTATGCCAAGGTCATCAAGCTGTCGCGCCAGGCCGAGCCGCAGATCCATGCAACAACCGGGATGTGGGGCACGATTCTCGAGAACGTGAAGATCGACCCCGAGACCCGCAAGCTCGACCTCCATGACGGCACGCTCACCGAGAACACCCGCGCGGCCTATCCGCTCCCCGCCATTCCCAACGCCAGCAGGACCGGCATGGCGCCGACACCGAGGACCATCGTGATGCTGACGGCGGATGCCTTCGGCGTACTGCCGCCGATTGCCAGGCTCACGCCTGCGCAAGCCATGTATCACTTCCTCTCGGGCTACACGGCGAAGGTCGCCGGAACCGAGCGCGGTGTGACGGAGCCGCAGGCCACCTTCTCCGCCTGCTTCGGGGCGCCCTTCATTCCGCGTGAGCCCGGAGTCTATGGCAGGCTGTTGCGTGACCTGATCGCCAGGCATGGCGTATCCTGCTGGCTGGTCAACACCGGCTGGACGGGCGGCGCCTTCGGCGAGGGCCACCGCATGCCGATCCAGGTCACGCGCGCGCTCCTCAACGCCGCACTCGACGGCCGCCTCGACAGCGCGCCGATGCGCACCGACCGGCATTTCGGCTTTGCCGTGCCCGAACGCGTTGAAGGCATCGACCCCCGCATTCTCGACCCGCGCGCAACCTGGAGCGATCCGCGTGGCTATGACGCGATGGCGCGGAAGCTCGCCGGCATGTTCGTCAAGAACTTCGCGACGTTCGAGACGATGGTGGATCAGGACGTGAGGGCCGCGAGCCCCACGCTGCAGCTCGCCGCCGAATAGGCGGGCTTGCAAGGGGGGCGGTCACCGTTCATGAGGGTTCCTGAAATTGTTCCGGACCCTCCGTGCCATCCTCTCTTGAAGCCTTCAGCGCAACGACGCTTGTCCTGACCGTCTTGGTCGCCGGCGTGGCGGGGCTGGCGCGCGGCTTCTCAGGCTTTGGCGCCGCCTTGATCTTCATGCCCGCGGCCAGCGCGCTGGTGACACCCGCGTTGGCGGCTCCCGTGCTGCTTCTTGCCGATGGCATTCTCTCCATGGGCTTCCTGCCCAAGGCCTGGCGTCTGGCGCGCCGCAGGGATGTTGCGGTGATGGCGGCGGGTGCTGCCCTTGGCGTGCCGCTCGGCACTTTCATCCTCAACCATGCCGATCCGCTGCCGCTGCGCTGGGTCATCGCGGCCATCGCCTTCGCCATGCTGCTGCTGCTCGCCTCGGGCTGGCGCTATCACGGTGCGCCACGGCCCGGCGTCACGGCGTTTGTCGGCTGCATCTCCGGCGTGTTCGGCGGCCTTGCACAATTGAGCGGACCGCCCGTCGTCGCCTACTGGCTCTCGGGCAAGGAAGCGCATGCCACCATGCGCGCCTCCATCATCCTGTTCTTCGGCGCGACCACGATTTTCACCTTCGTCACCTATCTCGCGGCGGGCATCATCACCGCGCAGAGCCTGTGGCTCGCCGCCCTCGTCGCGCCCGCCTATGCGCTGGGGCTTTTTCTCGGGTCACGCGCCTTCGGCCTCGCAAGCCCCGAGACCTTCCGCCGCCTCGCGCTGCTGTTGATCGCAACCTCGGTGGCGACCAGCCTGCCGCTGTGGCGCTAACCCGCCGGCTGATGCTCCCGGCAGATGCGCTGAGCGTCATCCTCCGACAGCGCATCCTCGAACAGCATGCAGAGATGCGGGCCCATGGCGTCATCGCTGCGCCCGCGCTCGCGGAAGAAGCGGCAGGTGGAGCAGACGCCGAAGCTTACGTGTCCGGAGCGCTTGAGTTCCTGATCAAGAAGTTCCGCAAGCCCGCGATGCAGGCGGCGCTTGGTCTTGCCGCCGAGGTCCTCCGCCGCGCGGGCGAGATCTGCCCAGGGGTCACGCACCAGTGCGTCCCGCCCCTTGCCGGTGAGTATCAGGCTGATCGACTTCTTCGCCCCATCCCGCAAGCCGCGCGTGATGTAGCCCTTGCGCTCCAGCGCGATCAGCGTCTGCGAGACCGTACCCTTGGTGGCGCCAAGATAGCGCGTCAGCGCGCTTGGCGAATTGGAGAAGCGGTTGGCGCGGCTCAGGAAGCGCAGCGCCTCCCATTGGGCGGGGTTCAGGTCCGCGCCATGTTCGCTTGCCCGCATGAGGCGCGCCAGCCGCTCCAGCGGCCAGACGATCATGCGTCCGTCGATGTCTTCGTCCTTATTGCCTGCCATGGTCCGTCCCGGCCTCGATCAGCGGGCACATGGTTCCACAAAGGCAATGACGGCGCGAGCGGAATCTGAAGCGCTCTAGCGCCCCATGTAGGCGGCGACTTCGGCGCGCTGCTCAGGGCGGAGGTGGAGCCCATGCTTGGTGCGGCGGTCGAGCACGTCTTCCGCCGTGACCGCCCATTCGGCCTTGCGGAGATAGTCGATTTCGCACTGATACAGGAGCCCGCCGAAGTGGCGGCCAAGACCCTCCGCGTCATGCGCGCCATGAAGCACGGCATCAGAGCGCGTTCCATAGAGCCGTGCATAGTGATGGGCGAGCGCCTTCGGCAGCCAGGGATTGGCGCGGCGGAGTTCCGCCAGGAAGCGGTCGAAATCCCCCTCCGGCATGTCGCCGCCCGGAAGCGGTGCCGTTGCCGTCCACGGCGCCTTCATGTGGGGCAGGAAGGGCTGGAGCTTGTCCAGCGCGTGCTCCGCGAGCTTGCGGTAGGTGGTGATCTTGCCGCCGAAGACCGAGAGCATGGGCGGCTCACCTGCCACATCGAACACATAGTCGCGCGTCACGGCGGAGGGATTTTCCGCATTGTCGTCATAGAGCGGCCTGACGCCCGAGAAACTGTGGACGATGTCTTCCTTGGCTATGGGAGTCTTCAGGTAGCGGTTCACCGCCCGCAGCAGATAGTCCGTCTCGCGCTCGTCGATCGCCACATCCTCGGCACGGCCCTCATAGGGAATGTCGGTGGTGCCGATCAGCGCCATGCCGCCTTCAAAAGGATTGACGAAGATGACGCGCTTGTCGTCGTTCTGCAAGAGATAGGCCTGCGGCCCCTCCCAGAACTTCGGCACGACGATGTGGCTGCCCTTGACGAGGCGCACGCGGCGCGGCGAGTTGGACCCCACGACACCATTGATGACGTTCTCAACCCAGGGGCCCGCGGCATTGGCGATGGCCTTCGCCCGCACGCGCGACTTCTCTCCCGCAGCCGGCGTGAACTCCACCTCCCAGCCGCCATCGATGCGCCGCGCGGCTGTGGCGGCGGTGCGCGTCATCACCGTAGCGCCGCGTTCGCTCGCATCGAGCGCGTTCAAGGAGACGAGGCGCGCGTCATCAACCCAACAATCCGAATATTCGAATGCACGCGTGTATCCGCTGCGGATCGCCTTTCCTTCCGGATCGCGTCTGAGATCGATGTTGCGGCAGGGCGGCAGCTTCTTGCGCCCGCCCAGATGATCGTAAAGGAACAGGCCCAGCCGCACGAGCCAGGCTGGCCGCTGCTCAGGCGAATGCGGCAGCACGAAGCGCATGGGCCAGACGATGTGGGGAGCAGCGTTCAGCAGCACCTCGCGCTCGATCAGCGCCTCACGCACCAGGCGGAACTCATAGTATTCGAGATAGCGCAAGCCGCCATGGATGAGCTTGCCGGAGCGGGACGATGTGCCCTGTGCCAGATCATCCTTCTCGCAGAGGATCACCGAAAGGCCACGGCCCGCTGCATCGCGCGCGATGCCCGCCCCATTCACACCACCCCCGATGACGACAAGATCGACCGGCTTCAGCTCCTTCATCTCAGCGATCCGTCAGCACCGGCTGAGTGCAGGCTCACCTGCGAGATAGCGGCGCACTTCCTCCGCCGCCAGGCCTGCGGCATAGCTCACCGTCTTGACGGAGGCACCGGCGATATGCGGCGTCAGCGTCACGTTCGGGAGCTTGAGGAAGCGGTTGTCCGGCGGCACGGGCTCGACATCGAAGGTCTCGAGCATCGCGCCGCCCAGCTTGTTGGACACCAGCGCCTCATAGAGATCGTCATAGTTCACGAGAGGCCCGCGTGCCGTATTGATGAAATATGCGCCGTCCTTCATCTGGGCGATCGTGTCCTTGTTGATCATCTTTGTCGTCTCCGCCGTGACACGCGGGTGGAGCGAAATGACGTCCGCCTCCGCCAGAACGCGCTCGAGCGAAGACTGGATCACGCCGTCGTTCAGATCATCGACAGTAAGCTGCACATAAGGATCGCTCACAAGGATGCGGCAGCCGAAGGCTTTCAGGAGCTTCACCACGCGGCGGCCCACCTCGCCATAGCCGATGAGGCCCACCGTCATCTCGGATAGCTCCTGCCCCGTGAGATCGGCGCGGTAGAGATCGCCCCGCCACTCGCCGCGCCGCAGCGCGTCATGACCCCTGGTAATCTTGCGCGTCTCGGCGAGAATGGCGCCGATGGTGAACTCGGCAACGGCCGAGGCATTGCGCCCCGGCGTGTTCACCACCGTGATGCCGCGCTCGCGCGCCGCCTTCATGTCGATGTTGACGGGCCCGCCGCGCGACACGGCAACGAACTTCAGGCCCGGCAGCCGGTCCATGATCGAAGCCGAAAGCGGCGCGAGCTGCGTGACGAGAATCTCGGCATCACCCGTCAGCTCCACCACCTGGTCAGCGGCGCCCATATATTCCTTGAGGCCGTCCATGCCTTGCACGGCGTAGCCATGCTCCATCGGCTCATCTGGCCAGGGCATGTCATGGGTGCGGATGTCAAGGTCGAACAGGCGGCAGCGCTCACGCAACGCCTCCTCGAACATGGAGGAGAGCATGAAGCGGTCACCGATGACGGAGATCTTACGACGCACGATTGGCCACCATGGCGCGCCACAGCGGGCGCATTGTCTCGCGGGTTTCCTTGTAGATACCGAAGGCGCCGTCATAACGGCGGACCAATGCGGCATCTGGTTCGGTCATGGCGCCCAGCAGCGGGTCAACCCACTCGGCCGCGCAGGCATCCATGTCGGGGTAGAGCTTCTGCTGCACGGCGGCCATCATGGCGGCGCCCGCGGCACCCGCCTCCTCGCGCGAGACGCTGCGCACCGGCGCCTTCAGTGTGCTCGCCAGCATCACGCGCAACGCCTTCGAGCGCGCCGCTCCGCCCGTAACGCGCACTTCTCGCGGAATGTCGCCCATTGCCTGGTAGCAATCACGCGAGGCGAAGCACAGGCCCTCGAACACCGATCGCATGAGATCCGCGAAGCCCATGCCGAGCTCGAGGCCGGAGAACATGGCACGCGCCGCAGGCTCCATCACCGGCCCCCGCTCACCAGCCTGCGAGATATAGGGGTGGAAGATGGCGCGCGCGGGCTCGGCTGCCATCACCCGCTCATCGAGTCCCTTCAGGAGATCGCCGCGCGAACGCTCGATGCCTTGCGAGGTCAGCACGTCACGCCCCACATCGAGGAGCCAGTCGATGTTGAGGGTCGATGCCATGTTGGACTGGATCTGCGCATACATGCCGGGCACGGGAAAGCACATGGTATAGCCCGAGAGCTCACCGTTGAGCTTCACATGATCCGCTGACGGAGCAATCTTCATGTGCATGCCGGTGGAGCCCACGATGGTGCAGCCGGTCTCGCCCTTCGGGTCATAGAGCCCGCCGCCGAGCCCGGTGCACAGCACATCGACATAGCCCAGCGTGATCGGCGTTCCGGGTTTGAGGCCCGTCAGTGCCGCGGCCTCTTGCGTAACGCGGCCCGCGACCTGGGTTCCCTCGACAATCTCCGGCAACAGGCGCTTGGCATCGCCCGCACCCAGCACATCCAGCACCTCGGGCGCATAGGTCCGCGTGGCATATTGGCCAAAAGTGAAGTTCGCCTCTGACGGATCGGTGCGGCGGTCTCCCGTCAGCTTGAAATAGAGCCAGTCCTTGCAGTGAAAGCCCGTCGCGGCACGCGCCAGAATTTCAGGCCGGTTCCTGGTCATCCACACAAGCTGCATACTCATCTGGCAGGCATTCACGCCCGTTCCGGTGCGCTTGTAGTGCGCGGGATAATCCTTGCTTGCCGCAAAGGCCTCGGTGATCGCGGCGGAGCGCGCATCGAGCCACAGCCAGGCGGGCGCCACGGGCGCGCCCGCCTTGTCGATGAGCCACATGCCGTCGCCCTGGCCTGTGACCGAGATTGCGATGAGCCGTGACGCGAGATCCGGGATCTTCTCGGAGAGCTGCTTCAGCGTTGCCGCCGTATCGGCCCAGGTGCGCGCCATGTCCTGTTCGGCGCCACCATCGGTGAAGGTCGTATAGCTGTTGGCAATCGCGGCGGCCGCGATCTGCTGGCCCTTCGTGGTGAAGGCGATGGACTTGATGACAGACGTACCGGCATCGATGCCGATGAGGATGCCATCCCTCATGCGGGAGTCCCTCCATGTGCGATTGCCATGCCGCTCTCAGGCTCGAAAAGATGCAGGTCGTGTGCAGCCACGCGGAGCGACACATCACTTCCGGGCAGCAGCGCCACGCGTTCCTGCGAGGCGGAAACCACCGTGCACCCGCCGACATCGACCGCGACATGCGTCTGGTCGCCCAGCCACTGGCAGGCCATGACCTTGCCCCGGAGCGGCCCGTCACCCAGATGCAGCGCATGCGGCCTGATGCCGATCGAGACCTGCGGCATCCGCGCCAGCCGCTCGCGCAGTGAAGGACTGATCTCGGCGGACGGATAGCTGAGCGTCGTGCCGCCTTCGACGCGGAAGCTCACATGGCCATCCGCCGCCGCGGCCTCCGCGGTGAACACATTCATCGGCGGTTCGCCAATGAAGGTTCCCGTGAAGAGATTGGCGGGCGCCGCCTTGAGCTCGGCTGGTGTCGCGAATTGCTGGAGCACGCCGCCTTCCATCACCGCGATACGGTCCGCCAGCGCATTGGCCTCGGTCTGATCATGGGTGACGAGGATGGTCGTGCATTTACGTTCGCGCAGGTAATGCTTGATCCGCCCACGGAGGACCGCGCGGAGCTGCGGTTCGAGCTGGCCCATCGGTTCGTCGAGGAGATAGAGCCCCGCATCACGCACGAGGGCGCGCCCGAGGCTGGCGCGCTGCTGCTGGCCGCCCGACACGGAGGAGGGATATTTGTTGAGGATATCCGCGATCTCCAGCATCTGCGCCATGTTGCGCACGCGACTCTCCTGTTCGGCCTGGGACAGCTTCGAGGACTTGAGCGCGAAGGACATGTTCTCGCCGATGGTCAGCGGCGGATAAAGCGAGTAGGCCTCGAACGCCATCGCGACGCCGCGCGCGGCGGGGGCAAGCGTATGGATCGGTCTGCCTCCCAGCGTGATCGAACCATTCGTCACCTCCTCGAAGCCCGCGATCATGCGCAGCGTCGAGGTCTTGCCGCAGCCGGACGAGCCCAACAGCGCCACGATCTCGCCGGGGTTCACAGTGAGGCCGAGTGCTTTCACCGCATGGACGTCCCCCTTGCGGGAGCGGTAGATCTTGTCGACCTTGCTGATCCTCAGTTCAGCCATGGAGGCGTTCTCCCGTCTCGCGGTCGAAGAGATGCGTGCCGGACTGGGCGAAGCGCATGTTGATCCTGGAGCCAGCCTCCGGCACTGGAGCAGATGACGGAAGCGAGGCCAAAAGCTCAAGGCCGCTCGATGTCTGCAGCAGCAGCACGGTGCGCTCGTTGAGCGGCGTTACAGCCACCACCTCCGCCGCAAACCCGCTGGCCACAGTCACATCGACAGCCTCTGGCCTGACGCCCAGGGTAACCGCCCGCCCGGCAAAAGGCCTGAGGCTCTCGGCAATCGGAACCTCGACACCGCCAAGCCTCACATGAACGGATGATGATCCGGCTTCGACCTTCGTTTCCATTGTGTTGATCGAGGGATCGCCGAAGAGCCGTGCCACGCCGAGCGTGGCAGGCCGGATGTAGATGTCCTCCGGGCTAGCCGTTTGCACGAACCTTCCACCCGCGAGCACGGCGATGCGGTCTGCGAGGGCCATCGCCTCCTTGTAGTCCTGGGTGACGTAGAGAACCGTAGCCCCGCTCTGGCGCAACAGACGGGGGAGCTCGAGACGCATCTCGAAGCGCAGCTTGGCATCGACGTTGCGCAAGGGATCGTCAAGCAGCAGGATGCTGGGGCTTGCGGCCAGCGCGCGGGCCAATGCCGTGCGCTGCTTCTGGCCGTTCGAGAGTTCGCGTGGCGAATGATTCAGCACGTGGTCGATCTTCAGGAGCTTGGCGACCCTGGCGACGCCGGAGGCCACTTTGTCTTCGGCGGCACCAGCGGCGCGGAGCGGTGTTGCGATATTCTCCGCCGCCGACATGTGCGGGAACAGCGCGAAGTTCTGGAAGGCCATGCCGACGCCGCGATGTTCGGGGGCGATGTCAGCCACGTCATGCCCGCCGATCTCGATCACGCCCGCGCTCGGCTCCTCGACGCCGGCGATGAGGCGAAGGAGAATGGTCTTGCCGGTTCCTGAGCCACCGAAGATCACGACGATCTCGCCCGCGCCGGCTTCGAGGTCGAGGCCTTCGAAGACCTTGAAGGACTTGTAGGACTTGGACAGCGACTTGATGGAAAGCTGGCTCATCCCTTCACCGCGCCCATGGAGAGGCCCTCGACGAGATAGCGCTGCGCATAAAGCGCCAGTGCCAGCGTGGGCGTGATGGAGATGATGATGGCCGCCGCGATCTGACCGTACTGGATGCCGGACGCCGTGACGAAGGCCAATGCACCCACGGTGACCGGCTGCTTGTCCGCCGAGGCCAGGATCAGCGCGAAGATGAAGTTGTTCCAGGCGAAGATGAAGGCGAGGAGGCCCGCCGCCGCGATGCCGGGCTTGGCCAGCGGGATCGAGATCCTGGTGAAGGTCTTCCACCAGCTGTTCCCGGCGATCCTGTAGGCATGCTCGATATCCGGGCTGATGTCCTCGAAATAGCCGCGCACGATCCACAGGATCAAGGGCAGGCAGATCAGCTGATAGACCCAGATCAGTCCGATGTAAGTGTTGGTGAGGCCCATGGACTTGAAATAGAGGCTCAACGGCAGCAGCACGAGAAGTGCCGGCGCAAAGCGGAAGGAGAGGAGCGTGAAGGCGATGTCCTCACCCAGGCGGAACTTGAAGCGCGCGAAGGCGTAGGCCGCGGGCACGCCCAGCACCAGCGACAGCGCCACGGAGCAGACGGAGAGCAGAACCGAGTTGAACATGTTCTGCATGAAGTCGAGCTGCAGGCTGCCAGCGGCGGTGCGAAGCTCACCCGTGATCAGCGCCGTGTAATTGTCGATGATCGGCGTGAAGGAGAGAGAGGGCGGAATCCTCAGGATCGTCTCGTTCGTCTGGAACGACATCAGGAAGATCCAGCCGATGGGGAAGAGGAAGAAGATCAGCACCAGCGTGATCAGCACGCCGCGCAGCACTCTCTCGAAGGGTGATGTGTGGTCCATGGGTCAATGCGCTCCATGCGCGCGTTCGCGCAGCTTCAGCCACTGCTTGACGAAGACATTCGACAGTGCATATGTGATCGCCCACAGGATGATCATCAGCGCCGCCGAGCGGCCCACATTGGTGGCCTGGAAGAAGTCGAGATAGGCCTGTACCTGGAAGACGAGGAGCTTGTCGCCGGGGCCGCCTTGCGTCATCGCATAGATGATGTCGAATTGCTGGATCGAGTCGAGCAGGCGGAACAGTGTTGCCGTGATGATGTAGGGCATCAGCATCGGAAGCGTGATGCGGAAGAACACGAAGCTGCGCGGCACGCCATCCAGTGCCGCGGCTTCGAACGGCGCCTTTGGCAACGAGCGAAGCCCTGCCAGAAGAAGGATCATCATGAAAGGCGTGTAGACCCAGATGTCCACCAGAACTACGGTGAAGAGCGCGGTCGACGGGTCCGAGGCCCATTTGAAGTCGGTGATGCCGATAAGCGACAGCAGATAGCTGAGGATGCCGAAGTCCGGATGTGTCATCAGCTTCCACATCAGGGCCGCGAGAGCGGGTGCGGTCATCAGCGGCAGGAGCAGCAGGATCGAGGCGATGTTGTTGAAGCGCGAGGGCCGCTGCAACAACAGAGCGATCGCAAGGCCAAGCAGAAGCTCAAGGCCCACCGTCAGGAAGGCATAGACGAGCGAGATATAGACGGTGTTCCAGAACTTCGGGTCGGTGAAGAAGTTGATGTAGTTGTCAAACCAGATGAAGCCCTTCATCTGAGGCAGGTTCATCCGGTACCGCAGCATAGAGTAATAGACGGCGGTGAAGAACGGGATGAGGATTCCGATGCACATCAGGAGTGCCGGAAGCGAGAGCAGATAGGGCAGGGCCTTGCGCATGATGCGGCTCTGCTTCACGGGCTTTCGCATCTCTGTGGCGGCGGCTGTCATTCGTGTGCCCGGACTTCGTGAGTGACGTGAACGGTCGGGAAGGCGCGCGTGGTGCCGCAGGGAGCCGGCACCACGCGCGTCATGTTCAGTTAACCGAGACCGGCTTCCGCCAGCTTCTTGTCCATTTCGGCAGCCATGGTGTCGAGGCCTTCATCGACCGTGATTTCCTTGGCGACCATCTTCTGCAGGTTCTCGGACCACAGGGTGGTGAGGTCGAAGAACAGCGGCTGGGCGGTGAAGTAGATCTTCGCACCCGGAGCCGAGACGTCATGCTGGTTGAGATAGCCCGGATAGGACTTGTCGATGCGGCCGCGGAACTCCTCGTCCGCCCAGACCGAGGCACGGACCGGGTTGACGAAGTCCATCTTGCGCGCGCCGAACAGCGCATGCTCGACCGAGGTCGCCCACTGCATGAAGTACCAGGTGGCGTCCTTCTGGGCGCCGGCATTGTTCATGGCCAGCGACCAGATCCAGACGTTGGGCGTGGGCGCCGTGGCAGCGGGGTTCGCCGCGAAGGGGGCATAACCGAGGTTGCCCTTCTCCTTGTTGTCGCCGCCGTTCATGAAGTAGCCGAGGATGTCGGCGTCGAAGATCATGGCGGAAGCGCCGGCACCGAGGTCGGTTCCGACCTGGTACCAGGTGTAGGTCGACCAGTTCTTGGGGCCGGAGTCCTGGATCATCTTGACCCAGTCCTTGTGGAAGGCCTTCGAGCCCGCGGTGTTCATCGCGGCCTTGAGCTTGCCGTCGGTGACGGTGAAGTCCTTCTCGCCGAAGTTGGCATAGCCCGAGAGGAAGCCCGGGTGGATCGAGGCCCAGGAACGCGAGCCACGCACGCCGATGCCATAGGGTCCGCCGAGGTCCTTGGTGAGCTTGGCCGAGACTTCGACCATCTCGCCCATGTTCTTCGGGGGCTGGACGCCGGCCTTGTCGAACATCTTCTTGTTGTAGGAGATGTTGTTGAGCTCATAACCCCACGGGATGCACCACTGCTTGGCATCCGCGGAACCCAGCTCGCCGCCGGGAACACCGTTCCAGGAGGTCGAGGCGCGCAGGCCCGGCAGCATGTCTTCCCAATTGTAGCTGGGATTGGTCTTTGCCGGGTCCTTGATGAATTCGTTGAGGTCCGTGATCCAGCCGGCCGGACCATAGGTCCAGGTCATGTAGGCGCCAGTCATGAAGGCGTCGTATTCGGTGGAGCCCGAGGAGAGGGCGGCTGTGACCTTGTCGAAGTAGACGTCCTCGGGGAAGATGTCCCAGGAGATGTCCATGCCGGTCATCGTCTTGAAAGTCTCGATGTTGGCGATCATGGCATCGGCGTAAGGGTGCTTGTTGAGCAGAAGCTTCAGCTTCGAGCCCTTGTACTTCATCCAGTCGAAGTCGTTCGCCATGGCGCTGCTCTGCGCCTGGGTCATGAGGAAGCCGGCGGCCGAAGCGGTGAGACCCGCCTTGGCCGAAGCCTGGATCAGTTCGCGGCGGCTCATCTTCTTCGCCACGAAGGCTTCGAAGAGGCCTTTTTCTTTCTCGTACATTCCCATTCCTCCAGTTGTTGTGGGTTCGTCGTTGCTTGGAGACTTAGCCCGGTGCGGTTTTCCCGTTCTTCTTGCCGGGTTCACGTCCCGGTTTCTGCGCGACGAGGCGCCTTGCGGTCGCCTCGTCAGTGATCAGGCCAAAAAGCAGTCCGTGCTCCAGAATGGCGCGGATGGCCCGAGTTTTCGAAGTACCGCCCGCAAGGGCGACGATCTTGTGGTTCTTCAGCTCGGAAAAGCGCGGTGCCAGCGCGCGGTCGGAGACGGAATTGGGCAGGTGCTGGCCGTGCTCGCTGAAGAAATGGCCAAGGATCTCGGCACAGGCGCCGGTTTTCATCACCTCGTCGACGTCTTCCTCGTCGACCATGCCGGCGGTTGCGATGAAGCTCTTGCGGTCTACCTCGCCAATGCCGGCGATGTAGAGTTCCGCCTGGCGCGCCATGGCGAGAACATCCGAGACGCCATACTGCGCCTCAAGAACGCGGCGGTCCCTCTCGGTGTTGGCGAAAAAGGGAACGGGCATGACATAGGCCTCCGCCGAGGTGCGCTCGGCGAGGCGGTGGATCACGTCAAAGGGGCTCGCCGCGAAGCGCCGCGTCAGGCCGCCCAGCAACGAGACGAATTTGGTGTCCCGCGCGGGAACGCTCGGCATGAGGTCGACGGCGGTGGCGAGCGTGCGGCCATGGCCAATGCCGATCATGGCATGGCCGCCACCCTCGATCAGGTTGCGGATGTAGCGTGCCCCCGCCATGCCAAGCGTCTTGAGCGGCAACGGACCCTCATCGATGTTGGGAACGACTTCGCAGAGGCCGAGGCCATAGTCCGCCTTGAGCCGCTCCTCAAGCGCGATGCAGCCGGAAATCGGGCCTTCGACGAACACACGGATGAGACCCTCGGCGCGCGCCTTGGCGATCAGCCGATGGGCCTTGGTGCTCTGGACACCAAGAAGCTCCGCCACCTCGCCCTGGGTCTTGCCGCCGGCGAAATGCAGCCATGCGGCGCGTGCCGCGAGTGCGGCTTCCTCGTCCACATGAGGGGCTGGCCGGTGCAGCGTCAACGCTTCTCCCATTCGCCTTTGAAAATCTTTTCTTGAGGTGCAATATTTTTCAGATAAGCTCTGGCGTCAACTGAATTCGATATTGCACTGCAAAAGCGGCAGGCTCCGGCATGGGATTTTCGCTCTCCGTCAACGCCAACCCCTTCGTGAACCGTTTCGCGGAGCCAGAAGACCTGATCGGCACGCTGGCAGGCGAAGTCGGCATCGGCCACATCCAGCTGGTGCATGAGTTCATCAACCCCTCCTGGGAGGCGCGGACGGTGAAGCGCCTCACGGACCTCATGGCGAAGGCCTGTGTGCAGAAGGCTGCGAAGATCACCTCGATCATGACGGGCCCCTATGGACGGCTCAATCACTTCGTCCACCCTGACGCTGAGGTTCGGCAATACTATGTCCGATGGTTCAAGGGCATGGCGGATATTGCAGGCGACCTTGGGGCGCCCGCCATCGGCACGCAGTTCGGCATCTTCACATTCAAGGATTATGATGATCCGATCCGCCGGGAAGAGCTGATGAGGATCGGGCTCGACTGCTGGAGGCAAGTGGCGGAGCATGCCAAGGCCCGCGGCCTTACCTGGCTGTTCTGGGAGCCAATGTCGGTGGGCCGCGAGCTCGGCCATACGCTGAAGGACACGCAGGCGCTGCAGGACTGGATCGACGGGGCGGCGCTTCCCATTCCGCTGAAGCCCATGGTGGACATCGACCACGGCGACGTGACCTCACCCGACCCTGCCGACGCCGACCCCTACCGCTGGGCGAAGGACTTCGCCACGCAGTCGCCCATCATCCACATCAAGCAATCGACCATGAACAAGGGCGGGCACTGGCCCTTCACCGCGCCGTACAACGAGAACGGCCGCATCACGCCCGAGAAGCTGATCGCCGCCGTCGGGGCCGGCGGGGGGCGGGACAACGAGCTTTGCCTCGAGCTTGCCTTCCGGGAGCGCGAGCCCACGGACCGCAGCGTGGTGAAGGCCATCGCCGAATCGGTCGCCTATTGGGCGCCCTTCACCAAGACAGGATACAATTGATGAAAACGCCGTGGATCGGCACCAGCTGGAAGATGAACAAGACGCAGGCCGAGGCGCGCGTTTTCGCCGAAGCGCTGAAGGCATATTCTTATTCGAATGTTCAACCCTTTGTCATCCCGCCCTTCCCCTATATCGCCGAGGTGGCGGACATCCTCTCGGGCAGCGGCGTGAAGGTGGGCGCCCAGAACATGCACTGGGAGGACAAGGGCGCCTGGACGGGCGAAGTCTCCCCCCTCATGGTCAAGGACTGCGGGGCTTCGATCGTGGAACTCGGGCACGGTGAACGGCGCACCCATTTCGGCGAGACCGATGAGACGGTGGCGCGGAAGGTCGCCGCAGCGGTGAAGCATGGGCTCATCGCCCTCGTCTGTATCGGCGATACGCGGAGCGAATATGAGGCCGGGGCCACGGCCGATGTTCTGGCGAAACAGACGCGCTATGCCCTGCGGGACGTGGGCAAGGCCGCGCCGGGCAAGGTCATCATCGCCTATGAACCGGTCTGGTCCATCGGCGAGGGCGGAATTCCGGCGGACCCCGCATTCGCCAATGACCAGCACCGCAGGCTGAAGGCGCTGACGGCGGAGATCGCCGGGACCCCGCTGCCGATCCTCTATGGCGGCAGCGTCAATCCGCAGAACTGTTGCTCTCTTGCCGCGATGTCGGATATTGACGGGCTCTTCATCGGGCGCTCCGCCTGGGAGCCCCAGGGTTTCATTGGCATCATTGATGCCGTCACAACGTCTTTAGGAGAGACATCATGAAGATCGCACTGGGTGCGGACAGCGCCGGAAAGCCCCTCCTCGACGTGATCGAGGCGCATCTGAAGACGAAGCCCGAGCACGTGATCGAAAACCTGAGCCAGTCCGGCTTCTACGCCGACCTCTCGGCCAATCTCGCACACAAGGTGAAGGACGGTGCATTCGACCGCGGCATCCTGGTTTGCGGCACGGGGATCGGCGTGTGCATCTCGGCCAACAAGGTGCCGGGCATCCGCGCAGCACTGACGCATGACACCTATTCGGCCGAGCGCGCGGCGAAATCCAACAATGCCCAGATCATCACCATGGGTGCCCGCGTTATCGGGCCGGAGCTGGCCAAGGCCATCGTCGACACCTGGCTTGCCTCCGAGTTTGACCCGAAGGGCGCTTCGGCGGCCAATGTCGAGGCGATCAACAAGCTCGATGGATCATGCTAGGAGTTTTTTCTTGGCTTCGGACCGTCAACCGGCTAGGCATATGTTCCTTGAACGTGCCCTCTGCTGATTGACATCGTTAAAATCCTGCAAGTCCGGCGTGCGTGGCCGCCACCCCATCACCCTGCCCTCTCCCCCACATGCGTGGGGGCGAGGACGAGGTGTCAATGCGCGGCTTCCCAGTTCTGTGCGGCGCGGGCATCGACCTGGAGGGGGATTGAGAGCTTCACCACAGGCTCGGGTGCCGCCACCATCACGCGCTTGACGATCTCCGTCGTCTTCTCCGCCTCGGCATCCACGCATTCGAAGATCAACTCGTCATGGACCTGGAGCAGCATGCAGGCGGCGAGGCCTGCATCCTTCAGCGCGTCCGGCATGCGGATCATGGCGCGGCGGATGATGTCGGCGGCTGCACCCTGGATCGGCGCGTTGATGGCGGCGCGCTCGAGGAAGGCGCGCTCCGACGGGTTCGGCGACTTGATCCTCGGGAAGTGCATGCGGCGGCCGAAGATCGTCTCGACATAGCCCTGCTCGCGCGCCGTTTGCTTGGTTGCCTCCATGTAGTCCCGGATGCCGGGGAAGCGCTTGAAGTAGGTGCGGATGTAGTCGCCCGCCTCCTCCCGGCCGATGCCGAGCTGGTTGGCGAGGCCAAAGGCCGAGATGCCGTAGATGATGCCGAAATTGATGGCCTTGGCGCGGCGGCGCACCATCGGGTCCATGCCCTCGACCGGCACGCCGAACATTTCGGACGCCGTCATGGCGTGAATGTCCTGACCCTCGGCGAAGGCCTTCTTCAGCTGCGGAATATCCGCCACATGGGCCACGACGCGCAGTTCGATCTGGCTGTAGTCGGCGCTGATGAGCTTCGAGCCTTCGGGTGCCACGAAGGCGGTGCGTATCTTGCGGCCCTCTTCCGTGCGCACGGGGATGTTCTGCAGGTTGGGCTCCGTCGAGGCGAGCCTACCGGTCGAGGTGGCGGCGAGCGAGTAGGAGGTGTGGACGCGCTTCGTCTCCGGATTGATGAAGTTCGGCAGCGCATCGGTATAGGTTGAGCGGAGCTTCGAGAGCTGGCGCCAGTCCAGCACGCGGCGGGCGAGCTCGATGCCTTGCGCCGCGAGATCCTCCAGCGCATCCGAATCGGTGCTCCAGGCGCCGGTCGCTGTCTTGCGGCCGCCGGGCAAGCCCATGCGGCCGAACAGGATGTCGCCCAGCTGCTTCGGCGAGCCGATGTTGAAGCGCTCGCCCGCGAGCTCATAGACTTGAACTTCGATTGCCGCCGCCGCGGTGGCGAGATCATTGGAGAGCCGGCGCAGGAGCTCCGGATCGATGAGGATGCCCTCCATCTCCATCCGCGCCAGGACCTGCACCAGCGGGCGCTCCAGCGTCTCGTAGACAGCGCGCTTTCCAACGCCTGCGAGGCGCGGTTTGAGGAGGAGCCAGAGGCGGAGCGTCACATCCGCGTCCTCCGCCGCATAGCGCGTGGCATCGGCGATGGGCACACGGTCGAAGGTGATCATCGACTTGCCGGAACCCGCGACGTCCTTGAAGGAAATGCATTTGTGATTGAGATGGCGCTGGGCCAGCTCATCCATGCCGTGGCCGACATCGCCCGATTCGAGCACATAGGACATCAGCATCGTATCATCGATGGGGGTGACGGCGATGCCGTGCCGCGCCAGCACCTCGATATCATATTTGAGGTTCTGGCCGATCTTGAGGATGGAAGCGTCTTCAAGCAGCGGCTTCAGCACCGCGATGGCTTCCGCCAGCGGCACCTGGCCTTCGACCAGCTCGCCGCCGAACAGGCCGCCGCCCGAGGCCTTGTGCTGCAGCGGGATGTAGCAGGCCCTGGCCGGAGACAGCGCCAGCGAGACGCCGACAAGATTGGCGCGCATCGAATCGAGCGAGTCCGTCTCGGTGTCGAGCGCGATATAGCCCTTCTCATAGGCGGCCGCCGCCCAGTCCTTCAGTGTACGGAGCGATGTGACGGTCTCGTAATCCGCATGGGTGAAGGGGATGGCGAGGAGTGCCTGGTCCGTGGGCATGGGCACGGGGACAGAGGCCGGCGCATCATCCGCCGGTTTCTTCGGAGCAGGCTTCGGCTCGGAGGGCGGAGGAAGCTCGACGCCTTCGGGGGGCCAGAACTTCACCTCGACGGGAATTGGATCGATCGCCG
Source organism: Hyphomicrobiales bacterium (assembly GCA_040379425.1). Taxonomy (GTDB): domain Bacteria; phylum Pseudomonadota; class Alphaproteobacteria; order Rhizobiales; family Aestuariivirgaceae; genus Aestuariivirga. The sequence continues at coordinate 32,387 of JBEILC010000009.1, forward strand.
CGGCATCGCAATCCAGTTCGCCCGCCACCTTCTTGGTGAAGCTCGTGAACTCCAGCGCCTTGGTGAAGCCGATGAGCTGCGAGGCCTTGGGCGTTTCGACCGCGAAGCTCGAAACATCATGGGTGACGGGCACATGATCATCGAGTGTCACCAGCTTCTTCGAGATGCGGGCCTGCTCGGCGAATTCGATCAGGTTCTCCCGGCGCTTCTGCTGCTTGATCTCAGGGGCGCGCGCCAGCAGCGTTTCGAGATCGCCATATTCGGCAAGAAGCTGGGCCGCCGTCTTGACGCCGATGCCGGGAACGCCCGGCACATTGTCCACCGAATCGCCCGCGAGCGACTGGACGTCGATGACCTTGTCCGGCGTGACGCCGAATTTCTCCAGCACCTCGGGCGCGCCCACCTCGCGGTCCTTCATCGTGTCATAAAGTGCCACACCGGGGCGGATCAGCTGCATCAGGTCCTTGTCGGAGGAGACGATGCGGCAGGTGGCGCCGGCCTCGATCGCCTGGCGCGCATAGGTGGCAATCAGGTCATCCGCCTCGTAATTCTCCTGCTCCACACAGGCGACGTTGAAGGCGCGGGTGGCCTGTCGGATGAGGCCGAATTGCGGGCGGAGATCAGCCGGAGGCTCCGGCCGCTGGGCCTTGTACTGCGGGTAGATGTCGTTGCGGAAGGACTTGGACGAGTGATCGAAGATCACAGCGAGGTGGGTGGGACTGTGGCCCGCATTGGTTTCCTTCAGGAGCTTCCACAGCATGTTGCAGAAGCCCTGCACCGCGCCGACGGGCAGGCCGTCCGACTTGCGCGTCAAGGGCGGGAGCGCATGATAGGCGCGGAAAATATACCCAGAACCATCGATGAGATAGAGATGGTCCCCGGGCTTCAGGGGCGATGAGGCAGTCATCCCCGCACTATGCCACCCAGGCGGCGGGGATGCCAGCCTCACGCCGCCATGCGGTCAATCACCGTGACGCCCACGCCCGTATAGCCGTCCATGGCCTTCAGCGCAGCACCCGCCTCCGAAAGCGCGATGCGCCGGGTGATCATCCGGGCGGGGTCCAGCCTTCCACCCGCGATCATGCCGAGCAGCGAGGAGAAACGGCTCGCCGCAATGCCGCGCGTGCCAAGAATGGAGATCTGCCGGGCATAGACCGTCTCCAACAGGGGAAGGGGCGGGACGGCATGCTTGCCCAGCGGCTGGCCGATCTGTACATGGCGGCCGAGCTTCCGGAGGCTCCGCAGCGAATTGGTGATGGTCGTGGTGATTCCGAGGCCGTCGATCGCCACATGGGCGCCGCCGCCCGTCATGTCGCGCACGGCGAGCGCCACGTCCTCGACGCGCGAGGGGTTGAGCGTGAGATTGGCACCGAGGCGCCTGGCCATGGCCAGCGCCTCGTCATTGATGTCGATGGCCACGATCTGGGCGCCCAGCGCCTGGCCGATCATGACGGCGGAGAGCCCCACGCCGCCGCAGCCGTGAATCGCCAGCCATTCGCCCGGGATCAGCCCCGCGCGGTCAAAAAGGCCGCGGAAGGCGGTCGTCAGGCGGCAGCCCATGGCGGCGGCCTCCGCGAAGCCCAGGGCATCGGGGAGCTTCACCAGGTTGAAATCGGCATGCGGCACGGCGAGCATCTCGGCAAAGGCACCCCAGCCCGAGAAGCCCACCACAAACTGATGATTGCAGATGGTTGGCTCGCCCGCGCGGCAGTCCGGGCACTCACCGCAAGCGAGGATGAAGGGGGCCGTGACCCTGTCTCCCACGCGGAAGGTGCGGCAGGCGGGGCCCACGGCAAGCACAGTTCCGGCGAATTCATGGCCCGGCACATGGGGCAGCGCCACGTCAGGGTCCACCCCGTTCCAGCCAAAGGGATCGGTAATCCCCCCGTTTTTGGAGGGGGTTCGGTAGTAGAATTTTCTCGGTAATGTCAACGAGGAGGTTCGAATGAAGAAGAGTAGATTTACCGAGGCGCAGATCATCGCGGTCCTGCGACAAGCCGAAGGCGGGGTTCCA
>JBEILC010000010.1:0-34366 GCA_040379425.1 Hyphomicrobiales bacterium
GGTCCGCCGCGACCGGCTTCCCCGCCAAGATGATCGACAGCGACAACCCGGCCCAGCCCGTGAAGGCGCAGGTCGAGGCCGGCAACGTCACCATCGACGTCGCCTCGCTCGAATATGCCGATGCCATCCGCCTCTGCGATGAGGGTGTGCTCGAGAAGATCGACATCGCCATCCTGCCGGCCGGAACCGATGGCACGCCGGCCGCCGAGGACTTCCTGCCGGGTGCGGTGACCGACTGCGGCGTCTCGACCGACATCTGGGCCACCGTCTATGGCTATGACACCACCAAGTTCCCGGCCGACAAGGCGCCCACAACGGCGGCTGACTTCTTCGACCTCGAGAAGTTCCCCGGCAAGCGTGGCGTGCGCAAGGGTGCGAAGGCCGTTCTCGAATTCGCGCTGATGGCCGATGGCGTGCCGGCTGCCGAAGTCTACAAGGTTCTGGCGACGCCGGAAGGCCTCGACCGCGCCTTCAAGAAGCTCGACACCATCAAGAAGGATGTCGTCTGGTGGGAAGCCGGCGCCCAGCCGCCGCAGCTGCTCGCTGACGGCGAAGTGGTGATGACCACGGCCTACAACGGCCGCCTGTTCAACGCCGCCATCGCCGAAGGCAAGCCCTTCCAGATCGTCTGGGACGGCCAGATCTACGAGAACGAAATGTATGCGATCCCGAAGGGCGCGCCGAACCTCGAGAAGGCCAAGGAGTTCATCGCCTGGTCGACCTCGACCGATGGCCTCCGCGCCCAGGCGCAGCACATCTCCTACGGTCCGGCCCGCAAGTCCGCGCTGAAGGACCAGTTGCTCTTCAAGGACGGCAAGACCGAGATGGCCCCGCACCTGCCGACGGCTGAAGCCAACCTCAAGAACGCGCTGCTCTCGGACTTCCAGTTCTGGGTGGACCGTGACCAGGAGCTGAACGAGCGCTTCAACGCCTGGCTCGCCACCAACTGATGAAACCGCTCCGGGCGCGGGGAGCGATTCCCGCGCCCGGACTTCCCGACGCCAGCAAGCGATTCCCCTCAAGCGCATGGAAGCAATCCTGAAGCAAGCACCGCTCACGACGGCTGATGGAACGCCGCTCAAGGTGGCGCTGACCCGCGCCCAGCGGCGCGCCAAGATCAAGGCTTTCCTTCTCGTCCTTCCACTGCTCGCATTTGTGATGCTGAGTTTTATCGTTCCCATCTTCCAGATGCTGGAGCGCTCGGCCTACAACGACATGTTCTCCCAAAATGCGCCCACCCTCGCGCAGTGGTTCGCCGAAAACCCCGAAGGATCCGAAATCACCGAGGAGGCCTATGCGGCACTCGTCGCCGACCTCAAGGTGATGAACGAGGCCAAGACCTCTGGCGAAGCGGGCATGCGCATCAACTACACGTTCCCGGGCACGGTATCGCTGTTCAAGGCAGGCGGCCGCGAAGCCGCGAAGATGGAAGCGCCCTACAAGGAGAAGATGATCGCGCTCAACCCCATGTGGGGTGACGCGCGCCTCTGGGCATCCCTGCGCAGCGCCTCCTCGCCCTGGACCAAGGACTTCTTCATGGTCTCCGCGGACCTGAAGCGCTCGGCCGATGGCGGCTTCGAGCGCGCCGAACCCGAGCAGCGCATCTACGTCTATATCTACATCAAGACATTCGTATTCTCGGCGGTGATCACCGTCATCTGCCTGCTGATGGCTTTCCCCGTGGCGCACCTGCTTGCGACTCTCCCCGCCTCGAAGGCGAACCTCCTGATGATCCTGGTGCTGCTGCCGTTCTGGACCTCGCTGCTCGTCAGGACCAGCGCGTGGATCGCACTTCTGCAGCAGCAGGGCGTGGTCAATGACGCTCTGGTCGTCTCCGGCATCATCGAGAATGATGGCCGCATCGCGATGATCTACAACCAGACCGGCACGATCGTGGTGATGACGCATATCCTGCTGCCCTTCATGGTGCTGCCGCTCTATTCGGTGATGCGCGTCATCCCGCCGAGCTATGCCCGCGCCGCTCGCTCGCTGGGGGCGTCGAGCTGGACCACCTTCCGCCGCATCTACCTGCCGCAGACCTTGCCTGGCATTGCCGCGGGCTCACTGCTCGTCTTCATCCTCGCGGCTGGCTACTACATCACGCCAGCGCTTGTGGGCGGTGCGGATGGCCAGCTGATCTCGAACTTCATCGCCTTCCACATGTCCAAGTCCAACTGGTCCATGGCGGCAGCACTCGCGGCCTTCCTGCTCGCCGCGGTTCTCATCCTCTACTGGCTCTATGACAGGCTGATCGGCATCGATCGCCTGAAGCTGGGGTAAGTCTCATGGCGCTTCCCGTCTACGCCTCGCCGCTCGAACGCATCTGGTACTACACCTACCTGGCGATCTGCACGGCGGTGTTCATCTTCCTGATCGCGCCCATCGTCATCATCATTCCGCTGTCCTTCAACGTGGAGCCCTATTTCAGCTTCACCAAGAAGATGCTGGCGCTCGATCCCGAGGGCTATTCGCTGCGCTGGTACGATCTCCTGCTCACCTTCGGCGTCAACGCTCCGGAGGACGCCGTGCGCGACAGCAGCTGGTGGGCACAGGTCTGGAATGAGGCGACATGGGTGCGCGCCGCCAAGAACTCGCTGTGGATCGGCCTGTGGTCAACGATCCTCGCAACCGTGCTTGGCACAATCGCTGCACTCGGCCTGTCGCGCCCCGAAATGCCCTACAGGCGGCTCATCATGGCGATCCTGATCTCGCCGATGATCGTGCCCATCATCATCATCGCCACGGGCCTGTTCTTTGCCTATTCCTCGGCCTGCGTGCCGAAGGACACTCTGGTCGGATCCATGCTGGCGCCGGTCCTCTCCCACAGGGGCTGCCTCGCCAACAGCTATCTCGGCATCATCATGGCCCATGCCATGCTGGGCATTCCCTTCGTCATCATCACCGTCACGGCAACGCTCGTCGGCTTTGATCAGACGCTGATCCGTGCTTCGGCCTCGCTTGGCGCATCGCCGTCCCGCACCTTCTTCCGGGTCATCATGCCGCTCATCCTGCCCGGCATCATCTCGGGCGCGCTGTTCGCCTTCGTAACTTCATTCGACGAAGTGGTCGCTGTACTGTTCATCGCCAGCGCCGACCAGCAGACCATTCCGCGCCAGATGTGGAACGGCATCCGCGAGGCGATCAGCCCCGCGATCCTGTCAGTCGCCACCATCCTGGTCATCGTCTCGATCGGGCTTCTGGCGACCGTCGAGCTGCTGCGCCGCCGTTCCGAGCGGCTCCGGGGCATTAAGCCGACTTAGGTTTCAGCGCGGCCTGCCGGGCGCGCTCATGCGTTGAGGCCGTACTTCGGGCGCGCTTGCCTCGCCCGCCGTTGCCGCCATGTCCGCAAGTGTAGAGATTGCTGCGAAGAGCCTGCCCACGGGCGCGCGTTCAGAGATCGTTCCGGGAGGGCCTTCCGCCGCCATCACAAGCGCGTCTGCCCCGCTGCGCCCCATCCCCATGTCATCAACTCCACGCTACCAACTGGTTGGGGCAAGCTTGATCCTGCCCACTTAAAGCCCGGTTAAGCGGCTTGTTTCCGCCCCGCCGCCCTGTCTATAAGGCGGCCCGACACAGGAATTCCGGGGGTTTCATGGCCGGCCATTCACAATTCAAGAACATCATGCACCGCAAGGGCAAGCAGGACGCGGTGAAGTCCAAGATATTCTCGAAGCTCGCCCGTGAAATCACGGTCGCCGCCAAGGCGGGCCTGCCGGACCCGGACGCCAATGCCCGCCTCCGCCTCGCCATCCAGAATGCACGGGCGGAGAATATGCCCAAGGACAACATCGAGCGCGCCATAAAGAAGGCCATGGGTGGTGACGCCGAGAACTATGACACCGTGCGTTATGAGGGCTATGGCCCCGGCGGCGTTGCCGTCATCGTCGAGGCGCTTACCGACAACCGCAACCGCACGGCATCGAACGTCCGCTCGCTGTTCACCAAGTTCGGCGGCAACCTGGGCGAGTCGGGCTCGGTCGCCTTCATGTTCTCTCGCGTGGGCGAGATCGTCTATCCCGCCGCAAAGGCCAGCGGCGATGCCATGCTCGAAGCCGCCATTGATGCCGGTGCCGATGACGTCGCCTCAGACGAAACGGGCCACACCGTCATCTGCGCCTTCGAGTCGCTCGGCGAAGTCTCCTCCGCCCTGGCCAAGACTTTCGGCGAGGCGACCTCCGTCAAGGTCGTGTGGAAGCCCCAGACCATGGCGCCCGTCGACCAGGAAAAGGCCGAGAGCCTTATGAAACTGGTCGATTCCCTCGACGAGGATGACGACGTGCAGGTGGTCTTCTCCAACGCCGACATCCCCGACGACGTGATGGCAAAGCTCAACGGCGAGTGATGTGGTAGGATTTGCCGATGGTCAGAATCATCGGCATTGACCCGGGCCTGCGCAACACCGGCTGGGGCGTCATTCAGCAGGAGGGCGCCAAGCTCAGCTATGTGGCGGATGGGGCGATCCATTCGGATGGAGGCCTGCCGCTGGCCGAGCGCCTGCTGCAGCTTCATGCGCAGGTCATGGAGATCCTCCGCGAGTTCGAACCCGACGAGGCAGCGGTCGAGGAAACCTTCGTCAACACCGATGCCCGCGCCACGCTGAAGCTCGGCCAGGCGCGCGGCGTCCTGATGCTGGCGCCCGCCATTCTGAAGATTCCGGTTTCCGAATATGCCCCCAATACCGTCAAGAAGGCGGTGGTGGGCGCAGGCCATGCCGAGAAGGACCAGGTGAAGCACATGGTGAAGCTGCTGCTCCCCAAGGCGAGGATGCGCTCCGCGGATTCGACCGATGCGCTGGCGGTTGCCATCTGCCACGCCCATTATCGCGGGTCCCAGCGGCTGGCGGATATGCTGGCGCGTTCTTGACTTGTTCTGGCTCACCCAGTAGCAAGTCTGGCAGAAGGGCGTCCAGATGATTGCAAAACTCAAGGGCCGGATCGATGCCACGGGCGCTGACTGGCTGGTGATCGACGTGAATGGTGTGGGCTATCACGTCTCCTGCTCGGCGAAGACGCTCGCCGCCCTTGCCGGACCCGGTGAATTCGCCGAACTCCACACCGAGATGCTGGTCTCCCAGGACATGATCCGCCTCGTCGGCTTCGCGACGGTGGGCGAGCGGGAGTGGTTCCGGCTGCTGCAGTCGGTGCAGGGGGTCGGCACCAAGGTGGCGCTCGCCATTCTCTCCACGCTCTCAACCGCCGAGATCGGCAATGCCATCGCCTTGCAGGACAAGGCGATGATCGGCCGCGCCAATGGCGTGGGCAAGAAGCTCGCTGAGCGCATCGTGCTCGAACTCAAGGACAAGACACCGGCCTTCATGCCGATGAGCCAGGAGGCGGCGAAGCTCGCCGCCGAACTCGATACCCCAAGGCCCACTGCCGCGGCCGATGCCGTCTCCGCTCTCGTCAATCTGGGCTATGGCCAAGCGCAGGCCAGTGCCGCCGTTACCGCCGCCATGCGGAAGGCAGGTGATGATCAGCCCACGGAGAAACTGATCCGCCTGGCTCTGAAGGAGCTGGCGCCCGCATGATCAACCCCGTCACAGCCCGCGAGAAGATGCCGGAAGACGCCATCGACACGCATCTTCGCCCGCAGAAGCTCGAGGAGTTCATCGGCCAGTCCAAGGCCAAGCAGAACCTCCGCATCTTCATCGAGGCGGCGAAGGCCCGGGGCGAGGCGCTGGACCATGTGCTGTTCGCAGGCCCCCCCGGCCTCGGCAAGACGACGCTGGCCCAGATCATGTCCCGCGAATTGGGCGTCAACTTCAAGGCCACTTCCGGCCCGATCATCGCCAAGGCGGGCGATCTCGCCGCACTCCTCACCAATCTCGAGGAGCGTGACGTTCTGTTCATCGACGAGATCCACCGCCTCAACCCCGCGGTCGAGGAGGTGCTCTACCCGGCCATGGAGGATTTCCAGCTGGACCTCATCATCGGCGAGGGGCCGGCCGCGCGCTCGGTCAAGATCGACCTTGCGAAGTTCACGCTGGTGGGCGCCACCACCCGCACGGGCCTCCTCACCACACCGCTGCGTGACCGTTTCGGCATCCCCGTCCGTCTGGACTTCTACAATGAGGAGGAACTCCTCGAGATTGTAAAGCGCGGGGCGCGCGTCATGCAGATGGGGATCGCGGAGGAGGGTGCCCGCGAGATCGCGAGGCGTGCACGCGGCACGCCGCGGATCGCCGGGCGGCTGCTCCGTCGCGTGCGTGATTTTGCGGCAGTCGAGCATGCTGCCGTGATTGACGTCAGATTGGCGGACCGCGCGCTCTCCGCCCTCGATGTCGATTCAAGGGGCCTCGACTCCCTCGACCACCGCTACCTCAAATGCATCGCGCTCAATTTCGGCGGCGGCCCGGTGGGGATCGACACCATCGCGGCATCGCTCTCGGAGTCGCGTGACGCGCTGGAGGACATCGTCGAGCCCTACCTGTTGCAACTGGGCTTCCTCAACCGGACGCCACGCGGAAGGCTCCTGACCCCCCACGCCTTCCGGCACCTGGGGCTCGCCGTGCCGCAGCGGCCGGAGATCATGCAGGGCGTCCTGCCACTGGACGAAAGCGATGGCTGAGGCCTGGCCAGACATTGCGGGCAGCATTCAGAATGGCGTTCATTACCTGCCGGTCCGCGTCTATTACGAAGATACCGACACCGGCGGCGTCGTCTATCATGCCCGCTACGTGGTGTTCTGCGAGCGCGCCCGGTCGGACTGCCTGAGGCTCCTCGGCATCTACCAGTCGCAGCTCGGAGGCGTTCATTTCGTGGTCCGCCGGATGGCCTGCGACTTCCTGAAGCCGGCCAGGCTGGATGACCTTCTCGTGGTCGAGACCCGTTTCGTGGAACTCGCGGGCGCGCGGGTCGAGCTTGACCAGCAGGTGATGCTGAATGGCAACACTTGTTTTCGCGCTGAGGTGACGGTGGCCCTGATCGATGGCAGGGGGCGGCCCAGGCGGCTTCCGGAATCGCTTTCGGAACGCCTGTTGCCGGCCGCAAAATCCGCATCGTAACAAAGGCTTAACCATGAATGATTCATGTCGGTCGGGGACCCGCTACCGCGGGTGCGCCGCTGCGTCCGCTTCGCCCTTCCGGGCCCGAATCGCCGCAGTTTCGACAGATTTGGCAGGCTTTTACGGTCGCCTCTCCGGCAAGAGGCAGTGCAGGGTTGACCGTCGGCGGCTCACGGCAGGGGGCCACGGCGGATAATGGAAGGACAGGATGATCACTTTTGCGATGACGGTTCCGGGTGGCGAGGTTTCGTTGTGGCATCTGTTCATGCAGGCGGGCTGGGTGGTCAAGCTCGTCATGCTCGGCCTGATGCTCGCCTCGGTATGGAGCTGGGCGATCATCATCGAGAAGTTCCTGGCTATCAGGAAGATGAACGCGGCCAATGACCGCTTCGAGCAGTATTTCTGGTCCGGTCAGTCGCTTGAGGACCTGTTCCTGTCCATGGGCAACCGCAATAATATCGGTCTTGCCGCAATCTTCATGGCCGCGATGCGCGAGTGGAAGCGCAGCCAGGACGCCGCCATGCGCGCGGGCTTCCAGGGTGTCCAGAAACGCATCGAGAAGGTGATGGACGTGCAGATCCAGAAGGAGATGCATGATGTCGAGGCGCGGCTCCTGTTCCTTGCCACCACCGGCTCGGCTGCGCCCTTCATCGGGCTGTTCGGCACGGTGTGGGGCATCATGGTCGCCTTCCAGGCGATTGCCAATTCGCAGAACACCAGCCTGAATGTCGTGGCGCCCGGTATCGCGGAAGCACTCTTCGCGACGGCAATCGGCCTCGTCGCCGCCATACCGGCGACAATCTTCTTCAACATGTTCTCCAGCGACGCCGGCAAGATCGGCAACAGGCTGGAGAATTTCGCCGATGAATTCTCGGCGATCATTTCCCGCCAGCTCGACGAACGGGTGTAGCAAATGGGTGCTTCAACAGGCGGTGCGCGAGGGGGATATCAGCGGCGAAGCGGCAGGCGGCGCTCGCCGGCGGGTGTCATCAGCGAGATCAACGTGACGCCGCTGGTCGACGTCATGCTCGTGCTGCTGATCGTGTTCATGGTGGCCGCACCCCTGATGACGGTGGGCGTGCCCATCGACCTTCCCAAGACCGATGCCAAGCCCCTTAACAGCCAGGTCGAGCCCTTGAGCGTATCGATCCGCCCCGACGGCTCGATCTATCTGATGGAAGAGCCCATGAACATGGAGCAGCTCACCCAGAAGCTCCAGGCGCTTTATGGTGTTGATCCCGAGAAGGAAATCCGCGTCCGGGGCGATCTCGCGGCGAGCTATGGCCCGATCGCGGAAGTTCTGGGCGCCATCAACAGCGCGGGCTTCAAGAAGATCGGGCTTGAAACACTGCCCGGCGGGGCATCCGCCGCACCCGCGCCGCAACCCGGAACCGAGGGCCAGAACTGACCATGAAGGGGAGTCTCGCAGCATCCTTTGGGCTCCACGCAGCGATTCTCGCCGCGGCGCTCGTTGTGCTGCCGAACCCCAAGCATGAGGTGATGCCGGTTGAGGCGATCACCGTGGACATTTCCAATATCGCCGATGCCAACAAGCTGATGGCCACCGCCAAGGATGCGGAAAAGCCGGTCGACATGCCCGCGCCCAAGAAGGCCGAAGAGGTCCGCAAGGTGGACCCGACGCTGAAGGTGGCGGAAGAGGAAAAGAAGGCCGCCAAGGAGGCCAAGGCCCCCCCGCCGCCGCCGCCCGAGCCCATGCCTGAACCGAAGAAGGAAGAGGCGAAGAAAGAAGAACCTCCGCCGCCCGATCCCGATGCCATGGCCGATCTCCTGAAGAAGACCATTGAGGAGCCGCCTCCGCCGAAGAAGGAGGAGCCCAAGAAGAAGGCCGAGGAGAAGCCCAAGCCCGTCAAGAAGCCGGAGAAGAAGCCCGAGAAGACGGTGGCGAAACTCGACACCGACAAGCTGGCGAAGCTTCTCAACACCGACGCGCTGCTCGACAAGGAAAACGAAGAGAAGTCCACCACTGGATCCGAAGCCCTGACCGATGGTCAGCCCGCCCCGGGCGAGCGTGACCTGCAGGGCAAGGACCAGACACTGTCCGCCACCACGATCTCCGCCTTCGTGCAGAGGATCCGCGAGTGCTGGGTGATCCCGCCTGGCGCGCGCGAGGGCAACATCACGGTGAAGGTCCGTATACAGATGAACCCGGACGGCTCGATTGCGGGCAGCCCTGAGGTGATGAACGGGCCTGGCGACTTCCTGTTCGACACCACTGCGCGCTCCACCGTCGCTGCCATCCTCGGCTGCCAGAACTACGATTTCCTTCCGCAGGAGCAGTATGACGTCTGGAAGGATCTCGTGCTCAATTTCAACCCCAACATGTTCGCCGACGCGACCCCGACGCAGTGACGGGCAAACGGAAGAAGATCAGCTTATGACCTCCAGGGTTTACCCACTTCATCATCTGCGCGGGCTTGCCGTGGCGCTGATCGCCGTTTTTTCGCTCGTCGGGTTGCCGCTTGCCTCGCTCGCCCAGACCGAAATCGACATCACCGGCGGGCGCGTCGATCCGCTGCCGATTGCGGTCGCTCCGTTCCTGGTCGGCGGCGGCGCGGAGGAGGCGGGCTCCACCATCTCCAGCGTCATCACCAACAATCTTGGGCGCTCGGGTTACTTCGCCCCGCTCGACCCGCAAACCTTCATCGAGCAGATCACGAGCTTCGAGCAGATGCCGAGCTTCGCCAGCTGGCGCCAGATCAACTCGAAGGCGCTGGTCACGGGCCAGACCTTCATCGAAGGCGGCAAGATGCGCGTCGAGTTCCGGCTGTGGGACGTCAACACCCAGCAGCAGCTTGCGGCCCAGCAGTTCACCACCAGCCCCAAGAATGCGCGCCGCATCGGCCACATGATCACCGACATCATCTACAAGGCGATGACCGGCATCGATGGCTATTTCGATACGCGGATCGTCTTCGTGGCGGAAGAGGGCCCCAAGGACCGCCGCATCAAGCGTCTCGCCATCATGGACCAGGATGGCTTCAACATCCGTGCACTGACCGATGGCGCCGACCTCGTTCTGACGCCGCGCTTCTCGCCCTCCACCAACGAGATCACCTACATGTCCTTCGGCAATGCGGAGCCCAGGGTCTATCTCATGAACATCGACACCAAGCAGCGCGAGATCGTGGGCGAGTTCCCCAACATGAGCTTCGCCCCGCGCTTCTCGCCCGATGGCCAGCGCGTCATCATGAGCCTGCAGGACGGCGGCAATTCCAATATCTTCGAGCTCGACTTGCGTTCGCGCAGCGTGCGCCAGCTCACCAACGTGCCCGCGATCAACACAGCACCCTCCTATTCGCCCGATGGCGGCCGCATCGCCTTCGAATCGGACCAGGGCGGCACGCAGCAGATCTACGTGATGAATGCCGACGGTTCGGGCCAGGCCCGCATCAGCTTCGGTGATGGGCGCTATTCGACGCCCGTCTGGTCGCCTGACGGGCAGCACATCGCTTTCACCAAGCAGGGCGGCGGCAAGTTCGCCATCGGCGTGATGAAGCCCGATGGGTCCGGCGAGCGCATCCTGACCGAGGGCTTCCATAACGAGGGCCCGACCTGGGCGCCGAACAGCCGCGTGATCATGTTCTTCCGCGATACCCAAGGCGCCACAGGCGGGCCGCAGCTGTGGTCGGTGGACATCACCGGCTACAACGAGCAGCGCCTGCCGATCGAGGGCTTCGGGTCGGATCCGGCATGGTCGCCGAAACTCAACTGATGACGGGGCCGGGGGGCCTCAACCACGGAGCAGCCGCTGCAGGGGATGCAAGGGTTGTTTCAGGACCACGACAACACGGGAAGTACTGAGATGAACAGACGCACAAGTTTCAAGATAGCAGCAGCCTTCTGCTGCGTGCTGGCGCTGGGCGCCTGCTCGAAGAAGAATACCGACCTTGCCGCCGGCACGGGACCGGGTGCGGCGGCGGTGCCAGGCTCGGAGCAGGACTTCACCGTGAATGTGGGTGATCGCGTCTTCTTCGTGGAAGACCAGTCGACGCTGACGCCCGAGGCGCAGGAAACCCTCCGCCGCCAGGCGCAGTGGCTGCAGCAGTATCCTTCCGTGATGGTGCAGGTCGAAGGCCATGCCGACGAGCGCGGTACGCGCGAGTACAACATCGCGCTGTCCGCACGCCGTGCCACGGCGGCCCGCGAATTCCTGATCGCGCAGGGGGTTGAAGCCCGCCGCATTTCTTCGATCGCCTACGGCAAGGAACGCCCGGCCGCACTCTGCGATGCCGAGCAGTGCTGGTCTCAGAACCGCCGCGCAGTCACCGTCATCACCGGCGGGGCCAAGACGTCCTGACATATCTTTGAAGTGCTTGAGCCTTCTCCCACAACCCTGGGGGAAGGCACTTTACCGGATGCGGTCAGGGATTCTTAACCCTGTTGCGTCAGATTGCACGATGTGCAAGTGCCTGTGCCGGGATTTGATCCGTGTTGACATGCCGGCCGGCAAGGGCCCTTGGGTATTGAGGAGTGGGTAGATGATTTCTCGTTTGGCGAGCTTCAAGTTTGTTGCGGTACTGGGCTGCTTCCTGGCGCTGGCCGCATGCTCGAAGAAGAATACGCCCGACCTCAATGCCGGGACGGGCCCCGGAGCTTCGGCGGTGCCGGGCTCCGAGCAGGATTTCACCGTGAACGTGGGCGACCGCGTCTTCTTCCTCGAAGACAAGTCGACGCTGACGCCCGAGGCGCAGGAAACGCTTCGCCGTCAGGCGCAGTGGCTGAACCAGTATGGCAAGGTTACGGTGCAGGTCGAAGGCCACGCCGACGAGCGCGGCACGCGCGAATACAACATCGCCCTGTCGGCGCGCCGCGCCACCGCGGCCCGTGAGTTCCTGATCTCGCAAGGCGTTGCAGCCAACCGCATCTCCTCCATCGCCTATGGCAAGGAGCGCCCGGCGGCACTTTGCGATGCCGAGCAGTGCTGGTCTCAGAACCGCCGCGCCGTCACCGTCATCACCGGCGGAGCGAAATAGCATCACGTAAGGGCACAGCCGGGAAACCGGCTGTTTCAGCCTCAATTTCACCGTGATTCCAGTTCACTTCCGGCATCTGACAAGAACAATTCGTGCGCCCTTGGGGCCGTATTGGTGCAGATCATGCTTAGAGGCGTGAAGTTCTCCGTTGCCGTCTCGGCCCTTATCGTGGCCAGCCTGCTTTCTCCCGCCATGGCGCAGAGCGCATCCGAAATGGCGGTGCGCATGCAGATGCTTGAGGAGCAGGTCAGGCAACTCACCGGCCAGGTGCAGGAACTCTCTTTCGAGGTGAAGCAGCTTCGCGCGCAGGCCGCTCCGGGCGCCGTGCCGCAGCAGAGCGGCGCCGTCCAGCCGATGACGCCGCCCGCCGCCTCGGTCGCGGGGCAGCCTGAGCCCAGTCAGCAGAAGCGCCTTGCCGCCGCCTCCGCCGGCACCCCCATTCCCGACAACAACGACATTGAAGTGATCGAACAGCGGCCGCTTGGCGGCACCGTTGCCGGTGCGGCTCAGACGCAGCCTGTCTTGCCTGACGCCCCCGACCTCCGGGTGCTGGGTGCAATGGATAATGCCGCCGCCCAGCCCGGTGATGGCGGCTTCCAGGGCAAGGTGCTGGTGCCGCCGTCCCAGCAGGAGCCTGGCAATGAGGTTGTGATCCAGCAGCCGCAGCAGGACGACAGCACGATCGAGACCGTCGCGCTGGCGCCGGAGGCCTCGGGTGAGAGCCCCGAGTCGCTTTATGAGCGCTCGAATGAAAGCCTGCTCCGCCGCCAGTTCGGCGATGCCGAGGCAGGATTCTCCAACTTCCTGCAGAAGTACCCCGATCACAGCCTGGCTGGCAGTGCCCAGTATTGGCTGGGCGAGACCTTCTATGCCCAGGGCGACTTCAAGCGTGCGGCCTCAAACTTCCTGCAGGGCTACAAGAAATATCCCAAGAGCCGCCGCGCGCCGGACAGCCTGCTGAAGCTTGGCATTTCTCTCAACCGGCTGGGCCAGGGTGAACAGGCCTGTGCGGCCTATGCCGCTGTCAGCGCGGAATATCCCAAGGCAGTCGACGCCCGCAGGCGGGCCCAGGCCGAATCTAAACGTGCCGGCTGCGCCTCCTGATCTCAGCCCGAATTTCTCTCCCCTCGCGCGGGAGCGCCATGCGGCGCTCGCAGTTTCAGGCGGGTCCGATTCGACCGCATTGATGCACCTGGCCAAGGCCTGGGCAGTGCGCAACCATCCTGAACTGAAGCTCACGGCCCTCACCGTTGATCATGGCCTCAGGCCTGAGGCCGCCGGTGAGGCGAAGGCGGCAGGTGAATGGGCCGAGCGCCTTGGGCTTTCGCACCATATTCTCACCTGGGAAGGGCACAAGCCTGAAACCGGGCTTCAGGCCCGGGCGCGCGAGGCGCGTTACAGCCTGATGACGGACTGGTGCAAGGCCAATGGCGCCGGGCTGCTCGTGACGGGCCATACGCTGGACGACCAGGCGGAAACGGTGCTCATGCGGCTCGAGCGGAGCCTGAGCCCCGGGAGCCTTGCCGGCATTGCGCAAGCGGGAGAGTGGAACGGTGTCGCGCTGGTGCGGCCCTTGCTCTCCATCAGCCGGCAGGCGCTCCGGGATTATCTCGCGGCCCTCGATCAGGACTGGATCGAGGATCCCAGCAACGAGGACCGGCGCTTCGAGCGCGTCAGGGTGCGCCAAGCGATGAGCGGGCTGCTCCCCCACGGGGTCACGCCAGAGCGCCTCGCGGCGCTGGCGGAAGCGAGTGCGAGAACCAACATCCTGCTGGAACGACTTGCCGGGCAATGGCTTGCGCGCTGGCTGAAGGAACAGGACTGGGGCATCTGCCATGCGCCCAGGGAACCCTTCCTCGCCCTGCCGGAGCCGTTGCGGCAACATATCCTGGCGCGCATCATCGGCCATTATGGCGGCGGCGAGGCCAAGCCTGAGGCGGAGGAACTGCGGCGCGCGGCCCGCTGGGTCGCGGAAGGACCCATCAGATGCACGCTGGGCGGGGCGGTTCTGGGGCGGCGGAAGCAGGCTTTCTGGGTTACCCGGGAGGCCGCCCGCATCGCTGCCGAGCCGCTGGTCATCCCGGCAACGGGCATGGTCATCTGGGACGGGCGTTTTCGCATCGAGGCCAGCCCGGGGGCGAAGGTGAGGGTGGCGGGAGACGTGGCGCTGGCCCTGGGCGAGGAGCTTCCGGCCATCGTGCGCCGAGCCTATCCCCTGGTCGAACAGGCGGAAGGCGTGGAGGGGGAGCCCCGCATCACCTTCCAGCGGCTGGCCCCTGTCTGAGCGTCACAATTACACGCCAGTATCCTTGGAAAAGGCTTGGGACCATCCTATCTTAGTGGGCATTGTAGGGACAGGACAGCCGGGCCGGTCATTCCCGCCGGACGGCGCACATCGAGGAATCACGTGAATCAATTCCGCAATTTCGCCGTCTGGATCGTCATCGCGCTGCTGCTGTTCGCGCTGTTCAGTCTCTTCCAGGGACAGGTGGGCCGCACGTCGAGCTCAGAGATGAGCTATTCCGCCTTCCTCGACAAGGCGAATTCCGGCAGCATTCAGTCTATCGTGATCGCGGGCGACAATATCACCGGCAAGCTGTCCGACGGCACCACGGTGCAGACCACGGGCCCCCTCATGTATTTCGAGGACCAGCTCAAGGAACTGCGCGACAAGAACGTGCAGATCACCTTCCGCGCGGCTCAGTCCGATTCACTTCTCACCAATGCGCTGATCTACTGGCTGCCCATGCTGCTGCTGATCGGCGTGTGGGTGTTCTTCATCCGCCAGATGCAGGCAGGCTCCGGCAAGGCCATGGGCTTCGGTAAGTCCAAGGCGAAGCTGCTGACGGAGCGCCACGGCCGCGTGACCTTCGAGGATGTTGCGGGCGTGGAAGAGGCCAAGGACGATCTTGTCGAGATCGTCGACTTCCTCAAGGACCCGCACAAGTTCCAGCGGCTCGGCGGCAAGATTCCGAAGGGCGCGCTGCTCGTTGGTCCTCCGGGCACCGGCAAGACGCTGCTGGCGCGCGCCATCGCGGGCGAGGCGAATGTGCCCTTCTTCACCATCTCGGGTTCCGACTTCGTCGAAATGTTCGTCGGTGTGGGTGCCTCGCGCGTGCGTGACATGTTCGAGCAGGCGAAGAAGAACGCGCCCTGCATCATCTTCATCGACGAAATCGACGCCGTGGGCCGCCATCGTGGTGCTGGCCTCGGCGGCGGCAATGACGAGCGCGAGCAGACGCTGAACCAGCTGCTCGTTGAGATGGACGGCTTCGAGGCGAATGAGGGCGTGATCCTGATCGCCGCCACCAACCGCCCCGACGTGCTCGACCCCGCGCTGCTGCGCCCGGGCCGCTTTGACCGCCAGATCGTGGTGCCGAATCCGGACGTTCAGGGCCGCGAGAAGATCCTCAAGGTGCACATGCGCAATGTGCCGCTGGCGCCTGATGTGGATGCCAAGACCATCGCGCGGGGCACGCCCGGCTTCTCCGGCGCCGACCTTGCCAACCTTGGCAACGAGGCCGCCTTGCTGGCGGCCCGCCGCAACAAGCGCATCGTCACGCATTCCGAATTCGAGGAAGCCAAGGACAAGGTGATGATGGGTGCGGAGCGCCGCTCCATGGCCATGTCCGAGGACGAGAAGCGCCTGACCGCCTATCACGAGGCAGGCCATGCGCTGGTGGCGATGAACGTGCCCAAGGCAGACCCCGTCCACAAGGCCACCATCATTCCGCGCGGCCGCGCGCTCGGCATGGTGATGCAGCTGCCCGAGGGCGACCGGCTGTCGATGAGCTACACGCAGATGACCTCACGCCTCGCCATCATGATGGGCGGGCGCATCGCGGAGGAACTCACATTCGGCAAGGAGAATGTGACGTCGGGCGCCCAGTCCGACATCGAGCAGGCCACGCGCCTCGCGCGCGCCATGGTTACCCGCTGGGGCTATTCGGATGAGCTCGGCACGGTCGCCTATGGCGAAAACCAGGAAGAGGTGTTCCTCGGCCACTCGGTCTCGCGCACGCAGAACATCTCGGAAGAGACGTCGCAGAAGATTGACCAGGAGGTGAAGCGCCTCGTGTCCGAAGGGCTTTCGGAGGCGCGGCGCATCCTGACCGAGAAGAACCATGATCTGGTCGCACTGGCCCAGGGGCTGCTCGAATACGAGACGCTGTCTGGCGAGGAAATCAAGAATCTTCTGAACGGCACGCCGCCCAAGCGCGACGATGGGGACTCCGGCCGCAAGTCTGCCAAGGCCTCCTCCGTGCCCTCCACGGGACAGCCCAAGACGGGTGGCGCTGGCGGCATGGAACCCCAGCCGCAGGCCTGATGAAGAAGAGCTATATCCGGCCCGCCGGGCTCGTCTACGGGCCCGATGCCAGGCAGCTCATAAAGGAAGGCCGCGGAGCATCGCTCGGCGGCCTTTCCACGATCGCCCATACCATGGCGGAAGAGATCACGCGGGAGGGCGGCACTGTGAGCCGCCGCTTCATCTCCGGCGTGCTTCCGCGGCAGACGGCGCTTCCAGCCTTTCTTGACAGCACGCGGCCCCTGGTGATGGGCATCGTGAACGTGACGCCCGACAGCTTCTCCGATGGCGGCCTCAATGCCGACGCGGAGCGTGCCATCGCGCATGGCGAGACGCTGGCCAGGGAAGGGGCCGACATCCTGGACGTGGGTGGCGAGTCCACAAGGCCGGGTTCGGAAGGCGTGCCGGAGGCGGAGGAACTTCGCCGCGTCATCCCGGTGATTGAAGCGCTTGCGGCGAAGGGGCACAGAGTGTCCGTCGATACGCGCAAGGCCCGGGTGATGCGCGCGGCACTCAAGGCCGGCGCCGTGATGGTGAACGACGTCTCCGCGCTGACCTATGATCCTCATGCCATGGCGGCGGTGGCGGAAGACTCCTGCCCGGTCGTGCTGATGCATGCGCAGGGTGACCCCAAGACGATGCAGTTGAACCCGCATTATGGCGACGTGGCGCTTGATGTTTACGACTGGCTTGAGGCGCGCATCAATGTCTGTGTCACGGCCGGCATCGCGCGCGAACGGCTTATCGCCGATCCTGGCATCGGCTTCGGCAAGAGCTTCCGCCACAACCTTGACCTGCTTCGCCAGTTCAGCCTGTTCCACGGGCTCGGTGTGCCGCTTCTGATGGGGCTTTCACGCAAGGGTTTCATCGGAGCGCTGACTGGCGAAAAAGTCGCGGGCGAGCGCGTGCATGGATCTCTTGGCGGTGCCATATGGTCAGCCCTTAACGGCGCGCATATTCTTCGAGTGCATGATGTGAAGGCAACCGTGGCAGCACTCGCCGTGGCACAGGCATCGGTGGAGCCCGACTCGAGCGGGCTCTGAACGGGGGAGTTCAAATGGCGAGAAAATATTTCGGAACCGATGGCGTAAGGGGCCGCGCGAACAGTGGCGCCATGACCGCGGACATGGTGCTGAAGATCGGCCTCGCCGCGGGCAATCTTTACCGCCGCGGCAATCACCGCCACCGCGTGGTGATCGGCAAGGACACGCGGCTTTCAGGCTACATGATCGAGAACGCCCTGACGTCGGGCCTTCTGGCGGCCGGCATGGACGTCTTCCTCTTCGGCCCGGTGCCGACGCCCGCCGTTTCCATGCTCACGCGTTCGATGCGCGCCGATCTCGGCATCATGATCTCCGCTTCGCATAATCCGTATGCGGACAATGGCATCAAGATCTTCGGGCCTGACGGTTTCAAGCTCTCGGACGAGCAGGAGCTTGAGATCGAGGCGATGCTGGATGATCCCTCGCTCACCAAGGTGGCGGCCCCCGACAAGATCGGCCGGGCCAAGCGCATCGAGGACGCGCAGGCGCGCTACATCGAATTCGCCAAGCGCACATTCCCGAAGGACATGACGCTGGACGGCCTGCGCGTGGTGATCGACACCGCGAACGGCGCTGCCTACAAGGTGGCGCCGACCGCGCTGTGGGAACTCGGCGCCGAAGTGATCGAGATCGGCAACAAGCCGGACGGCATCAACATCAACGATGAATGCGGCTCCACCCATCCGCAGGCGATGTGCGCCAAGGTCAAGGAATTGCGCGCCGACATCGGCATCGCGCTCGATGGCGATGCGGACCGGGTGATCATCGCCGATGACCGGGGCAGGGTGGTCGATGGCGACCAGCTCATGGCGCTGATCGCCATGTCGTGGGCCAACCGCGGTGAATTGCGTGGCGGCGGATTGGTGGCCACGATCATGTCGAACCTCGGGCTCGAGCGCTTCCTGGGCGAACAGAAGCTCAGCCTCGCGCGCACCAAGGTGGGTGACCGCTATGTGGTGGAGCACATGCGGGCGAATGGCTTCAATGTGGGTGGCGAACAGTCGGGCCACATCGTGCTCTCGGATTTCTCGACCACGGGCGATGGCCTGCTCGCAGCACTGCAGGTGCTGGCGGAGGTGAAGCGCCAGGACAGGCCGGTGAGCGAGGTGTGCTCGCTGTTCACGCCGCTGCCGCAGCTTCTGAAGAACGTGAAATTCAAGGCCGGAACACCCCTGCAGGACCCGCATGTGCGCCAGTCCATCGCCGAGGCGGAAGCCCGGCTCGGCAATTCCGGCCGCCTCGTCATCCGCCCTTCGGGCACCGAACCCGTCATCCGCGTCATGGCGGAAGGTGATGACGAAAGCCTGGTGAAGGCCATCGTGGATGAGCTCTGCGGCGCGATCGCGAAGGCCGCAGCCTGAGGGCTGGGCTAGCGCTTCAGCCCCTTGGTTGCTTCCGCGATTTCCTTGCTGCCCAGCATAAGGCCCCGCGCCTCTTCGCCGGCCTTGGCATATTCTTTGACATCAACGGTAGCGAACTGCTCCGGCGGCACATGCAGCTTGCCGCCGCGAAATAGAAGTATTCCGTGGTGCGCTTGAGGGTGCCGTTGGGCCCACCCGCCGTAGACTGAATATCCTCGACGTCCTGCTCGCTCATGCTGAGGCCGTCGATCGGGAGGTTGAGCGCCTTCTCGATGTCCGCGACCGGGCACCCGGCAAAGGCCGTTCCGCAGAAGCCGATCATCACCGCGGCAGCAACGGAAAGTCTCATGCGGCAGGTCTCCGCACTCAAGTAGCGGACGCATGACGGGGGATTGCGGCATGGTGGCCGGGCGGTCAACGGACTATGCCGGAATGGCACAGAATGCTGTGGCTTTGGTGCTACATTGGACGCCGGACTTGTTTCCGCCCCAATCAAGCCCGTGTTCGACCACGGAGCGTTACTAGCGTCTCTCCATCGATCGTGTTTGGTTTGCAAGGAGTAAACATCATGAAGAATATCACCAAGGCACTGCTGGGGATCGGCCTCATGGCCGGCACCGCCGCCCCGGCTCTTGCGGCGGACTACATGGCCGATGCGCCCATCAGTTCGTCCGCCTTCTACATCCGCGGCGATGCAGGCTGGTCCTGGCTCAGCACCGATTCCGACAACAAGAGCGTCATGGCGCTCGGCGGCGGCGTGGGTTACCATTTCAATGATAATCTGCGTACGGATATTCGTGCCGACTGGGCCGCCATTGGCGGTGACGGCAATTCGTTCACCACCGTCCTCGGCAACCTCTATTTCGACATCCCGGCCCAAATGATCGTGACGCCCTATCTGGGTGCAGGTCTCGGCTATGGCTGGTCGGAGTCCGATCGCAATGACGAAGATGGCGTTGCCGCCAGCCTGATGGCGGGTGTGGAAGTGAACCTCACCGGCAATCTGAGCGCTGACATCGGTTACCGCTACCGGCAAATCCTGTCGGAAGACGTCTATGACCATGAGGCGCTCGCGGGCCTGCGCTTCAGCTTCTGACGCGCAGACGAGAGTTCGTAATCATAGGCCCCGGAGGCAACTACGGAGCCGTTTTCATCTGTGCACTTGCGCAAACTGCCGGAATGCGCAATACGGGCTACGGGCTAGCCCTCCCCACCGAGGGCCGGTCCATCTGTAAGGATGGAGCACAAGATGATGATGAAACCGGCAGCGCGTCCGGCATGCGCGCACTTCTCTTCCGGCCCCTGCGCCAAGATCCCGGGCTGGTCCACCACTCTCCTCAACACCGAATCACTGGGCCGCTCGCATCGTTCGAGCCTCGGCAAGGCACGCCTGAAGCGCGCCATTACGCTGACGCGCGAGGTGCTCGAGGTACCTGATACGCATATGATCGGCATTGTTCCGGCCTCCGATACGGGGGCTGTGGAAATGGCCATGTGGTCGCTGCTGGGCGTACGCCCCGTTGACATGCTGTCCTGGGAAAGCTTCGGGGACGGGTGGGTCTCCGATGTCATGAAGCAGTTGAAGCTCAAGGATGCGCGCAAGCTGACCGCGCCCTATGGCGAGCTTCCCGATCTCGCATCCGTCAATTTCGACCATGACGTGGTCTTCACCTGGAACGGCACGACGTCTGGCGTGCGCGTGCCCGATGCCAACTGGATCCCGGCGGACCGCAAGGGCCTGACGATCTGCGATGCGACTTCGGCGGCCTTCGCGCAAGCCATGGACTTCGCCAAGCTCGATGTTGTCACCTTCTCCTGGCAGAAGGTGCTGGGCGGCGAGGGGGCGCATGGTGTGCTGATCCTTGGGCCCCGCGCGGTGGAGCGGCTTGAAAGCTATACGCCCCCGTGGCCCATGCCCAAGATCTTCCGCCTCACCAGCGGCGGCAAGTTGATTGCCGGGATCTTCGAAGGCGAGACGATCAATACGCCTTCCATGCTGTGCGTCGAGGATTACATCGTGGCGCTGGAATGGGCTGAGAAGCTGGGCGGCCTCAAGGGCCTCCTGGCGCGGGCGGACGCCAATGCAGCGGTGGTGCAGAGGTGGATCGAGTCGCGTGACTTTGCGGCAAATCTTGCCAAGCTCCCGGAGACACGCTCCAACACCTCCGTGTGCCTGACGCTCGCGGCGGATGAGAGCGTGCCGAAGAAGATGGTGAAGCTGCTCGAGGCAGAGAAGGCCGCCTTCGACATCGGCTCCTACCGCGATGCGCCGCCGGGGCTTCGCGTCTGGTGCGGTGCGACCGTCGAGACATCCGATCTCGAAGCGCTGATGCCGTGGCTCGACTGGGCCTATGCCCAGGCGACCGCCTGAACATTCACAATTGCCCATCTCACATACAGGAGTGTCTTCAATGGCTCCCCGCGTTCTCGTCTCCGACAAGCTGTCCGAAACCGCCGTGCAGATCTTCCGCGACCGTGGCGTGGAGGTAGATTACCTCCCCGACCTCGGCAAGGACAAGGAAGCGCTGCTCGCCGCCATCCCCAACTATGACGGCCTCGCCATCCGCTCCGCCAGCAAGGTGACGCCGAAGATCATCGCCGCCGCGACGAAGCTGAAGGTGATCGGCCGTGCCGGTATCGGCGTCGACAATGTCGATATCCCGGCTGCGACAGAGCGCGGCATCGTCGTCATGAACACGCCCTTCGGCAACGCTATCACCACCGCCGAACATGCGATTTCCATGATGATGGCGCTGGCCCGTCAGATCCCCGAGGCCAATGCCTCGACGCAGGCCGGCAAGTGGGAGAAGAACCGCTTCATGGGTGTGGAGCTGTTCAACAAGACGCTGGGCGTCATCGGTTGCGGCAACATCGGATCGATCGTGGCGGATCGCGCGCTGGGACTTAAAATGAAGGCGATCGCCTATGATCCCTTCCTCAGCCCCGAACATGCGATCGAGATCGGCGTCGAGAAGGTGGAACTGGACGATATCTTCCGCCGCGCCGACTTCATCACGCTGCACACGCCGCTGACCGAGAAGACGCGTGGCATCATCGACGCGGCGGCACTGGCGAAGTGCAAGAAGGGGGTGCGCATCATCAACTGCGCGCGTGGCGGACTTGTCGTTGAGGACGCGCTTTACGATGCGCTGAAGTCCGGACATGTGGCGGGTGCCGCACTCGACGTGTTTGAGGTGGAGCCTGCCACCAGCCACAAGCTGTTCGGCATGGAGAATGTCGTCTGCACGCCGCATCTTGGCGCCTCGACGGGTGAGGCCCAGGAAAATGTTGCCCTGCAGGTCGCCGAGCAGATGGCGGATTACCTGATGTCGGGTGCTGTCTCGAATGCGCTCAACATGCCCTCGATCTCGGCGGATGAGGCGCCGCGCCTGAGGCCCTTCATCGCGGTGGCTGAAAAGCTCGGTTCTTTCGCGGGCCAGCTCACCGAGGAGGCTGTCACCGGCATCGTCATCGAATATGCGGGCGAGGTGGGCGAGATGAACACCCGCGCGCTGACGTCGGCCGCATTGGCTGGCGTCCTGAAGCCGATGCTCGGCATGGTGAACATGGTGTCTGCCCCCGTCGTCGCGCGCGAACGCGGCATCAAGGTGGACGAGGTGAAGCAGACGCAGCGCGGGGCCTATGAAACCTACATGCGCCTCACGGTGAAGACGGCCGCGATGGAGCGGTCGGTTGCGGGCACGGTGTTCTCGGACGGCAAGGTGCGCATCATCCAGATCAAGGGCATCGACATGGAGGCCGAGTTCGGCCCGCACATGCTCTACATCACGAATGAGGACAAGCCCGGCTTCATCGGGGCGCTTGGCATGCTGCTCGGCAATGCGGGCGTCAACATCGCCACCTTCAACCTGGGCCGCAAGGCACAAGGGGGCGAGGCGATCTGCCTCGTCTCCGTGGACGAGGAGCCGCCGCAGAAGGTGCTGGATGCGCTCTCAAAGCTGCCGCAGGTCAAGCACGCCAAGTCACTGGCGGTCTGATCAGGGGCTGCCCGTCATCTTCGAGATGTCGGTGCCATTGATGGTGATGCTCCCTTCAGGCGTGCTCTCAACCGTCCAGGCGAGCACGCCATCGGCTTCCTGCCTGGCGAGGCCCTTGGCGATCAGCACGAGCGGCATCATCTGCGCGAGGCCCAGTTCCGCAGGTGCGGCCTGCAGCGCGGTCACCGTCTCATCAAGGCCCTTGAGCGTGAGCAGCGCCTTGCCCTGCGGCATGGCAACGGGGCCCGCCATCATGCTGCCTTCGGCGGTGAAGCGGTAGAGTGCTGAGAGAATCTCGCTCGGACCAAGCCCGATGGTGACGCTGCCCTTGGGCATCAGCGCGGCCACCAGTTCGTTCTCGAAGCCTTTGGGCAGGGGCGGCTCCTTCGCGAGATCGAGCTTGTCGACGATCAGTGCTGCGGGTGCGGCGAGATTGAAGTCCGTCACATTGAAGTCGATGCTGAAGTTCTTCGGCACCACGCCGGCGGCCCATTGGGGGACCAGTTCCGGCGGCACGCTGAGGCCGGTGAAGGTGAACTTCTCGCGCAGGCGGCCCTCTTCGGTGATGCCGCTCATCTCCGCGCTGACGCCCAGTTCAGCAAGGCCAAAGGTCCCCGCGATGCTGTTGACGCTCACCTGCTTCATCGTGGCATCGCCAGAGATGCGGCCCCACAGCGGAAGCGCGGCGCGCAGCTTGTCCTTGAGCTCCGCCTGACCGCTGATCATCTTGTCCTTCGTGCCATGGGCCACGGCCCAGGCCATGAGCTCATTCAGCGCCTGCACCCTGACGCCGGTGTAGGACACGGCCTGTACCCCCTCGGGCGAGCTGAAGGAGAAGTCCATCGCGGGGGCGGAGCCATCGGCCGCCGCAGGAATGCTCACCATCTGGCGGAAGCCCGCGTAGCTCTGCGTCTGCCCGCCATCGACCGCAGCACCCGAGCCAGTATTCGCCGAAACGAGCTTCAGAGAGGCCAGCGTGTAGCTGGTCCGCGCGGCTTGGCCCGGCTCCGTTACCACCTGCTCGATGGCGATCTGGCGGTATTCGGTCGACGTCGAGGCGTAGGTGCCCAGCGCCTCGTCGAACACCCCCGTGCCGCTGACGGCGCCTACCTGGGCCTTGAAGTCGAACTGCCCCTCAACCCTCGCAGCCACCGACAGCGGCTGGTCCTGGTCCACCTTCCACTTGCCCGCTGCCTGGGGCGTGATCGTGTATTCGATGGGTGTCACGCTGGCGGAGAAGCCCGGCACGTCGAGCTTCGCGATGAGCGGCATGACGTCGAACTTGGCGGCATAGGATGCGCCATTGGGCGTGACCGTCACCACGCCGGGCTCCGCGCTCAGATAGGACTGGAACAGCTGGGTCAGGCGCTGGGCCTCTTCGGGTGTCGCATCGGCGAAGGCGGGCGAAACGCTGCACAGCAGTCCGAGGGTGAAGAGGGTGGCAGAGAACTTCATCGGCAATGGCTCCGGACTGTGTGGGGATTGCGCCGAGGGTTGCACCCTCCACCCCGGAGGTCAACCCGGTTTCGGCCCCTGGGAGATCCCGGTTTGCCTTCCGCCTCCGATCGTGTAAGCTACCGTAACGGCTCCGGCGGCTTTCCGCTCCGGGGCCGTTCCTGTGTCTGAAAGGAGCCTGGAATGGCGAATGTGGCGGTTGTCGGCGCCCAATGGGGCGACGAGGGCAAGGGCAAGCTGGTGGACTGGCTGTCCGAGCGGGCCGATGTGGTGGTGCGCTTCCAGGGCGGGCACAATGCCGGCCATACGCTGGTCATCGACGGCGTAACCTACAAGCTCTCGCTGCTGCCCTCCGGCATCGTCCGGCCGGGCAAGCTCTCGGTGATCGGCAATGGCGTGGTGATTGACCCGTGGGCCTTGGCCGCCGAGATCGACAAGCTGTCCTCGCAGGGCGTGGACATCTCGCGCACCAATCTCCGCATTGCCGGAAACGCCACTCTCATCCTTCCCCTGCACCGCGACCTCGACCAGTTGCGCGAGGCTGCGGCAGGTGCTGGCAAGATCGGCACCACCGGCCGCGGCATCGGCCCTGCCTATGAAGACAAAGTGGGGCGCCGCGCCATCCGCGTGAATGACCTTGCTGATCTTTCGACCATTGGCCCCAAGGTGGAGCGGCTTCTTGCCCACCACAACGCGCTCCGCCGCGGCATGGGCGAGGCCGAGGTGAAGGCGCAGGACCTCATCGCGCAGCTCGCCCAGATCGCGCCGCGCGTGCTGCCCTTCTCCGATGCCGTCTGGGCGCTGCTCGACGACATGAAGCGGGAAGGAAAGCGCATTCTGTTCGAGGGCGCGCAGGGCATCCTGCTCGACATTGACCACGGCACTTACCCCTATGTGACATCCTCCAACCCGGTGGCGGGGCAGGCGGCGGCGGGCTCCGGCCTCGGGCCATCCTCGATTGGCTATGTGCTGGGCATCGCAAAGGCCTATACCACGCGCGTCGGCTCTGGTCCCTTCCCGACCGAGCAGGAGAATGACATCGGCGAATACATCGGCCAGCGTGGGCGCGAGTTCGGCACGGTGACGGGCCGCAAGCGGCGCTGCGGCTGGTTCGATTCGGTGCTGGTGCGCCAGGCCATCAAGACCTCCGGCATTCACGGCATCGCGCTCACCAAGCTCGACGTGCTGGACGGGCTCGAGGAGATCAAGGTCGGCGTCGGCTATGAGCTGGACGGCAAGCGCGTCGACCGCTTTCCGGCGGCTGAGGAAGCCCAGAAGCGCGTGGTCCCGATCTACGAAAGCTTCGAAGGCTGGAAGGGCACCACGGCGGGAGCGCGGAGCTGGGCACAGCTTCCGGCCCAGGCCATCAAATACGTGAAGTACCTCGAAGAGCTGATCGAATGCCCGGTGGCGCTGCTCTCCACCAGCCCTGAGCGGGACGACACGATCCTGATGAAGGATCCGTTCGAGGATTGAGTTGCCGTCTTCTCCCGCTTCTTCAGCGGGAGAGGGGCCGCTTGTCGCTTTCCGTTCCCGGGCCGCAGCGTCTTGCCGAGGATGTGATCATCCCGTCCGATGACATGGGCGCTCGTCCCCACGATCAGCGGATCGGGGCCTGTCACCAGTTTCCAGTTCTTGTTGGGGTAGGGAACGGATGACAGGACGTACTGCATGCAGTTCAGCCGCGCGCGCTTCTTGTCGTCTGACTTGATGATGGTCCACGGTGCATCCGCCGTGCCGGTATAGAAGAACATTGCTTCCTTCGCCTCGGTGTAGTCGTCCCACTTGTCGAGCGAGGCCTTGTCGATGGGCGGGAGCTTCCATTGCTTCAGCGGATCATTCTCGCGTGACTGGAAGCGGCGGAGCTGCTCCTCCCGCGTCACTGAGAACCAGAACTTGAACAACTTGATGCCTGAGCGCACCAGCATGCGCTCCAGGTCTGGGCATTGACGCATGAATTCCAGATAGTCGTTGGGCGAGCAGAAGCCCATCACCCGCTCGACGCCGGTGCGATTGTATCATGAGCGGTCGAAGAACACGATCTCGCCGCCCGCCGGAAGGTTCTCGATGTAACGCCGGAAGTACCATTGCGTGCGCTCGCGCTCACTGGGCTTTTCAAGTGCGACGACGCGCGCGCCGCGCGGGTTGAGGTGCTCCATGAAGCGCTTGTTGGTGCCGCCCTTGCCCGCGGCATCGCGGCCCTCGAACAGGACGATGATGCGCTCGCCCGTGTCCTTCTCCCAGTTCTGCAGCTTCAGGAGCTCGATCTGCAATTCGGCCATCTGCTCTTCATAGATCTTGGCGCCAAACCTCGTGTTGTAGGGGAATTCTCCGCTCTCAAAAGCGTGCCGGATGGCCTCGGGATTGTGCCGGGCGCGGGCGGGCGTGAGCCGCGCAGGCGGAGGCTCCAGCTGCTGGACTGGGGCGTCCGGTACCGTAACCTCGACCGGTTGTGCTTCGGGTTGTGGCGGCGTTGCGTTTGCGGTCTCTGGCATCGAATCCCCTAAGGCATGGCGTTGCGAATGACGCAGCATGCGCCAGCGGCGGGGGACGGCCATTGACTTTGATCAGACAGCAGCCCTGTCAGAAATCGCGGCGCTCGACGAAGAAGCCATAGAGCGAGGTGAAGATCGAGGCGTTGAAGATGGCATAGAAGAGTTGCGAGACCACGACGATCACCAAATGGAAGGCCAGCGCAAGGCTCTGGCTGATCTGCTCCAGAAACCCCGCAGCGACCGTCAGCACCAGGAGAATGGCAAGCAGGATCGCGGCGTTGAGCAGGAATACGCCCACGCAGGGCCAGAAATTGCCATCGCTCGCGGTCCAAGCGTCCTTGAAGCTGAAGGTGGTGTTGCCCAGCGCCACCGCTGGCAGCTTGATCGAGATGCGGGTGACGAGACCACCCGCCATGATGATGGCAGGCAGGCCGACGATCGCGGCCATGGGGGGCGCTGCCATCGCGAAAACGAGGAAGAGCAGGGCGGGCAGCAGCATGCCGAGCATGATGAGGACCGTAGTGCCGGCATAGCGGAAGACATGGCCATCGACCCTGAGCCCGGCGGGCGTTTCGTCCCGGAGGATGAAGCGGTGCCAGCTCACCGCCATGGAACAGACGGCGATGATGGAGAGGATACCTGAAACAAGCTGCACAAGTGGCGGCGGCCTGAGGATCTGCGTTTCCGCATCGGGCACTGCGGTCACGTATTCAAGGACACCCACGGCCAGCATGATGGGCACCCACAGAAGGCCAATGCGCAGCGCCATGGCCCGGTAGCTCCAGACCGAGTTCAACGCGTGGGACACGGCCTTAAGGGGTGAGAGCTTTCGCATGACGTCCCATCTGTGGGTTGATTGCGCCGCGGAAACTAGACCGCGCCGGTGCGGAAGGAAAGGCTGAAATCAGCTGGTGCGCGGGACTCCGGCGGCGAGGCTTTCGCGGCCAGCGCGGGCAAGTTCGAATGCGAAGTTCCGCATGATGATGGCTGCCAGATCCGTTGTCTCGGCGGGCCTGCCGAGCAGAAAACCCTGTGCCATGTCGCAGCCCATGTTGCGCAGGCTCAGGAGCTGGCGCCGGTTTTCGATTCCTTCGGCTGTCACCGTCATGCCGAGGCCATGGCCGAGCTTCACCACGGAGCGCAGAATGCCCTTGGCGGAGGAGGACTGGTCAAGTGCGGCCACGAAGCTGCGGTCGATCTTGAGTTTCGAGAAAGGGAACTTCCACAAATAGCCGAGGCTCGAATAGCCGGTGCCGAAGTCGTCCAGCGCCACACCCACTCCCATGTCGCGCAAGATTCGGAGTTGGTTCAGTACGGTTTCGCTGTCCTCGATCAGCGTGCCCTCGGTGATTTCGACCTCGAGGCGGTAGGCAGGCATTCCATGTGCCTCGAGCGCCCGGCGGACGGCCTGCACGATGGTGCCAGCGCGCAGCTGCGCGGGCGAGAGGTTGACGGCGACGACGAGATGTGGCGGCCAATGGGCCGCTGCACGGCAGGCCTCCTGCAAGGCCCAGTCGCCGATTGCGGTGATAAGTCCGGTTTCCTCCGCCGCAGGAATGAATTCCGATGGCGGTACGTTGCCCAGTGCGCTGTCCTCCAGGCGCATCAGCGCCTCGAAGCCTACGAGTTCGCCCGTCCGCATGTTGTGGAGCGGTTGATAGACCAGCCGGAAGGAATCCGATGCAAGGGCAGTGGCGACCGCGCGCTGGACATCCCGCTGCCGCAATGAGGCGGCGGCCAGTTGCGGATCGTAGAAGCCATAGCCCGGCTCCTCCTGCTCAGTTGCGGCGGCGAGCGCCAGTTCGGCGCTGTGCATCAATGCCTCGGGCGTTGATCCATCCTTGGGGCAGAGCGCGATGCCGGCGTGGCAGGCGGTTGCGAGCCCCGCACCATCGAAGGTTAGTCCCGCTGCCAGATTGCCTGTGAGGGAGCGTGCGAGGCCTGCCACCTGAAAGGGATCCGCCTCGCCCGGCAGGAAGACCAGGAAGGATGAGCGTCCGGCCCGCGCCCCCTTTGCGGCGGCGGGCAGGAGCGCCATAAGACGCGCCATGGCCTCGCTGATCAGCTTGTCTTCCGCCTTGAGGCCGTGGGTTGCAGCGATCGTCGCGGTGCCTGAAAGTTCCAGATGAATGAGTGCACCGGCCTGGCCTTGCGGGTCATTCGCTGCGAGGTGACGGTCAATGGCGGACAGCAATGCTGCTTGCCGCAGAAAGCCATCACTGTTCATGCTGTCGGCAATCTCTGCCTGCCTGCCGCCGATCAAGAAGCCGATGCAGAGTGCCGTGCAGGCGAGCAGCACCGCGAGGCTGGCATTCAGCAGGGCACCTGAGCCGATCAGCGCTGCCTTCACGCACAGGAGCACGGCTGCGGCGGCATAGAGCATCGCCAGGGATGCGCCCCAGCGCCCAGAAAGCGTCTTGATCGTCTGCTCATTCGGGTCTGTCGGCAATGTCCCCCGCCTCCGGCCATTCGAGTTTTTCGAAGCTACGCCAGGAAGGGACAGCAACAGTTAAGGCGTGTATCTCTTGAAGTCTCTGCAACCTTGAATAAATTTTGAGGGTTAATGGAGTGCGAATCTGATGTCTCATGATCCGATGCGGCGCAGCCTGTGCCTTGTGGGTCTCGGCCTGCTGGTGGGGCTTCGCCCCGCCGTTGCGGGTGGTTACCGCGATTTCGTGGAGGGCCTCAACGCCAGCCCGCCCGATGGCTCCAGTTTCCGCCCTGACCTGGAGGCGGTGCTTGTCTCGCTTGCCAGCGCCTACCGGGTGGAGCAGGGCAAGGAACCGATCACCCCCGACGATACATTCCAGGCCGCGGCGCGCGCCCATGCCGCCGACATGATGCTGAACGGCTTCATGGGCCACAACGCATCGACGGGGCAGAGCTTCCAGGGCCGCATGCAGGCGCTGGTGGGCGATGTCACCAAATATCCCTCGATCGGCGAGAATGCGGCACGCGACACGCAGGACACGCCGGTGGACGAGGCCAAGGCGCGCGCCTTGTTCCAGCAATGGGTGAAGAGCCGCACCCACCGCAAGGTGATGGTGAACCGCAGCTTCCGCTTCGTCTCCACGGGCGTCATCGCTCGGGGCAACAACATCTGGGCGGTGCAGATCTTTTTCGGCGCGCCGCGCAAGAAGGGCATCTTCCAGTAAAAAACGCCGCCGGAGCGGGCTCCGGCGGCGATGATCATGAATGGGTGGCGTCAGGCGCCCGGCGCGGCCAGCGTCTTGGGCGCCAACAGGCGCTGCGAGGCGTTCTTCACCGCCTTCTGCACCTTGTCGAAGGCGCGGACCTCGATCTGGCGGATGCGCTCACGCGAGACGCCGAATTCCTGGCTCAGATCCTCGAGTGTTACCGGGTCGTCAGCCAGGCGGCGTGCCTCGAAGACGCGGCGCTCACGGTCGGTGAGCTTGTCCATCGCATCACGCAGCAGGCCGTGGCGCACGGAGGCTTCCTCCGACTGCACCAGCATTTCTTCCTGGTTGTCCGACTCGTCGACCAGCCAATCCTGCCACTCGCCCTCGCTGTCATCCCGCAGATGGGCGTTGAGCGAGGTGTCGCCCCCGAGGCGGCGGTTCATGGAAATCACGTCTTCCTCGGTCACGCCCAGCTTCTTGGCGATGAGCTGCACCTGATCGGGGCGGAGGTCGCCTTCTTCCAGCGCCTCGATCTGGCTCTTCACCTTGCGCAGGTTGAAGAACAGCTTCTTCTGGTTCGCGGTGGTGCCCATCTTGACGAGAGACCATGAGCGCAAAACAAACTCTTGAATCGAGGCCTTGATCCACCACATGGCATATGTGGCGAGGCGGAATCCCTTATCGGGTTCGAACTTCTTCACAGCCTGCATGAGGCCGACGTTGCCCTCGGAAATGACTTCGCCGATCGGCAGGCCATAGCCGCGGTAGCCCATGGCGATCTTCGCCACGAGGCGGAGATGGCTGGTGATGAGCTTCTGTGCCGCCTTGGCGTCCGCATGCTCCTTCCAGCGCTTGGCGAGCATGTATTCCTCGTCCGGCTGCAGCATGGGAAACTGGCGGATGTCCTGCAGGTAGCGCTGCAGCCCCGCTTCGCCCGAGGCGATCGCGGGGAGGGAAGTGGTCTTTGCCATTTCGGTCCTAGCCTTTCCTGTCTGGCGCCCTTATTACGCTTGAATTACGCAGAAAATAAGACACCGGACCGGTTACAGATAGTCACTGTTACGTGACGTTCAAGCGCAGTGCGGCAAGTAGGTTGCCGAAATCTTCTGGCGCCGGGCTGTCGAAGTGCATGGATTTGCCCGTCACCGGGTGCTCGAAGCCCAGAGTTGTGGCATGAAGAGCCTGCCGGTTCAATGACTTGAGTGCTGCCTTGGCGGCTTCGGACAGTTTCACGGCGGAGCTGCGGAACCCCGCGCCATAGACGCTGTCGCCCAGCAAGGGGTGGCCGATATGGGCCATGTGCACCCTGATCTGGTGTGTGCGCCCGGTCTCCAGCTCGCAGCGCACCAGGCTGGCGAGCGGGGGCTTACCCAATTGCTCCAGCACCTCGTAATGGGTGACGGCCTCCCGCGCGGTGGTACTGCGCGACACGGCCATCTTCTGCCGGTTGGCGGTGCTGCGGCCGATGGCGGCTGAGATGGTGCCGATGCGCCGCTCAGGGAGACCCCACACGATCGCGAGGTAGCTCCGCTGCAGCCGTCCGTCCCGGCCATGCGCCGCGAATTGCTCCGACAGCCCGTGATGCGCGCGGTCATTCTTGGCCACCACGAGGAGCCCGCTGGTATCCTTGTCGAGGCGGTGCACGATGCCCGGCCGCCTGACCCCGCCGATGCCGGACAGGCTCTCGCCACAATGGGCAATCAGCGCATTGACCAGCGTGCCGGTCTCGTTTCCCGCACCGGGATGCACAACGAGTGCGGCAGGCTTGTCGATCACGATCAGGTCCTTGTCCTCATGGACGATGGAGAGCGCGATGGATTCGGGCTGCGGGGCCGCGGCGCTGGGTTCAGGGAGCACAACGCTGAGCACGTTCCCCGGTTTCACCTTGTGACGGGGTTCCGTCACGGGCACTCCCTCGACCCTGACAGCGCCTTCCGCGATCAAGGCCTGGAATCGGGCCCGGCTCACCTCGGGAAAGGCGAGCGCCAGCGCCTTGTCGAGCCGGTCGGGCGCCGCAGCAGGGGCTTCGAGGGATTTTGCAGGCGCTGACATGGCTGATTCCGCTGACGTCTCATGGCCGGGACGTCGAGCCGGCCCGGCTGCTGGTCAGCATCGTCTATATCACTCGGCAGCACTTGCGCCAGCCGGATGTCCATCGCCTGTCTTGGCACTGGATATGATGAAAACGGGA
Source organism: Hyphomicrobiales bacterium (assembly GCA_040379425.1). Lineage (GTDB taxonomy): Bacteria > Pseudomonadota > Alphaproteobacteria > Rhizobiales > Aestuariivirgaceae > Aestuariivirga. The sequence goes on from JBEILC010000010.1 coordinate 31,987, forward strand.
TTGTTACACAACTTATCGTATGTGATACGAGACCCCTCGGTGATCGGTATCACTTAGGGGGCTGCATGAACCTGCTGAAGCACCTGTTCTTTCGGTCCTGCGGGGCGGCCATCCCGGCCATCCTGCTGGCTCAGGGAGCCATGGCGGCGAGCTTCACCAGACCGTTACCACGACCCAGACACTCAACACGCCTGGCGACACGGGAAGGGTGGAGCAGGGCGGCATCATCAGCGTCAATCCCGGAGGCGGCATCAGGGCCACCGCCGATGGCGTGACCGTGAACAATGCGGGGAGCGTGACCGGCCTTGGCGAACTGCCATTCGATTACTTAGCAGCGTCAGGCATACGGGTGTTGAGCAGCAACACCATCATCAACTCGGGCAGGGTGGAGGGCGGCGTATACGGCATTCGCGTCGTAGGCACTGGCAACACGATCATGCTTCTCTCCGGCAGCACCATCGAGGGCGCGCTGGATCTCGGAGACGCCTCGAACAGGCTGATCATCGGGCGCGGGCTCGATGCGGTGTTCACCGTCTCTGGCACGCCCTCCATCAGCACCGAGGACGCGGCCCATGTGGTCAGCGGCAGCACCGTCTATACGGTGAACTCCACCGCCTTCGCGGTGCAGGACGATCTGGCCAGCGACCTCACCCGCGCGGTCACGGGTGCGGTGGAGGGCCGGCTCGCCGCGGCGCGCCGCCTGGATCGCGGGCTGCGTGTGGCGCTGAACGGCCTCACCATTGCCGCCGCCGCCGATCCCTCCGTTGCCCCGGACAACGGCTTCTGGCTGTCAGGGCTTGCCGCCTCGCGCAGTGCCAAGCAGGACGGCGACGTGGCGGGCTTTGACACCGGGCTGTTCCTCGACAGCTACAGGGAGACCGGCTCGGCCGCCGCCCTCGCCATGGATGAGCGGACCATCAGCATCTTCGAGCTGCGCGGCGAGATCGCCTAGGACTTTGCCGTGGGCAATCTGGCGCAGACGGTGCGGATCGGTGTGGACGGCTCCTACAGCGACGCCGCGGACGCGGCGGTGACCGTGGCCGGCCAGGCGCTCGCCATCAGCGTGGCGGAGGAGAGCCTGGCGCGCGGTTTCTTCGGCTATGACGCCGCCTATGCGCTGGGTGACAGCGCCAGCCTCACCTTCAGCACCGAGGCCGGCTTCGACACCACCGAAGCCGTCACCCTGGAAGCCCGCGCCGGCCTCTCCTGGCAGTTCTGAGGCTCACCCGGAGTCCCCGGTCTGGCCACACCCTCGACTCTGACAGCACCTTCCGCGATAAGGGCGTGGAATCTGGAACGCCTTGCCGAGATGGCCGGGCGCTGAGGCCAAGGCTTCGAGGGATTTTGCAGGCACTGACATGAATGATTCCGTTGAAACCGTTACTCAGGACGCAAACGAGGCCCAGCCGGGTGTTCCCGCCTCGGCGCGGATTCTGCTCCGGGTCGTCCTTATCTTGGGCATCATCCTGGTACTGCTGTTCCTGACGCTGATCGGCGGCATCATCTGGAAATCGACCCAGAAATCAGTGCCTAAACCGGTTCCCGCGGCCGCCGCCCTGAACCTCTCGCTGCCCGAGGGCACGGAAATCCGCAGCGCCGAGGCCGACGGCGACAGGCTCGTGCTCAACACCGGGCGTGAGGTGATCGTCATCGACATCCGCAAGAACGCCATCATTTCGCGCATCTCCGCAGGCCCCTGACTCGCCGCCGAGCCGCTTGCACTTGGGCAGGAGCCCCTATATAGGGAGCGAATTCCTCGGAGAGCTCCCTTCGTCTATCGGTTAGGACGGCAGCCTCTCACGTTGCAAAGGCGGGTTCGATTCCCGCAGGGAGCGCCAACCTTTACTGAATCTAGATACGCTAATGATTTCAGGGGTGTATGGCAGCCGCTGCATTTGTTGTTTGCGTGTTTGCTAACGGGATCGCTCAAGAGTGCGAACCAGCGTCATGAAGTCCCTCTCGCCCAGTATGGCAATCTCCGCACCGCCCTTGATCAAGTCCTCAGCCTTCCGATGCTTACTGCTCTTGTCATAGCCAGCTAGCTGCGTGGTGTCTTGCAGGCCAACACACAACGTGGTGGTCTTCTTGGAAACGTTGTCCGCCACGTCGAAACCCAACCGCGCTGCTGCTTCCGCTGCTTGCTGACGAGGGATCGTCAAAGCTCCGGTAAACACTATGACTTCTCCGGCGAACGGTGCATTCGGATCACCTGAACGCTGTATCGTCTTGCTACCTCCCGTCATTGAGGATGCAGATTGGTTGAGCCAGTTCTCACAGCTTATGCCACTCTCCTGAATGGCCTTCTGAAAGACCAGTGCGGTAGCTCTAGCGTCTTCCAGTGCATCGTGATGCTTGAGCGGAATGTCAAAGTGCTTTGCCA
>JBEILC010000011.1:0-33253 GCA_040379425.1 Hyphomicrobiales bacterium
CGCAAGCGCGCAGAACTGGTGCACCTCGCGCGCTTCGCCCGTCTCGACGACGAGACCAACGGAGGTGCGAAGCCCCTTGCGGATCAGGTGATGGTGCGTGGCGGATGTGGCGAGCAGTGCCGGGATCGGCACGCGCTCGGCAGAGACCGCGCGGTCGGAGAGGATGATGATGTTGTAGCCATCCTTCACCGCGCGTTCGGCCAATGCGCAGACGGAGTCGAGGGCGGCCTCCATGTATTCATGGCCGTTCGCCACGTCATAGGTGATGTCGATGGTGGCGGTGCGGAACGGGTTGTTGGCAACCGCACCGATGGTGCGGATGCGCTCCAGGTCCTCGTTGGTCAGGATCGGCTGGGCCACTTCGAGGCGCATGTGCGTCGAGGTGCCCTTGAGGTCCAAGAGGTTGGGGCGCGGCCCGATGAAGGAGACGAGCGACATGACCAGTTCCTCGCGGATCGGGTCGATGGGCGGGTTCGTCACCTGCGCGAAGTTCTGCTTGAAATAGGTGTCGAGCAGCTTGGGGCGGTCGGACAGCGCGGAGATCGGCGCGTCATTGCCCATGGAGCCCACGGCCTCCTGGCCGGTCTGGGCCATCGGCGCCATCAGAACCTTGAGGTCTTCCTGCGTATAGCCAAAGGCCTGCTGGCGATCCAGAAGCGCCACGGTGGACTTGGCACGCCGCGTCTTGGGCGAGGGCAGGTCCTTCAGGACGATCTGGGTGCGCTTCAGCCATTCCTTGTAGGGCAGCGCAGTCGAGAGCTGCTTCTTCAGCTCCTCATCCGCGATGATGCGCTTCTGCTCCAGGTCGATGAGCAGCATCTTGCCCGGCTGCAGGCGCCACTTGTGGGTGATGTGCTCTTCCGCGAACTGCAGGCAGCCCATTTCGGAGGCGAGCAGGATGTGCCCGTCATCGCTCGTCATGTAGCGGGACGGACGAAGCCCGTTGCGGTCCAGCGTGGCGCCGATCATCTTGCCGTCGGTGAAGACCATGGCGGCGGGGCCGTCCCACGGCTCCATCAGCGCGGCGTGATATTCGTAGAAGGCGCGGCGGTCCTCGTCCATGAGCGGGTTGCCGGCCCAGGCCTCGGGGATCAGCATCATCATGGCATGGGGCAGCGAGTAGCCGCCCATGGTGAGGAATTCGAGCGCGTTGTCGAAGCAGGCCGTGTCCGACTGGCCTTCATAGGAGATCGGCCAGAGCTTGGAGAGGTCCTCGCCCAGAATATCGGAGCGCATGTTGGCCTGGCGCGCGGCCATCCAGTTGTAGTTGCCGCGCACCGTGTTGATTTCGCCATTGTGGCACACGAAGCGGTAGGGGTGGGTGAGCGGCCAGCTGGGGAAGGTGTTGGTCGAGAAGCGCTGGTGCACCATCGCGAAGGCAGATTCGACGCGCGGGTCCTCGAGGTCACGGTAATAGGCGCCGACATCCTTGCCGAGCACGAGGCCCTTGTAGACCAGCGTGCGGGCGGAAACGGAAACGGGGTAATAGGTCTTGGCCTTGGTGCCCAGCACCTCAAGCACGCGGTTCGACACCACCTTGCGGCAGACGAAGAGCTTCCTCTCGAAATGGGCCTCGTCGCGGATGGTGGGGCCACGGCCGATGAACACCTGGCGGTGAACGGGCTCGGTGCCCTTCACCGAGTATCCAAGGACGGAGGAATCGACCGGAACGTCGCGCCAGCCCAGGACCTTGAGGCCCTCTTCGCGCGTGGTTTCCCACCAGATGCGTTCGATGTCCTGGCGGTAGACGGGCTCGCGCGGCATGAAGAGCTGGCCCACGCCGTAATGGCCCGCAGCGGGGAGCTCGAAGCCGATGCGCTTTGCCTCTTCCGTGAAGAAGCCGTGCGGGATCTGCAGCATGATGCCTGCGCCATCGCCCGCCTTGGGGTCCGCGCCCACGGCGCCGCGGTGCTCGAGATTCTTGAGGATCGAGAGCCCGTCCGCGATCATGCGGTGGCTCTTCACATTGTGGATGTTGGCGATGAGCCCGATGCCACAGGCATCGTGTTCGTTGCGCGGGTCATAGAGACCATGCGCCTCGGGAAGCCCCTCTGGCCTGTATTGAATGTTCATGGCCACGCCTTTCCTTCGTCCTTAACCCATCTTAACCCAACCCCGGGCCTTCATTGAACCCGGTGGTGCCTTTGTCGTCCAGTGCGCAGGCGGTGGCGATCTCTCGGAGGGGGTTGGGGCCTTTGGGTGGCCACCGGACCCGTTCGGGCGATCGCAACTCCTGGGCGTCTTCCTTGCCCTGAGCCTCGGCCCTTATTTGCGTTTGCGGAGCACCGCCCAGGGCATGCAATCGGCGTCGACGGCCGGTTTGGCCGTCGTCTTCAGGGTCTTTGTGGTCGTATTCCGGATCATCCGGGTTCCACTCGCCTTGATTGACACCACGAAAGGACAGTGTCACTGTCCTATCTCTCTATGTCATATTGAGGGGCACCGCGCAAGGAAGGAATCGGTTAACCTCGAAATGAGCAATAAAATTTCGTGAGGCAAGCATGGATATCCGCCGCGGCGATCTTTCGGACGAGCGCATTCTGATCCTGCTTCGACATCACTATGACAAGTGCCATGAGGTCACGCCCAAGTGCAGCGCGCATGTCTTCACCGTAAAGCAGCTCGCCAGCCCGGAGATCGACTTCTGGGCGGCATGGGATGGCGATGAACTGCTGGGTGTGGGCGCAATGAAGCCGCTCGATGCCGCGCATGGCGAGGTGAAGTCGATGCACACGGCCGAAACCGCCCGGCGGCGCGGGGTGGGCGGCGCCATTTTGAGGCACATCATCGCCACCTCGCGGGACAAGGGTCTTGTGCGGCTGAGTCTGGAAACTGGCTCATTCAGCTTTTTCGCGCCCGCCATCGCCCTCTACACGGCGCATGGCTTCACGGAATGCCCGCCTTTCGGCAGCTACAGGCCAGACCCGAACAGCACCTTCCTCACGCTCACCCTCTGACTTGTCCCCGCTTCACCGGATAGCCCGCCGCCTTCCAGGCCTCGATGCCGCCGTCGAGGATATAGACCTCGGCGGCGGTGCAGCTGGCCAGGGCATGAGCATTCATCCGCGTCCGCGCCCCCGACTTGCAGTGGAACACGATTGCCGGCGCACCCTCGATCGGGCTGCCGCCGATCCGCGACAGCGGCTCATTGCGGGCCCCGGGAATATTCTCGTCCGCATATTCATTGGGCTCGCGGATGTCGACCAGGAGGGCTCCCCCATCGACCAGTTTCTTGGCTTCTGCGGCTGTGACGTGTTTCGGCGCCATGCTAAGCTGTTCCTTCAGCAATAGAGGGTTTTGAGTGTGGCGAGAATCTTGCGCACCTTTGGATCGCTCACATGATAGAAGATCTGCTGCGCGACACGCCTTGTGCCGAGGATGTTCTCCTCCCGCATGCGGGCCAGATGCTGGGACAGGGCGGACTGGCTCAAGCCCACCTCGCGGTTGAGCGTCATGACGCTCATTTCCCCCTGTTCCAGGAGCTTGCACAGGATCATCAGGCGCTTCTCGTTGCCGAGCGCCTTCATCATCAGCGCGGCCTCGGAAGCCTTTTCCTCGAATCCGTCGAGCGGCAGGGTACGCAGCGGGGCGGCCATGATATTCCTTTGTATGCCTTGCTAATTTAGGATTTTCTAATATATTGTCAAGCACGGCGAATTCGGAAGAGAGCCCAGCATGCCCGCATCCATCATCCACGCATTCTTCGACGAGCCCACCAACACGGTGAGCTATCTGGTGGCCGACCCGGAGACGAAGCAGGCTGCCGTCATCGACCCCGTGCTCGACTATGACCACAAGTCCGGCAAAGCCAATGTGAAATCCGCCGGCGCCATTCTGGCCAAGGCCAAGGAGGAGGGCTTCAGCATCACCCTCGTCCTCGAAACCCATGTCCATGCCGACCATCTCTCGGGCGCTCCCTACATCAAGCTCAAGACAGGTGCGAAGGTGGCGATCGGCGAGCGCATCAAGGAGGTTCAGAAGATCTTCCGTCCGGTGTTCAACGCAATCGATGTCTCAGGCGAGGGCTCCGAATTCGATATCCTGTTCAGGGACGGTGACACATTCACGATCGGCAATCTCACGGGCGAGGTCATCGCCACGCCGGGTCACACGCCGGCCTGCGTGTCCTTCAAGACCGGCGATGCGGTCTTCGTGGGCGACACCATGTTCATGCCGGACTACGGCACGGCGCGCGCCGATTTTCCGGGCGGTGACGCCCGCACGCTCTACCGCTCCATCCGCAAGCTCATGGCGCTGCCGGGCGAAACGCGCCTCTTCATGTGCCACGACTACCTGCCGAAGGGCGGCCGCACGCACTACGCCTGGGAGACGACAGTCGCCGAGGAGCGCACCCGCAACGTCCATGTCAATGAGGGGGTGAGCGAGGAGGATTTCGTGAAGATGCGCACCGCGCGCGATGCCACACTCTCGGCGCCGACGCTGCTCATGCCCTCTATCCAGGTCAACATGCGGGCCGGCAGGCTGCCCCCGGCGGAGGCCAATGGCGTGCACTATCTCAGGGTTCCCGTAACTCTTCCGCAATGAGGCAGGCGCACCGCAGGCCTGATCAGGGCGCGATTGCCAAGCAGGGGCAGCGCCGCTAGGGAGGGTCGAGCAACCTCCCGCCCCCTCAGGATTCGATGGCCATTTCACAGAACCTGCGCGGCATCGGCGCCATCGTCTTTGCGACTGGCGCCTTCGTCGCAAATGACACATGCATGAAGCTGGCGCTCTCGGATGCGCCGCCCTTCCAGGTGCTGGTCATGCGCGGCATCGCCGCCTGCCTGTGGTGCTTGCCCGTGATCTACGCCATGGGGCTGATCCGGGAACTGCCCAACGCCTTCAACCCATGGGTCGTGCTGCGCTCCTTCAGCGAGGTGGTGGCGATTCTCTGCTTCATCACCGCGCTCAAGCACATGCCCATCGCGGATGTGACCGCAATCGCCCAGATCGCGCCGTTCGTCGTGCTGCTCGGCATGTGGCTGTTCTTCGGCGAAAAGGCGGGTAGCGTCCGCCTGGCCCTGGTGGGCGTTGGCATCACGGGTGCGCTGCTGGTGGCCCAGCCGGGCGGGGCCACGGCCTCGCCCTTCGCCATCTTCGGCTTTTTCACCGCGGTCGGTGCGGCGGGGCGAGACATTCTCTCGCGCAAGGTGCCGCTGCGCACGCCGGCGCTTGCCGTGACCTTTTCCACGCTATTCATCGTGATGATGAGTGCGGTCGTCATGTCCGCGCTGTTCGAAACACAGGTCCCGCCCACCTTCCGCCATGGCTGGCTCATGGTCATCGCCGGCTTCTTTCTGATGTGCGGGCATACGCTGGTGTTCATGGCCTACCGCATGGCGCCGGCCCGCGTGGTGGCGCCGTTCAATTACTCCTTCATGATCTGGGCGGGCCTGTCCGGACTGATCGTTTTCAGCGAGGTGCCCAATGCGCTGGCCATCGGTGGCATGCTGCTCATCATGGTGGCGGGACTGGCCGTGGTGATGCTCGAGGGCCGCACGCGGCAGGCTGACGTAAAGGGCTGACTCCCGCCTTTCCGCCTGTGCCGCGATGGTACGCCCGCCTTCGCGGCGTTAATCCTTTCTTTCCCAAATGGAAACTCTTCTGAAACGGAGATTCGACATGATCCTCCCATGGCAAGAGGACCCCTCTCGGGGGGCTAGGCCAGGGGCGAACCGGGATCATGTACTGCGTACCCGGACTCCCATTTCAGCGGGGGGCCTGTTCATGAGCGGGCTCCCCGTCTTGCCCGCCTCAAGCCCAAGAGCTTGCGAAACCCGCCGCCCCGCATGACATTGTGAAGGTCATGCCCGTTTCTCCCGCCTTTGAAACCTGGCTCAGGCCCGAGCCCCAAGGCCTTTACTGCGTGCCGGGTGATTTTCACATCGATCCCCACCGGCCGGTGGAGCGCGCGGTCATCACCCATGGCCATTCGGACCATGCAAGGCCCGGCCATGGCGCGGTGCTGGCGACGGCGGATACGCTGGCCATCATGCGGCTCAGGCTGGGTCCTTCCGCCAAGGGCACGGCCCAGGCGCTTGCCGCGGGCCAGTCGCTCACAATCGGCGATGTCACTGTCCGGCTTGTGCCGGCCGGGCACATCCTGGGATCGGCCCAGGTGGTGATCGATTACCGGGGTCAGCGCGCCGTCATTTCGGGCGACTACAAGCGGCGACAGGACCCGACATGCGAGCCCTTCGAACTCGTCGCCTGCGATCTCTTCGTGACGGAGGCGACCTTCGGCCTTCCCGTCTACCGCCATGAGCCGGACGCCCATGAGATCGCGAAGCTTCTGGCCTCGCTCCGCGATTTTCCGGAGCGCACGCATCAGGTGGGGGTCTATGGCCTTGGCAAGTGCCAGCGCCTGATCGCGTTGCTGCGCCAGGCAGGCTATGACCGGCCCATCTGGCTCCACGGGGCGCTCCGGTCGATGACGGACTATTACCTGTCGCGCGGTTTTCCTCTGGGCGAGGTGCCATCGGTTGCTGATGCCAGGGGCAAGCTGGCGGGCGAGATCGTGCTGTCACCACCCTCCGCGCTGGGTGACCGCTGGTCCCGCCGCTTCGCCGATCCCGTGGCGGGCTTCGCCTCGGGCTGGATGCGCATCAGGGGCCGCGTGCGCCAGCGCGGCGTCGAACTCCCGCTGATCATCTCGGATCACTGCGACTGGCCGGAACTGCTCCAGACGATCACGGAGACGGGAGCCAGTGAGGTCTGGGTCACCCATGGCCGAGAGGAAGCGCTGGTGCATGAGATGGGCAAGCGCGGCATCGCGGCGCGCGCGCTCCGTCTCGTCGGCCGCGAGGATGATGCCGAGTGAAGGATTTCTCGCAACTCCTCGACCGGCTGACCTATACGCCCGCGCGCAACGGCAAGCTGATGCTGATGCGCAACTATTTCCTCGCCACGCCCGACCCTGACCGGGGCTTTGCGCTCGCCGCGCTGACGGATGGTATCCCCATCGACTTCCCGCTCCGCCGGGTGCTTGCCGAAATCGGTGAGAGCCGCTTCGATCCCGAACTCTTTCGTATGTCGCGTGACGATGTCGGCGACACGGCGGAGACCGTTGCGCTGATCTGGCCCGTGACTGAAGCCCAAGGCGAGGCGCCGCGCCTTTCCGAGATCGCCGCGGCGGTCTCCAAGGCGGGCCGGGGCGGGCATGCCGCACTGCTCACGGCCTGGCTCGACCGGCTCGATGCCACGGGGCGCTGGGCGCTGCTCAAGTTCCTGAGCGGCGCGCCGCGCGTCGGCGTGTCGGCGCGGCTCGCCAAGCAGGCGGTCGCGGATGCCTTCGGCAAATCGGTGGACGATATCGAGGAGCTTTGGCACGGCCTTGAGCCGCCCTATGGGGAGTTGTTCCAGTGGCTGGAGCAGAAGGCGGAGCGCCCCGCCCGCCGGTCGGTTCCCATCTTCCGTCCCCTCATGCTGGCGCATGCGCTGGAGGAGGGCGACTGGGACGCGATGAACCTCGGTGATTTCGCCGCCGAATGGAAGTGGGATGGCATCCGTATCCAGGCCGCGTCCAAGGGCGGGGTCACGCGGCTCTTCTCGCGCACCGGCGATGACATCGGCCAGGCATTCCCGGAACTCGCCGATCACTTCCGGTTCGATGCGGTGCTCGATGGTGAATTGCTGGTGGTGCGCAATGGCAAGGTCGCCCCCTTCGCCGATCTGCAGCAGCGCCTCAACCGCAAGTCCGTGACGCGCGCCATGGTCACGAACTATCCCGTCCATGTCCGCCTCTATGACGCGCTGGAGATTGGGGAGGAGGACCTGCGCGGCCTTCCCTTCACGGCGCGCCGCCAGCGCCTCGAGGCCTGGCATGGGGAATTCGGCCCCGTCCACAGCGATCTCTCCGAAGTCCTGTCCTTCACCAGCAAGGCGGAGCTCAAGGCGCGCTGGGAGGCAACGCGTGAGGAAGGCATTGAGGGCTTGATGCTGAAGCGCAAGGCCAGCCCCTATCTGGCGGGCCGCCCCAAGGGCCACTGGTACAAGTGGAAGCGCGCCGCGCTGACTGCGGATTGCGTCCTGCTCTATGCGCAGAAGGGAGCGGGCAAGCGCTCGTCCTTCTATTCGGACTATACCTTCGGCGCCTGGGCGGAGAAGGACGGGGAGGCGATGCTGGTGCCGGTGGGCAAGGCCTATTCCGGCTTCACCGATGAGGAACTCGTCCAACTCGACCGCTTCATCCGCCAGAACACGGTGGAGCGCTTCGGCCCCGTCCGGTCCGTTGCGCCGAAGCTGGTATTCGAAGTCGCATTCGATGCCATCCAGCCCTCTGCCCGCCACAAGTCCGGCATCGCCATGCGGTTTCCCCGCATCTCCCGCATCCGATGGGACAAGCCGGCGCGTGAGGCGGATACGCTCGACAGCCTCAAGGCGCTGATCACCGCGGCGCGCTAGCGGGTGTGAGCAGTTTGCGGAAGCGGCGGTCCCGCTTCAGGCGCCATTCCCGGCGCATCGCCTCCACCCTTGTGGCGAAGCGCTCGACATAGAGCAATTCCCACGAGAGGCCGCGCGTCGACTTCGCACCTGTTCCGCCATTGTGCTGGCCGAGCCTTCGCTCAGGATCGAGTGTCCAGCCCACATAGGTGCGGTAGCCGCGCGTGGTTGCCGCGCCGATCACATAGACGAAGCACACCTGCTCCGCCGCGCTGTCACAAGCCATCTCCCTGACGTCCGTCAAAGGCCCCGCAACGCCTCCCGGCTGATCCTGCAGACCACCGAATAGGCCGGGTTGAACACATTGGCGATGTCATAGCGCACGGCTTGGCCCATCACATGGCTCGCCGCCACCGCGTCGAGGCCGTGGTCCTGCATCAGCCAGGCGTGCATCTCGGTCGTGGCATGCTGCAGCGCCTGATCGAGGGGGCGGGCATTGCCGATGGTGAATATCTCGTTTTCCGTCATGCCGCGCGGCCAGCCGATCTTCGTGTCCTTCAGTACGCGCGCCGTGAAGGTCACCTCCGCCGCCGTCTCGATGCCGGTGCCCACGATCTCGCCATCGCATTGCTGGGCATGGACATCGCCGAGGAAGAACAGCGCACCCGGCGCCGCCACGGGGAACATCACCTCGACGCCGGCCCTGAAACCGCAGTAATCCATGTTGCCGCCATAGCGCCCGCTCGTGGCGGTGGAGATGGCCTGACCCATATCAGGGGCGACACCGAAGCAGCCGATCATCGGCTCGACCGCGACGGACCAATTGGCAAGTGCCGGCGGCGGTTCGGCAAGCCGCGCGCGTCCAGCTTTTGCGTCTATAATCCACTCTGTCTTGCTGCGTGCGGGAAAGCGGTGAACCGCGCCGGGGTCGACGACATTCGGGCTCAGCACGTCGAAGGTCCAGCCGGTGGCCCGCGTCATCCGGATATCACGTATGGCGACGAGCAGCGCATCGCCCGGCTCCGCGCCCTCGATGAAGAAGGGGCCCGTCATCGGGTTCGGCCGGTCGCCGATCCTGATGCCGCGATGGTCAAAGCCATGGGCGTCGGCGGTCCCGGCCATCACCGTATCGCCACTGGCAATGGTGAGTGCCGGAGCGTGACTGCCAATGCTGTTGTGAAGGATCGTGGGCGTGAAGCGATGCACCGCCATGAGTGTCAACTGAGGCTCGCGGCGAGCAGCTTCTTGGCCAGGATCACTGCGGCAGGGCCATTGGCCGCGGTGCCGTCGGCTCCCACCTCATCCACCCATTCCGGATGCCGCGAGATGGCGGAGCCCCCAACCATGATCCCGACCTTGGGGTTCAGCGAAAGCGCCCGCACCCGTGCGATGGTTTCGGTGAGCCCCACGCGGTGCAAGTCGGAACTGAGGGAGAAGCCGACCACGCCCAACCATTCCTGAGCGGCGAGGTCCGCGACGTCCTCCATGCGCGGTGTGGCGCAGGTCCACACATGCCAGCCGGCGGCGCGCAGGAATTTCTGCACGATGGAGCTTCCAAGGCTGTGCTGCTCTCCGGGCGCGCAGGCCAGCAGGACGCGGCGCTTCTCGTCATAGTCCGGGACCTGGTCGAGGCCTTCGAAGACATGCACCAGCCGCTGCAACCGCGCGACCCCGAGCGTCACGTCCACGAAGTCAATCCGGTCCTCGTTCCAGAGTTCGCCAAGGTGGCGGGCAGTAGGCTCCAGAAGTTCTGTGTGGAGGCTGTCCAGCGAAATGCCCCGGTCCTTCAGGCGCAGCATGAAGTCGAAGGCATCGCTGTTATCGGGTCCTACCACCAGGGTGGCGAGTTCGTCGATGTCGGCGGACCCGGGCAGCGGCTCATCATTGCGCGCCGCCTGCTCATGGAGCGCCAGCAGGCGGGGCACCACATGCTGGGCCACAATGCGGCGCAGCTTGGCATAGCGGAAATCAGGAACGTCGATGGTGACATCCATGGGGGGCAGGAAGCTTAGTTCCAGCCCAGAAACCTCATTGCGGCGTGAGTCAGCCTTGCCGTGCGCCACGCCCTCGGAGTCTTCGCGATCCCCCGCCATCCCCCATCCTGCTCGCGTTCAGCCGGTCGCATTGGCTCCGGCCTTGTTATTGAGTGTCAAGAATACCTGACAGTGGAAACCCGCGCAATCGCATGCTTCGCAGTTGCGGCATCTGCAACTGCGGGTGTGGGCAAGGTGAGTGTGGCGGCACCAAGGGGCGGCGTGATAGGCAGGGGTGACAGGAGGATTACCGTTGATGACCCGCCACCCGCTCGATCCGCTCGACAAGGATGAAATCGCCAAGGCTGCCGCCATCACACGCGCGCAAGGCGGCCTGAGCCCGCGCGCCTGGTTCGAAACGGTCGCGCTGCACGAACCCTCGAAGCAGGCGTTGAAGAACGGGACAGCGCGGCGCGAGGCGCATGTCTGCTGCTATGACCCGCAATCGGGAGACAGCTGGGAAGGCACGGTGGATCTCGCGGCGGCCAAGTTCCGGCGCTGGGCCAAGGCGCCCGGGCAGGCGCGCATCGTGCCGGATGAATTCGCCGCCGGTGGCGTTGCCGCCAAGGCCGATCCCCGATTCGTCGAGGCTCTCGCCAAGCGCGGCATCACGGATCTCGACAAGGTGCTGGTCGAAGCCTGGGCAGCCGGCCACTTCGGCATCGCGGAGGAGGAGGGCCAGCGCCTGGCCTATGGCCATTGCTGGGTGAGGAACGCCCAGGGCGACAACCCATACGCCCGGCCCATCGCCAATCTCCACCCGGTGATCGACCTCCGCAACATGACGCTCCTCAGGATCGACGACTTCGGCGTCGTGCCGCTGCCGCCCGAATCTACGCCGGTCGCCGTCGCGGATACCCGCAAGGACCTGAAGCCGCTCGAGATCACCCAGCCTGAAGGCCCGAGCTTCACCGTCGAGGGCCATCTCGTGCGCTGGCAGAAGTGGCAGCTCCGCGTCGGATTCCATGTGCGCGACGGATTGTTCTTCCATGAGATCGGCTATGAGGACCAGGGGCGGCTCCGCCCCATCATGCACCGCGCCTCGATGGCCGAAATGGTCGTGCCCTATGGCGACCCGACGGGCGGCAACTACCGCCGCAACGCCTTCGACACCGGCGAATATGGCGTGGGCCAGCTCTTCGACAGCCTGACCTTGGGCTGCGATTGCCTCGGCCACATCCACTATTTCGATGCCTGGAGCCATGACTGGCACGGCAATCCCAAGCGCATCAAGAACGCCATCTGCATGCATGAGGAAGATTTCGGCACGCTGTGGAAATTCACCAACACGCTGACCGGCCAGGTCACCGTCAAGCGCTCGCGCCGGCTTGTCATCTCCTCCGTGTCGACCATCGGAAACTATGTCTATGGCTTCTTCTGGTACTTCTACCAGGACGGCAACATCGGGGTGGAGGTGAAGGCCACCGGCATTCCCTTCGCCTCCGCTCTCCCGGCCGGGCAGAAGTCCGCCTATGGCGCGCTGATGGCGCCCGGCATCGAGGCGCATGTGCACCAGCATGTCTTCAGCTACCGCTTCGACATGGCGGTCGACGGGGAGGGCAATTCGGTCAAGGAGGTGAATTTCTCGAGCCTGCCCATGGGCCCGTCGAACCCCCATGGCAACGCCATCCGCATCACCGAGACGCAGCTTCTCTCGGAGAAGGCCGCGCAACGCGACATCGACCTCGCGACGCAACGCTACTGGAAGGTCTACAATCCCAACCGCGTGAATGCGCTGGGTGAGCACCCCGCCTACAAGCTGGTTCCGGGCGTCAATGCCTTTCCCTTCCAGCACAGGGAGTCACCCGTCGGCAGGCGCGCGGGCTTCATGTATCACCATTTCTGGGCCACGCAGCACGCCGAGGGCGAACTCTACCCCGCGGGCGACTACCCCAACCAGCATCCGGGCGGTGACGGCCTGCCGAAGTGGACAGAAGCTGACCGCTCACTCGACAACCAGAACGTGGTCGTCTGGTACACGCTGAACTACCACCACCTGCCGCGGCCGGAGGACTGGCCGGTGCAGCCCTGCGTCTATGCCAATTTCCACTGGATGCCCTCGGGTTTCTTCGATGTGAATCCCGGCCTCGACGTACCCTCGCCAGCGCCGAAGAATCACTGCTGCGACTGACGGCCCGGCATCCGCCGGACGGCAATGAACCGGATCGCATCGGCAGCGTAATGAATGCAGCGTGACACAGAACAGAACGGGGGGAACCGAATGAGCTGGATGGACGGAAGCTACATGGCGCGAAAGGGCGTGAACCGCGGCCGCGCCGGACGGACACATCTTCTCAACAAGGAGGTGCAGGGGGAATATCATTATGTCTATGGCCCCTATGCCAAGCCGGTCCTCGCGATTGATCCCGGCGACGTGGTGATCGCCGAGACGGAGGATGCCTTCGGCGGCGCGATCAAGACGGTGGATGACATGCCGTCCCAGAAGCTCCGCATGCCCTTCGTCAATCCGCAATGCGGTCCGATTGCCGTCGCAGGCGCAGAGCCAGGTGACGTGCTCTGCGTCGCGATCAAGTCCATCCTGCCGCGTGGGCCACAGCCGGTGGGCACATCCGCACTCATTCCGGAGTTCGGCGGCCTCGTCTCCAATTCCAGTACGGCCATGCTGAACCCGCCGCTGCCCGAGCGGGTGATGAAATACGAGGTGACGGAAGCCGGTGTGAAATTCAGTGACCGTGTCATGCTCCCGTATGAACCCTCCATCGGAACGCTGGGCGTTTCGCCGCTGATCGAGGCGGTGCTGTCGCTGCAGCCCGACTACTGGGGCGGCAACATGGACCTGCCGGATGTGGCGCCTGGCGCCATCGTCTATTTCCCGGTGCTGCACAAGGACGCCTATCTCTATCTCGGCGACTGCCACGGCCGGCAGGGGGATGGCGAACTCTGCGGCGTGGCCGTCGAGATGCCATCCACCACGACGATCCAGGTGGACCTGATCAAGAACTGGCAGATTTCCTGGCCACGCCTCGAGAATGAGCAGTTCATCATGACGATCGGCTCGGCGCGGCCCATGGAGGATGCAGCCCGCATCGCCTACCGCGAACTGACGCGCTGGCTGGCCTCCGACTATGGCTTCGGCGAGCTCGAGGCCTATTTCCTGCTGACCCAGGCGGGCCGCATGCGCGTGGGCAACATGGTGGACCCCAAGTACACGCTGGGCGCATCCATCCTCAAATCATACATCGCATAATAAGGGAGACGGCGAGAATGGATCTTGGCCTCAAGGGACTGAACGTGCTGGTGACCGGCGGCACCAAGGGCATCGGCCGGCGCGCGGCGGAGATTTTCGCGGCGGAGGGTGCGAATGTCTCCGTCTGCGCGCGCAACGCCGATGACGTGAAGGCGGCGGTGGCAGCCCTCAAGGGCGCTGGCGTCACGGCCTTCGGGCAGGCGATCGATGTCGGCAAGAAGGATCAGCTTGAAGCCTGGGTGCATGACAGTGCCAAGGCGCTGGGCGGCATCGACATCGTGGTGGCCAATGTCTCAGCCCTTGCGGCCGCCGAAGACACGGAAGACTCCTGGCGCGCCGAATTCGAGGTGGACATGATGCACACCGTGCGCACGGTCAATGCCTCGCTTCCCTATCTCGAGAAATCGAAGTGGCCCTCGATCGTCGTCGTCTCGTCGGTATCTGGCCGCGAGGTCGACTTCACGAGCCCGGCCTATGGCGCCTTCAAGGCGGCGCTCATTCACTATGCCCAGGGCCTCGCCTACAAGCTTGCGCCCAAGATGATCCGCGTCAATTCGGTCTCGCCCGGAAACGTCTATTTCAAGGATGGCATCTGGAACTATATCGAAAACAATGTGCCGGACCTGTTCAAGCAGGCGCTTGCCCTGAACCCCACGGGCCGCATGGCGACGCCGGAGGAGATCGGCAAGGGCATCGTGTTTATCGCGAGCCCGGCGTCAAGCTTCACCATGGGCACCAATCTGGTGATTGATGGCGCCCTGACCAAGGGCGTGCAACTCTAGACGCATGAAGTTGGCAGCCTGAGCCCAATAGTGGCGTTCAGGCTGCCGGCACTTGGCCGCAGCGGCGTTACGGAATGAACCTGGTGGAGCGAAGGGGGATCGAACCCCTGACCTCGGCATTGCGAACGCCGCGCTCTCCCAACTGAGCTACCGCCCCCTTTGACAGGTGGTGTCCACAGGTCGGAAGGGCTTCTAATCCCTGGGGGCAGGAGCGTCAAGCTTGCTTGGGCGTCCCGGCGCGCCTACAACTGGACAATCGACCTTTTCCAAGGATCCCGCTTCCATGATGACGATGAACCCGTTCCTGTGGCTGATCCTCACCGTCATCAACGTTTATTTCTGGATCATCCTGGCAATGGTGGTGTTGAGCTGGCTCGTCGCCTTCAATGTGGTCAATCGCTCCAACCCCTATGTGCGCCAGATCGGCCAGGCGCTGGAAAAGCTGACGGAGCCCTTGCTCCGCCCCATCCGCTGTGTTCTGCCGGACCTTGGGGGAATCGATCTCTCCCCCATCGTGCTTCTGCTGGGTCTCCAATTCGTCAGTATGCTTGTTAAGGGATTATTTGAGAGCCTCATGCGTGCTGCGGAATTCGTTAACAGCCTCGGCTTTGTGTGACGTCACCGCTTCGCGCGGGAAAGGGCGGGCTGTTGCTCACCGTAAGGGTGCGCCTAGGTCCTCTCGCGACGCCGTGGGCGGCCTCCACACCGCTGCAGACGGAACGGTGTCGCTGATCGTCAAGGTCACGGCGGCTCCGGGCAAGGGCCGCAGCAAGACCGTTCCGGTCACTGGCAATGCATCGGCTCTTGAGGCATTGGTGGCGGAAAGCGGCAGACAACCGAAGGAAGAATGACCATGGCGAAAATCATCGACGGCAAGGCCTTCGCCGAGGGCCTGAGGGGACGGATCGCAAAGGCCGTGGCGGAGCTCAAGTCGAGGCATGGCATCACCCCTGGCCTTGCCGTGGTGCTCGTGGGCGAGGACCCCGCCTCGAAGGTCTATGTCGCCAACAAGGCGAAGCAGACCGTCGAGGCCGGCATGAACTCCTGGGAACACCGGCTTCCCGCCGAGACGCCCGAGGCGGATGTTCTCGCGCTTGTCGAGAAGCTCAATGCGGATCCCGCCGTGCATGGCATCCTGGTCCAGCTGCCGCTGCCCAAGCACATCGATTCCACCAAGGTGCTCACCACCATTTCGCCCGCGAAGGACGTGGACGGCTTCCATGTCGTGAATGTCGGCAAGCTCTCGACCGGGCAGGATTCGCTCGTGCCCTGTACGCCCGTGGGCTCCGTCATGCTGGCCAGGGATGTGCTCGGCGAGCTCGACGGGCTGGAGGCCGTGGTCATCGGCCGCTCCAACATCGTGGGCAAGCCGGTGGCGCAGTTGCTGCTGGCTGAGAACTGCACCGTCACCATCGCCCATTCGCGCACCAAGGACCTGCCCGCCGTGGTGCGCCGCGCCGATCTCGTCATCGCCGCCGTGGGCCGTCCGGAAATGGTCAAGGGCGACTGGCTGAAGCCCGGCGCCACCGTGATCGATGTCGGCATCAACCGGATCGAGCGGGACGGCAAGGGCAAGCTCGTGGGCGACTGCGACTTTGCCTCCTGTGAGAAGGTGGCGGGCGCCATCACCCCGGTCCCCGGCGGCGTTGGCCCCATGACGATTGCCTGCCTGCTTTACAACACGGTCAAGGCCGCCTGCGCCGCCAAGGGCATTGCCCAGCCGGAGATGTGATCTTGGGCCGCCGCTAGGCCTTCACGGCCTTCGCACGCGCGATGGCCTCAGTAATCATCCGCTTGGCCTCGGCGGCATTGCCCCAGCCCACGACCTTCACCCATTTGCCGGGCTCCAGGTCCTTGTAGTGCTCGAAGAAGTGCTCGATCTGCTGGCGGGTGATCTCTGGCAAGTCCGTGTATTCATGGACGTTTTCATAGCGCCGGGTAAGCTTGGGCGTTGGCACCGCCACGATCTTCTCGTCCCCGCCCGCCTCGTCCTGCATCTTGAGCACGCCGACGGGGCGCACCGCGACCAGAGCTCCAGGAATGATGCCGCGCTGGTTGGCAATCAGCACGTCGATGGGGTCGCCATCATCTGAGAGGGTGTGCGGGATGAAGCCATAGTTCCCGGGGTAGCGCATGGAGGTGTAGAGGAAGCGGTCCACGACCAGGGTTCCCGCCGCCTTGTCCATCTCGTATTTGATGGGTTCGCCGCCAACCGGCACCTCAACGATCACGTTCACCTCATCGGGAGGGTTCTTGCCGATGGAAATCGCGTCGATGCGCATGGTTCTTCCTCGAAGTTGAGCTTTGTGGCAGCTTGTCTGCCATGAGAAAGGCGCTCTGGCTATGCTTCTTCTGGCTGGTTCCAGCCGCCGCGCTGGCGGACGGCAACACCAGTGCCTAGACGAAGTGGGACCTCGAAAAGACCTGCACGCAGGCCGAGGAGGGGGACGGTTACACCGATGCCGGCAGCTGGTCCTGCCCAGGACTGGGCAACATCAAGATGCTGGCCGCAGTCTCGGATGACCGGAGTTTCCTGGGCTTCGGCCGCAAGCCGGCGGAGAGTTGCGCCTATGCCAAGACCTTCGCCCGCTTCAACACGGCACTTTCACCCGTGGAATGGCGCCTGCGGAACGGCAAGCCTTTCGCCACGATCCAGCGCTGGCGCGTGTCGACGGATGATGAAGGTGGCAGCGTGACCTGGCTGGTGGTGACCGCGCTCAAGGGCGGGGAGGCCTGCCATGTTCATTCTGTTGCCGGGTCCAATCCGGAGGCCAATGTGCAAGCCCGGCGCGCGGCTGACGAACTGGTCCCGGACTTTGACTGTGAAAGCGATGTGCCCACCATCGATTCGAGGGTGGGCACCGAAGGGATCGACGTCATCGCCTGTCAGCAAATCGCCGACCGCCGACCTCAGGCGGCGCTTTCGGCTTCCTTCGCGCGGCTCACGCGCTTTCGCTCATGCGGGTCGAGGATCGCCTTCCTGAGGCGGATCGACTTCGGCGTCACCTCGACCAGCTCGTCCTCGCCGACATAGGCCAGCGCCTTCTCCAGCGACATCTTGACCGGCGGCGTCAGGATCAGCGCTTCGTCCTTGCCGGAGGCGCGCACGTTCGAGAGCTTCTTGCCCTTGATAACGTTGAGTTCCAGGTCATTGCCGCGGGTATGCTCGCCCACGATCATGCCCGGATAGACCTTGGTGCCATGCTCGATGAACATCGGGCCCCGGTCCTGCAGGTTGAAGATCGCGTAGGCCACCGCCTCGCCATCGCTGTTGGAGATCAGGGCACCTGTGTGGCGGCCGGGGATCTCGCCGAAATAGGGCGCATAGCCGTGGAAGATGCGGTTGAAGATGGCGGTTCCGCGCGTGTCAGACAGGAGTTCGGACTGATAGCCGATGAGCCCGCGGGTGGGCGCATGGAATACGATGCGCTGACGGCCGGCGCCCGAGGGGCGCATGTCCTTGAGTTCACCCTTGCGCTCCGACAGCTTCTGCACGACGGCACCTGTATAGGCCTCGTCGACGTCGATGATGACTTCCTCGACGGGCTCCATCTTTTCGCCCGTCTCTTCGTCGGTCTTGAACACCACGCGGGGCCTGCCTACGGTCAGTTCGAAGCCTTCGCGCCGCATCGTCTCGATCAGGATGCCCAGCTGCAACTCGCCGCGGCCCGCCACCTCGAAGGCGTCGGTTTCGGACTCCGATGGCGTCACCTTCAGCGCCACGTTGCCCTCCGCCTCGCGCAGCAGGCGGTCACGGATGACGCGGGACTGAACCTTGTCGCCTTCCTTGCCAGCCAAGGGGCCATCATTGATGCGGAAGGTCATGGTCAGGGTGGGAGGGTCGATGGGCTGGGCGAAGATCGGCTCCGTCACGGCGGGATCGCAGATCGTGTCGGCGACGGTTGCCGTGGTGAGGCCCGAAATGGCGATGATGTCGCCCGCTTCCGCCTCGTCCACCGGCACGCGCTCGAGGCCGCGGAAGGCCAGCACCTTGGAGATGCGGCCCTGCTCGGTGATCTTGCCATCGCGTGACAGCGCCTTCACCGACTGGTTGGCCTTGACGGCCCCGGACGTCACCCGGCCCGTCAGCACGCGGCCGAGGAAGGGGTTCGATTCGATGGTCGTCACCAGCATGCGGAAGGGACCTTCCTCGACGACCGGCGGATGGAAGTGCCGCACGATGAGGTCGAACAGCGGCGCCATGTTTTCCTGCGAACCGGCCGGGCTGTCGGACATCCAGCCCTGCTTGGCGGAGCCGTAGATGATGGGGAAGTCGAGCTGCTCCTCATTGGCGTCGAGATTGGCGAAAAGGTCGAAGACCTCGTTCACAACCTCGTTGTGGCGCTCGTCCGGACGGTCGATCTTGTTGATGCAGACGATGGGGCGGAGGCCAATCTTGAGCGCCTTCTGCAGCACGAATTTGGTCTGCGGCATGGGGCCTTCGGCGGCATCCACCAGCAGGACCGCGCCATCCACCATGTTCAGGATGCGCTCCACCTCGCCGCCGAAATCGGCGTGGCCGGGGGTGTCCACGATGTTGATGCGCGTCTGCTTCCAGTTCAGCGAGGTCACCTTGGCCAGGATGGTAATCCCGCGCTCGCGCTCGAGGTCGTTCGAATCCATGGCGCGCTCGGCGACCTTCTGGTTCTCCCGGAAGGAGCCGGACTGGGAGAGCAGCCGGTCGATCAGCGTGGTCTTGCCGTGGTCGACGTGGGCAATGATGGCGATATTGCGCAGGTTCATGGGGCGCAGGAGCTTTCTGGTTGAAGGGAGGAGCTGCCGGGGCGCTTAGCACGTGCAGCATCGATTGGCAATTTAACGCTTGTTTTACTTCGGGAATAATAATCAACCGAAGAGGGAGGCTAAAAATGTATCAGGCAAAGGACAAAGTTAACCGCATGCCCGTCCTGATCACCATGTCGGACGGTACGCTGATCAACGCTGCCGTCAGGCTCACCCTGAGCAACAAGCTGACGGACGCGCTGAGCACCTCCGATCTGTTCCTCGACATTTTGACGGAGGACGGCGAGCAGCAGTTTGTCTCGAAATCGGCGATCCGGCTGATCCGCGCCTCCGATGGGCCGCAGCCGACCCAGCAGGAGGCTGGGCCCCGGCCTTTCGCCACGGGGCCGGTCGATCCCTATTCCACCCTGAAACTCCAGCGGGACGCCTCACCGGAGGACATCAAGAAGGCCTATCAGAATATGGTCCGGCTCTATCATCCGGATCGGATGGCGTCCTTTGATCTCCCTGAGGACATGAAGGAATATGCCCGCGACATGCTGGTGCGCGTCAACCTCGCCTTCGAGAAACTCAAGCGCTAGCGCGCGTCGAATCGATAGTGATGAAGCTGTCGAACGCGGCGAGGAACTGCTGACGGATCTCGTCGCGTTCACAAAGGATTTCATGACGGGCGCCAGGGATGAAGGTCAGCGCGATGCCCGGAACATCCTGTGCCAGCCGCCTGATGCCTTCATTGCTCACGATGCGGTCGCTGCTCGCGGCCACGATCAGAACAGGGGCCCTGGGCCGTTCCATGCTGGCGACCTCCCGGAGTGAGCGGCGTGCCGCCTTGAGCCATGAGAAAGTGGGGCCGCCAAGCCCCAGCTGCGGGGCCATTTCCAGCGTGGCGCTGTCTCGCTCCCAGCGGCGGCGGTCCGTGGTGAGGGCATTGTTTGGAAAGTCATCACGCCTCATCGGCGCCTTGCGCACGCCCGGCAGGAACATCGTGCCCTGTCCGGCGAGTGTCACGGCATTGACGAGAAGCGAGGCGACCGGCCTGGGCCATGGTTCATAGATAATCTCGACCAGCGGGGAAATCAGCATGGCCTTGCGGAACCACGAACTGTTGCGCAAGGCCCTGAGCAGGAGATGGCCGCCGGTGGAATGGCCAACCGCATAATGCGGCAGCGGGCAGGTGGGCAGCACGAGGCCGTCCATCAGGGTGCGGAGGTCTTCATCGAAGATGGAAAAGGAGGCGGTGTCGTCGCGGAGCCGCTCCTTGCTGCTGCGCTGCGAGCCACCCTGGCCGCGCATGTCCACCATGGCGAAGGCGAAACCGCGGGCGAGAATGTCCCGCGCTGTCTCGAAATAACGCTCTATGAAGTCGCCGCGCCCGCCCAGCAGCACCACCGTGCCACGTGCCTCATCATCGGGCAGCACCCGCATGGCTCTCAGCCGGACCTTGTCGGCTGTCACCAATTCCAGGCACTCCGCCCCTTGCGGCAGCGGGTTTCCGACGGTGGGGTAGAGTCTCATCGCCTGCGAAATCACCCAACGATCATAGGGCGGGGTCGCTTCACAGGGCAAGAGTCAGGGGTGGGGCTAAGGGAGCTTCTTGACCTCGGTCAGTTCGCCGCTCTCCGGATCGAGCTTGATGGCGAAAGCCTTGCCGTCACGCGTCGCGTTGAAGGCATAGACCTTGCCGGAGCAGCTTGAGGGTGTGACACTCGAGAAGCCGTAGCCGCTCACCACCGCGCCTGCCTTGTCACAGCTCAGGGAGGCGGGCTTGGCGGGGGCCGCCTTGCTGGCCTGCTTCTTCTGCTCGGCGGGCTTCGAAGGCTTGGCGGCGGCCTTGGTCTTCTTCTGCTGTTTTTCACGTTCCGTCGCCTTGCGGCGGGGCGGAACATACTCCGGCTCGTCTTCGAAATCGTCAAAGCGGTGGGCACGGCGGGGTGTGCCGTAGAGTTCGTCGAACTCCTCCTCGCTCAGGGCATAGTCACCGAAAAAGATGCGAAGCCCCGGAATGTCCCGGATGATGGGAGGGCCAGGATTGTATCCTTCCTCGATGATGATGCGCCGGGGCTTCTTGTCATGGTCGGCCAGCGCCGTCTCCGCCGTGAGGCCCGCGGCGAAAAGGGCAGCGAAAGAGAAGGTGATACCGCGCAACAACATGGGACTTTTCCTCTTCGACTCTTATCCCGGCCAATGCGCCTGTGGGGCGGAAGTACCGGGCGGATGGCATACCTAGCAGCCCGAATCTGAACCGCATGCTCCCCGCCCGATCATCTCTCCTTCAGCATCGCGGCATTTCTGCGACGGGGCATGCGGAAGAGTTTGCCCTCTTCCGCTTGCTTTGCGCTGACCTCAATAGACCCGGCGGATGTCCGTGATGTTGCCGTGGCCATTGACGCGGACCATGAACTTCTTGCCGTGCTTCCAGGCGGAGTAGCGGTAGCCGGGCAGTTCGCAATCCACCGGCCTGACCCGGTTGAAGCCGGAGCGGTCGACGATCCTACGGCCCTGGCCGCAGCTGATGCGGTAGCGACGGTGCTCGGAATGATAGCCCCAGCCATAATCAGCATCGCCATATCCATAACCATCGTCATAGCCATAGTTGTCGAAGCCGTGGCCATAGCCGTCGGCCGGGAAGAGGCCGATGCCGATATTGACATCAACGTCAGCCTTGGCCTCCTGGGCGGGCATGGCGACCGTAATGGTGGCAGCGAGGGCGGCGGCGGCGATGAGGGTCTTGGCAATCATCTGAGTGCTCCTTGGTTTCGGACCATCGATGCCGGTGAACGGTCATCGTTGAAGCGGAAACTAACAGCGGGTCCTTGAACCGGGCCCGAACCCCTCATTCATCCGCCGTTCACCTGGAGGGGGCAGGGGCTTGAAATCTTCACCCCTCCTCCTACCTGTTGCACGCGGATGCCAACAAAGGGTCCGCGCAACCCGTAGAGCCTGGCCCATCATGGGCGGGCCGCAAGATGTGACATTGCTCAAGGAGAATGTGACCATGTTTGATCTCACCCCCCTCTATCGCTCGACCGTCGGTTTTGACCGTCTGGCCCGCATGCTCGATGAGGCCTCCAGCTTCGAGGCGCCGAGCTATCCGCCCTACAACATCGAGCGCCTTGCCGAGGACGAGTACCGCATCACCATGGCGGTCGCCGGCTTTGCGCCCGAGGACATCAACATCGAGGTGAAGGGCAATGCGCTCACGGTCTCCGGCAAGAAGGCCGAGAAGACCGAGACCAAGAGCGAATTCCTGCACCAGGGCATCGCGTCCCGCGCCTTCGAGCGCCGCTTCCAGCTCGCCGACCATGTTCTGGTCCATGGCGCCGGCATGGAAAACGGCCTGCTCCACGTTTCGCTGAAGCGCGACGTGACGGAAGCGCTGAAGCCCCGCACCATCCCGGTGAACGGCGTCCAGGCGCCGAAGACCATCGAGGCGAAGAAGGCGGCCTGATCAGGCGGCGTTGAATGAGGGGCGCTCCCGTGAGGGGGCGCCTTTTTTTTGCGTTTCGGGCGCGCGACGTCCCCTCATCTCACGTTGAAGCGGGAGAAGAAGAGGGACTACCCCTTGGCCACCAGCTTCAGGAAATCGTCCACATCCTCCTCCGGTGTTGCGAAGGAGAGGACGAAGCGGGTGAAGATCTCGTCGGGGTGGATCGCATCTCCGAGGCTGTCCGGCATCCAGTCGTAGAACCTGGCCCCCGCCGCCAGCAGGCGGTCGTATTCCTTCCGGGGCATGATGGCGAAGACCTCGTTGGCCTCGACGGGGTTCGGGATGCGGATGTGGCTGAATGCCTTGAATCCGTCAGCGAGTTTCCGCGCCAGGGCATTGGCGCGGCGGGCATTTTCGAGCCACAGGCCACCTTCGAGATAGGCCAGCATCTGGGTGCCGAGATAGCGGCTCTTGGACATCAGCTGACCGGCGCGCATGCGGCGGTAGGCGAAATCTTCCGCCAGCGCGAGATCGAAGAAGATCACCGCCTCAAGGAACATCGCGCCATTCTTGGTGGCGCCGAAGGACATAACGTCGACACCCGATTTCCAGGTGAGTTCGGCGGGGGAAACGCCTAGCCCCACCAAGGCGTTGGCGAAGCGCGCGCCATCTATGTGGAGCTTCATGCCGCGCGGGCGGATCAGGTCTGAAAAGGCTTTCACCTCGGCGGGCGAATAGACGGTGCCGAGTTCCGTTGCGTTGGTGAGCGATACGCCCTTGGGCTTCGGGTCATGCTCACCGCGGATGAAGCCTTTCAGCGTCTTCTCCACCATGGCCGGGGTGATCTTGCCGCCCGCCGCGTGAAGCCCGAGGATCTTGGCGCCGCCGGTGAAGAGTTCCGGCGAATTACACTCATCGACCGCGATATGCGCTTCGCCGTGGCAGATGATCGCGCCATAGCCCGGCGTGATGGCGGAGAGGGCGAGGCCATTCGCCGCCGTTCCGGAGGTCACCAGAAAGGCGCGGAGGTCGCAGCCGAAAACCTCCTTCAGCTTCTCTTCCGCCTGTTTGGTGAGGCTGTCACCGCCATAGGAGGGCGCGGTGCCGGCATTGGCTTCGGCCAGTGCGGCGAGGATGTTCGGGTGCACGCCATAAACGTTGTCGGAAGCGAAATTCATTATCTATCAGCCTTTTAGGAGCGCCTTCAGTTGCACGGCGGGATCGGCGAGCACATCGGCGGGCGGAGCGGCCTGACGCGCGATGAGCATTTCGGCGAGCTTCACATCGCGGGCGATCGAATTGCCGGGGCCGATGCCGGAGGCGGCGGCGAGTCGGCCGGTGCCGTCGAGATGGAAGATCACGAAGCCTTCGCCCACCTGGCGGCGCACCGTCGCAACACCATCCGCGGGGCTTCCGGCGATCTGCAGCGAGAGGTCATACTGGTCCGACCAGAACCACGGGACGGCGGTGTAGGACTTTGTTCCGCCAAGCATATTCTCGGTCGCCACATTGGCCTGGTCGGTGGCGTTGCGCCAGGCTTCAAGGCGCATGCGCTTGTTGCCGAAGAGGGCGTGCGGAAAGGAGCAGCAATCACCCGCCGCGAAGATGTTTGGGTCGCTGGTCATCAGCATTGCATCGCAGGTGATGCCGTTCTCCACGGCGAGGCCTGAGTCCTTCGCGAGTGCGACTTCGGGTGCGGCACCGATGCCGGCGATGACGATGTCGGCCTTCACCTTGCGACCGCCGGCGAGAAGAATCCCATCGGTTTCAACGGCTTTCAGCGCGGTGCCGATCTCCAAGCTGACGCCCGCCTCGGCATGCCTGGCATGGACGACCCTGGCGATTTCCTCCGGCACGCCGCGCATCAGGATGCGGGGCTGGGCTTCGACCAGCGTGACGTTGCAGCCCAGTTTCCGGGCGCTGGCGGCCACTTCGAGGCCGATGAAGCCGCCGCCGACAATGGCCGCCGAGGCGCTGGCGCGGAGGCGGTTTCGTAAATGGTCGCCGTCAGCGAAATCGCGCAGCGTATAGGCCAGTTCGCCGCCCTCGATGGTGAGGCGGCGGGGCTTGGCGCCGGTTGCGATAAGAAGCTTTTCATAGGCAATCGCGCGGCCGTCCTCCAGCACCACCGCCTTCTGCGCGCGGTCGATCGAGATTGCTTTCGTACCCCTCACGACATCCGCCTTGAGTGAAGCGAGCATGCTCTCGTCGAGGAGATAGGCGGGGGAGGGTTCCTGCTCATCCGTCAGCATCGCCTTGGAGAGCGGCGGCCGGTCATAGGGCAGAAGCGTTTCCTCGCCGATCAGGGTAATCGGCCCCTGCCAGCCATTGGCGCGCAGGCTGACGATGGCGCGCGCACCCGCCATGCCGCCGCCGGCGATGACCATTCCCGTGTCCGGCATAAGAATTTTATCCTATTGATTGTATTTTATTTCGGCTGCGTTCACCACCAGACCGGGATCGAGCTTTTGGGCGAAATGGTCAAGCACGTTCTGCACCGAGGCAATCGCCATGCGCGCCGCGCACTCCGCGGTGAGGCCCGCGGTGTGGGGGCTGATCAGCACGCGGTCATTGGAGAGCAGCGGGTGATCGGGGGCGGGCGGCTCCGCCTTCAAGACATCGAGGCCGGCGCCAGCGAGGCGGCCTTCGCGCAGCGCCTTGTCGAGGGCGATCTCGTCCACCAGCCCGCCGCGGGCGGCGTTGATGAGGATGGCGGAGGGCTTCATGGCGCGAAGCTCCTCTTCGAAGATCACCGCACCCGTTGCCTGGCCCGGCATGTGGAGGGAGACGTAGTCCGCCTGGGGCAGTGCCTTGATGAGATCCTCCGCAGGTCTAACTCCATGTTTTGCAAGGACGTCCGGCTTGATGAAAGGGTCATGCGCCATGACCTGCATGCCGAAGGCGCGGGCGAGTTCCGCAACCCGCCTTCCGATGCGGCCGAAGCCCGCGAGCAGCAGCGTCTTGCCGTCGAGTTCCACCGTCTCGAAGCGGTTGCGGATGTTCCAGTTGCCGGCGCGCGCGGCATGGTCATGCTGGGCGGCGCGGCGGGCCACGGCGAGCATCAGCATGAGGGTGTGTTCGGCCACCGCGCGGGAGTTGACGTCGCCCACGATGCAGAGCGGAATTCCCATGTTTGTCAAGGCTTTGACATCGACCGAATCATAGCCGACGCCATGCCGGGAGACGATCTTGAGCTTGCCCGCCGTGGCAATTGCGTCCGCCGTCATCGGCTGGGTCCTGATCACCACGGCATCGGCTTCGGGCAGGTGGGGGAGGTAGGACTCAAGCGAGACCTCCTCCACGACGGCGTGGGTGAAGCCCTGTGCGGCTTTGAGGCGCTCCAGGCCGGCGGCGTGGAGCTTTCCGGCAACGAGGATGTGCGGCATCTCAATAACCCTGATTTTTCGGGGTGTTATCGCCCGCGACCTGCTGGCCGATGAGCTGGCGCGCCTGATCCACCCCGGCTTTGGCAGCGCCTGCGAGGAGGCGCACATCGTTCAGCAGCGTGACGAGATCGAAGCCCCAGCCGATGGCCTTGGCGGCGTAAGCCGAGGTGCCGCAGTGAAGGGCTGCACGGATCCCTGCCTCATGCGAGCGGGCAAGGATTTCCTTAATGGCATCAACCATTTCCGGCTCCTCACGGTCAAAGCCCGTGGGGTATTTGCGGCCCGTGAGGCCGAGCGTCAGGTCGGCGGGGCCGATATAGACGCCATCGAGGCCGGGGGTCTTCACGATGTCTTCGAGGTTCTTCATACCGTCGGCCGTCTCGATCATGGCGAGGGCGATGACCTCCTCGTCGGCCCGTTTGCCATAGTCCGCGCCATGCGCGAAGACGGCGCGGGTGGGACCCATGCTGCGCTGGCCATAAGGCGGATAACGCATTGAAGAAACGAAGGATTCTGCCTCATCCCGGTTGTTGATCATGGGGCAGATGATGCCAAGCGCCCCGGCGTCCAGCGCCTTCATGATGTCGCCGGGCGAGAGCCAGGGCACGCGCACCATGGGGGTGACGGGCGAGGCCTTGACCGCCTGAAGCATGGGGGCCAGCGCGTCGTAGCCCAAGAATCCGTGCTGCTGGTCAATGGTGAGGGCGTCATAGCCTTGTTGCGCCATGATTTCCGCCGTGAAGGTGTTGCCGATCGAGAGCCAGCCGTTGAGCACCGGCTTGCCCTCCGCCCAGAGGCGGCGGATGTGGTTGCGCGACATGATCGTCTCCTTTGCCCGCAGGGGATTTGATTGCAGGATGCTTGTCAAGCGTCGCTGTCCGCATGCCTTTGGCTGTGTTTTTGATGCAGGCCGTCGACCTTTTCGTAGACCCTGTGGACCATGATTTCCACCCTCTCCGAACCCTTGCCAGCGCACAGGACATGATCCAGTGTCCGTTTGGGATGACATTCACAGCGTGGAAAACTCATTCTATCGCTTGAAAAAAATAGACGAAGTGTTCCAGAAATCACAGGGCCAATGGGAGTTACCTGCATGTCCACCATCCGCTTGACCATGGCACAGGCGCTCGTGCGCTACCTGTGCAACCAGTACACCATCATCGGCGGGAAGCAGGAGCCGCTCTTCGCCGGACTGTTCGGCATCTTCGGCCATGGCAATGTGACCTGCATCTCGGAAGCCCTCGAGAATGTGCAGGACAAGCTCCCCACCTGGCGCGGGCAGAACGAGCAGTCCATGGCGCTGGCGGCGGTGGCCTATGCAAAGGCGATGCGGCGGCGGCAGATCATGATCTCGCTTTCCTCCATTGGGCCTGGAGCGCTCAACATGGTGACGGCGGCGGGCTGTGCCCATGCCAACCGGCTTCCCATCCTGATCCTCGCGGGCGATGTCTTCGCCAACCGCAGGCCCGACCCGGTGCTGCAGCAGGTGGAGCATTTCGGCAATCCGACCGTCTCGGTGAATGACGCCTTCAAATCCGTCTCGCGCTACTGGGACCGCATCATGCACCCGGAGCAGATCATGTCCTCCCTGCCGCAGGCGATTGCCACGATGCTCGACCCAGGCGATTGCGGCCCCGCCTTCCTCGCGCTGTGCCAGGACACGCAGGAGATCGCATTCGATTATCCGGAGGCCTTCTTCACGCCGACCGTCCACACCATTCCCCGCCCGCGCCCCGATCGTGAGCGCGTGGCGCAGGCCGTCGAACTCATCAAGTCCGCCAAGCGGCCGCTGATCATCTCTGGCGGCGGCGTGCGCTATTCGGGAGCCGAGAAGGAAGTCTCCGACTTCGCGCTGACGCACGGCATTCCCATGGCCGAGACCAATGCCGGCAAGGGCGCGGTGACGCATGACCATCCGGCGCATGTGGGTCCCATCGGCGTCATCGGCTCGACGTCCGCCAATGAGATGGCGGGGGCGGCCGATGTGATCATCTCCATCGGCACCAGGCTGCAGGACTTCACCACCGGATCATGGACCGTGTTCGCGCATGATGCTGAGTTCATCTCCATCAATGCCGCGCGCTATGACGCGGTGAAGCACCGGGCACTTGCCGTGACCGGCGACGCGAAGGAAACGGTGATCGAACTCGAAGCGGCCCTGGGCAGCTTCAAGGCCGATGCGGCCTGGACAGCCAAGGGCAAGACCGCCTTCAAGGGTTGGAACGACCTCATCGACCAGCACCAGAAGCCCACCAACGCCGCCGTGCCGAGCTATGCGCAGGTCGTCGGGCTGGTGAACCGCTGGGCCGCGCCCAACGATACGATGGTGACGGCATCCGGCGGGCTTCCCGGCGAGACCGCCAAGGGCTGGCGCATCAAGAACCCCAACACCTATGACCTCGAATTCGGCTTCTCCGCCATGGGCTATGAGATCGCCGGCGGCTGGGGCCACGCCATGGCCAAGAAGGGCGATGGCGAGACCATCGTGATGGTGGGCGATGGCGCCTATCTGATGATGAACTCTGACATCTATTCAACCGTGCTGACCGGCCACAAGATGATCGTCGTGGTCTGCGACAATGGCGGTTATGCGGTGATCAACCGGCTGCAGAACTTCAAGGGCGTGCCGTCCTTCAACAACCTCATCAAGGACAGCCGCGTGAAGCAGCCCTTCGCGGTGGACTTTGCCAAGCACGCCGAATCCATGGGTGCGGCGGCGCGCCACTGCGAAGGCCTCGCCGGCCTCGAGGCGGCACTGGCCTGGGCCAAGACCACGGACCGCACCACGGTGATCTCCATCGTCACCGATGCCTATGCCTGGACGCCGGGTGATGCGGCCTGGGACGTGGGCGTGCCGGAGGTTTCCGACCGCCCGGAGGTCAAGAAGGCGCGCGAACACCACGAGACGATCCGCAAGAAGCAGCGCATTGGAGTGTGATGATGTTGAAGGCAAAGCTTGGCATGTCGCCCATCGCCTGGTGGAACGATGACCTTCCGCAGCTCTCGGATGACGTGTCGCTGGAGGAGTGCCTGAGGCAATCGCGCTCCGCGGGCTTCACTGGCATGGAGAAGGGCCGGCGCTTCCCTGAATCGGCAGCCGAGATGCTGCCGATCCTGAAGAAGGCGGATGTCACCCTCTGCGGAGGCTGGTTTTCCGGCACCATCGTGAACGAGAGTGTTGCGGCCAACAAGCAGCGCATCCAGCGGATGATCGACCTGTTCAAGGCAGTGAACGCGCCCTGCATCGTCTATGGCGAGGTGGGCCGCTCGATCCAGGGCGACCAGTCGAAACCGCTTGCGACGAAGCCCAGGCTTTCAGACACGGAGATGAAGGACTATGGCGCGAAGGTCTCCGACTTCGCCTCATGGGTCGAGGCGCAGGGCATGCCGCTGGTCTATCACCACCACATGGCGGCGGTGGTCGAGACGGAGCCGGAGCTCGACGCCTTCATGGCGAGTTCCTCGATCTCGCTGCTCTTCGATGCCGGGCACATGGCCTTCGCGGGCGGCGATGTTCTCCGCTGCATCGACAAGCACCACACGCGCATCCGACACGTGCACACCAAGGACGTGCGCATGGAGGTGATCAACACGCTCGACCGCAGCAAGGAAAGTTTCCTCGATGCGGTGATCAAGGGCGCCTTCACCGTGCCGGGCGATGGCTCGCTCGACTTCGGGGCGATCGTGAAGAAGCTCGCGGGCTATGGCTATGAGGGCTGGTTCGTCGTCGAGGCCGAGCAGGACCCGAAGAAGGCGCCGCCGATGAAGATGGCGGAGATCGGCCACAAGGAACTGATGCGGGTGATGACGTCTGCTGGCTACGAGGTCGTTGCGTGACGCGCGAGCTCGGCATCGGCCTCATCGGCACGGGCTTCATGGGCAAGGCCCATGCCTTCGCCTATCGCGCAGCGCACGCGGCCTTCCCTGACATTCCCGTGCCGCGCCTCGAAATGATCGCGGATGTGGACGAGAGCCTCGCCACCAAGGCCGCGCGGCAATATGGCTTCGCGCGCGCTTCGGCCGATTGGCGCGCGCTGGTGAACGACCCGAAGGTCGATGTCGTCTCCATCACCACACCGAACATCTTCCACAAGGAGATGGCGCTGGCGGCCATCGCGGCGGGAAAGCATGTGCATTGCGAGAAGCCGCTGTCACCTTCGCTCGACGATTCGCTGGTCATGCTCGCGGCTGCGGAGAAGGCGGGCGTGGTCACGCAAGTGGGATTCAATTACATCAAGAACCCGCTCCTCAAGATGGCCCGCGACATGGTGGCTTCGGGCGAGCTGGGCGAGATCACGGGCTTCCGCGGCATTCATGCCGAAGATTACATGCATGATCCGGAGAGCCCCTATTCCTGGCGCATCGATCCGGCCGGGGGGCCTGGCGTCATCGCCGATCTGGGCTCGCACATCATCGGCATGGCGCGCTTCCTCCTTGGCCACATCGCGGAGGTGAGTGCCGATGTGCGCACCGTCGTGAAATCGCGGCCTGTGGCGCGTGGCTCAGCCGAGCGGAAGGATGTGCTGGTTGATGACGTGGCGCGCATTCTGGTGAATTTCGCGCGCGGCTGCGGCGGCACCATCGAGGCCAACTGGATCGCCACGGGCCGCAAGATGCAATTGGGCTTCGAGCTCACGGGCGAGAAGGGCTCGCTCGTGTTCACGCAGGAGCGGCTCAACGAATTGCTGTTCTACAAGGCGGGTGGTGACACGAAGACCTCGGGCTATGTAAAGATCGAGGCGGGCCCGCAGCACCAGCCCTATGGCCAGTTCTGCATCGCGGGAGGCCACCAGCTGGGCTTCAATGACCTCAAGACCATCGAGCTGGGCGAATTCCTGCTGGCCATCGGCAAGGGAACGAAGGCGGGGCCTGACTTCCGCGAGGCTTACGAGATCCAGAAGGTGGTTGAGGCGGCGATCGCGTCTTCGCAGGCGCGGGGCTGGGTGACGGTAGGGTGAGGGTTTGCCGTGCGGCCCCCACCCCTACCTCTCCCCACGAGGGGGAGGGGTGGGGGTGCCGCGCAGGGATTCTAAGCCGCCACGCCCGTGCCAATCGGGCAGGCAACGCCCGTGCCGCCGAGGCCGCAGTAGCCGTTGGGGTTCTTGGCGAGATATTGCTGGTGATAGGTTTCCGCGAAATAGAAGGGGCCGGCCTCCGCGATCTCGGTCGTGATGGGGCCGAAGCCCTTCGCCTGCAGCGCCTTCTCATAAACGGCCTTTGCCGCCTGCGCCTGGTCGCGCTGGGAGGCGCTGGTCCAGTAGATGGCGGAACGGTACTGCGTGCCGACGTCATTGCCCTGGCGGTTGCCCTGGGTGGGGTCATGCGCCTCGAAGAACACCTTGAGCAGGGCTTCGTAGGACAGCTTGGCGGGGTCGAAGACCACCAGAACCGACTCGGCATGGCCGGTGAGGCCGGAACAGACCTCCTCATAGCTGGGGTTGGGCGTGAAGCCCCCGGCATTGCCCACCGCGGTGACGAAGACGCCCGGCGCCTGCCAGAACTTGCGCTCCGCCCCCCAATAGCAGCCCAGCGCGAAGACCGCGGTCTCAAGGCCTGCGGGGTAGGGGCCCTTCAGCGGGTTGCCGTTGACGAAGTGGCGCTCGGCCGTGGCAATGGCGTCAGGGCGGCCCGGAAGTGCCTCGGACGGCGAAACCATGCGGCTTTTCTGGCGGGTGAAGAACATCGGCTTTGGCCCTCTTTGCGGTTTCCGACGGATATAGTGGCTCAATATGCCCCGGACCACTCAACAAAGCTTGATTTAGCCGAGGGATGGCGATAATCGGGCCAGCGTCAAAGGAAGGGTGGCCGAGTGGTTTAAGGCACACGCCTGGAACGCGTGCATACGTGAAAGCGTATCGAGGGTTCGAATCCCTCCTCTTCCGCCATCCCTTTGCTATAACGCGTCTCTCGACGCTGCCGGGACGCCAGAAAACCCAAATAATTCCAAGGCATTGACCAGGCGACCTCTGGACCACGGGTCGTCGGGCTACGGCCCATTTTTCTCTGTTTTCGCATTTTCTCTCCGTACCTGTGGACTTTTGCGTTCTCGGTACGGATCGATTAAATCATTGAAATAGCTTGCGATTTCAGAGGGCCAAGCGCCGTACGATTTTCTCTGGAACAGAGGTCGGGAGAATGGAGAATGCGAACGCCGTTGACCTTCCAAGGAATGCCGTCAGGACTTCGCGAAGTTGGCTGTCGTCGCGTGTCTCGCACTCCCAGACGACCAGAACCCGATAGCCTAGGTCGTGAAGAGCTTGTGCGTGAATCGCGTCCCGCTCCTGGTTTCGCGTCAGCTTGTCAGACCAGTAGCTGGTGTTTGACCGCGGCCTGGATGCCAGTCGGCAATTCTCGTGAGAGTGCCAGAAGCAGCCGTGAACGAAGATTGCCCAGCGCCGCGCCTTGTTGGCCAGATCGGGCTTGCCTGGCAGTTCCGCAACATGGATGCGGAAGCGATGGCCGAGCGCGTGTGCCGCAGACCGGGCTTTTACCTCCGGCTTCGTATCCTTCGATCGGACACGCCCCATCATCTCCGACCGCGTAAGGGGCGGCCGCAACCGTCGCGGGGCAATCCTTCCGAGTTTTCTAGGTCCGTTCGGCACTACGCGCTCCCGCATCGGAGCTCCGGGATATCCGCCTCGCCGAAGACGCAGGTCGAGATATCCGCTCGCAGCCGCCCGTCTGGCCGGAGGTTCGCAAACACGACCCTGAGCGGGCTTCCGCTCGGGAGGCCCGTAAGGTCGCCGTGCACCGACTTTCTCAACGCCAGCGACTGGTTGCCGCCCACGCCGTAGCGGCCTGTCAGGCTCACGTTCACCGCGTACAGATCGCCATCCATCCCAGGCTCAACCGATAGAACCGCCCCGCGCGCCGCTGGCTCCACAAGTTCCGGCCATGGGTTCGCTTCGCACCATGACCAGAACGCCGGGCAGATCGCCAGATAGGGGCACTGCCCGCACGCCACTTGACCCGGACTCGCCAGCGCAACGCTATCGCAGCCCGTCGACAGCGCGTGGTTCACCGCGTCCAGCCCGGAAATAGCCGCGTCGGCTTCAGCCTCGCATGCGGGCCTGTCGACGGGTTCTTCAAGCACCTGGCCCGACGCTGCGACGATCCGCGCGCTAGCGGGCCAGCGGCCCGTCTCGCCTATCAGAACGGAATAGAGCCGAAGCTGGCGCCAGTACCCATCGACGATGCTCGCGGCCTCCGCCCGAGCCGGGTCCGGCAGCGACGACTTATATTCCGTGACGGCGGTGTCGTCGAACTGATCCGGCCGGCCGGCGAGCCGTCCC
>JBEILC010000012.1:0-32724 GCA_040379425.1 Hyphomicrobiales bacterium
GCCCTGTCCAGCACATCGACCCATTGCGTGATCGTCGTGGCCTGAAGGCCGATCGGATACTCGGCGGCGAAGATGGTGCGGGCGGGCCCGAAATGCTCCAGCGTCGCGGCGATGAAGGGGCGGAGATCGGCCTCCGTCCAGCGCTTGAGATCGGCCTCGACCGGAAGGTCAGAGAGCTTGATCCACATGTTGGGGCGCTTGGCGAGGAAGCGCATATCATCCCGGAACTGTTCGATGGCGCCTTCCAAGATGCCGGGCTTGCCGCAGTGATCGAGGATCAGCGGCACCTCCGGCACGCGCATGACGAATTCGCGCACGATGGCCATCTGGGTGTGGTTGACGTTGATCTCGAAATGCCAGCCGAACTTGCCGAGCAGGTTCACGCCTTCGATGAAGCTGTCGGAAAGGGTCAGCGCGCGCGGGTCCTTGTCGAACTCGACGATGCGGCGGATGCCCTTCACCGTGGGGTGCTGCTCCTGCATCTGGCGCAAGATGGGCTCGCATTTGGCACCCCATTCGAGCGGCGCCATGGGGACGATGCCTTTGATGCGCGGATCGCGCTTCGCCTCGCTCTCGACCAACACGATCTCCTCAATGTATTGCCCGCCGCCCTCCCAGAAATCGGCGTAGCATTCGAGGAAGACCATGGCCTCGATGTCCACGCTTCCGCAGTCCCGCCGGTAATCTTCGATGTGATAGGGGTGGCCGAAGAGCGGGTGCCCCTCGAAGGCCGAGTAACGTAGCTTCGTCTGGTCCCAGATGTGCAAATGGGTGTCGATGATCGGGAAATTCGGCATCTGCTTCCTGCCCCCGCGTGCAGCGAGTCTGCCCAAACATCACCTTTCGAGATTGAACTTGTCAAACGAATTTTTGTCTGACAAGTTACGGCGAGCGACAGAGCAACGCTTCGAGTTGCCGCATTGAGGCGGAGGGAGCCGTCATGACGAACGGGGTTCATGCGAGCCGGAGAGTCGGCGCGACCGCTCTTGAGCTTCCCATTTTCGGGTTCGGTTCGGCCCATCTTGGCGAGATGTACACGCTGGTTGACGAGGCGGACTCGCGCGCCACGCTCAAGGCCGCATGGCACGGCGGCATCCGGTTCTACGACACAGCCCCCTGGTATGGCCGCGGCCTCTCCGAACACCGGATCGGGGGCTTCCTGCGGACGAAGCCCAAATCCCAATACCGCATTACCACCAAGGTCGGCCGCACGCTGCACCGCCCGAAGGATATGAAGCACTTCTCGCGCGCGCCGTGGCTTGGCGGGCTCAATTTCGAGGTCCATTTCGATTACTCCTATGACGGCGTGATGCGCTCCTATGAGCAGGCGCTGCAGCGCTTGGCCCTCGACACTGTCGATGCGCTGGTGATCCATGACATGGACGCGCTCCACCATGGCGATCAGTTGCCCGCCTTCGAGAAACAGCTCTTCGACAGCGGCATCAAGGCGCTGGAGGAGCTCAAGGCGTCTGGCGACATCCTGGCCTATGGCATGGGCATTAACAGGGGTGACCAGCTCGCGACGACGGCGATGCGGGCTCCGCTCGACTTCACGCTGGTCGCCATGCCCTACACGCTTCTCGACCAGGCGAGCCTCCACACTGGCATGGCGCAGTGCCTCAAGCACAATGTGAGCGTCATCATCGGCGCGCCCTTTGCGTCCGGAATTCTCGTCACCGGCTCACAGGCAGGCGCCAAATATGCCTATTCCGCCGCCCCAGCAGAGATTCAGGAGAAGGTCCGCGGCATCGAGGCGGTCTGCAAGGCACATGGCGTAGCGCTGCCCGCGGCGGCCCTGCAGTTTCCTCTCGCTCACCCCGCTGTCGTGTCCATCATTCCGGGTTCCGCCAAGCCCAGCGAGGTGACACAGAACATCGGCTTCCTCTCGGCCAAGATTCCTGCGGCTTTCTGGTCCGGCCTAAAGGACCGCAACCTTCTTGACCGGGACGCCCCGGTTCCCGCCGGCGCCTGACATGGCCGATGCCAGCGCCCAGCCCTTCCTCTCGGCCCGTGGCATCTCGAAGCAGTTCGCGGGTGTCGAGGTGCTGAGCGATGTCGACCTCGACCTCGCGCCGGGCGAGATTCATGCGCTGCTGGGCGAGAATGGCGCGGGGAAGTCGACCTTCGCCAAGATCATCGCCGGGGTGCACCGGCCGACGCGCGGAACACTCGAGATCAATGGCGTGCCCGCCGAGATCGCCAACCCCATCGTGGCGCAGAGGCTCGGCATCACGCTCATTCATCAGGAGCCGATTTCCTTCCCCGATCTCTCGGTTGCCGAAAACCTGATGCTGGGCCGCCATGACGGCCCCGCACTTGGCCGCGTGCCTTGGGGCGAGATGACGCAGAACGCCAGGCGCCTGATGGCGCTGCTCGGTGTTGCCATCGACGTGACGAAGCCGATGCGCGGGCTTTCCATCGCCGATCAGCAGATGGTGGAGATCGCGCGTGCGCTGGCCTCCGACAGCCGCCTCATCATCATGGACGAGCCGACGGCGCCGTTGACGCCGAAGGAGGTGGAAACACTCTTCGCCATCGCCCGGCGCCTGAGGGACGAGGGGCGCACGCTGATCTTCATTTCCCACCGGCTTGAGGAGGTGCGCGCGCTGTGTGACAGGGTGACCATTTTCCGGGACGGACGGAAAGTCACGACCGCGGCCATCGGTGAACTCAGCGACGCAGACATCATCCGGCTGATGATCGGCCGGCCTGTCAAGGAATATATCCACAAGCGTGGCGCAGCCATTGGCGAAGTGGCGCTGAAAGCCGAGAACCTGTCTCGGCCCGGGGTGTTCCAGGGCATCAGCTTCGAGGTGCGCAAGGGCGAGATCGTCGGCCTCGGCGGGCTGGTGGGCGCGGGGCGGACGGATGTCGCGCTGGCGCTGTTCGGGATCGTGCCCGCGGCAAGCGGCTCAGTCGAGGTCCATGGCAAGCGTGCAGAAATCAGGAGCCCTGCGGATGCGATTGCGCTTGGCCTCTCCTTCGTTTCCGAGGACCGCGCGCAGGCCGGAATCTTCCGCACAATCCCGGTGGACCAGAACATCACGGCAGCCGTGCCGGAGAAGATCGCCCCCCGGGGTTTCATCAAAAGAGCGCTGGAGTGCGCGCTGGCTTCCGAGAGCGTCAACAAGCTCCGTATCCGGCTCGCGACACTGCGCCAGCCCATCGGCGAGCTTTCGGGCGGCAACCAGCAGAAGGCCATCCTGGCGCGCTGGCTCCTGACCGATCCCTCGATCCTCATTCTCGACGAGCCGACGCGCGGCATCGACATCGGCGTCAAGGCAGAATTCTATGACATGATCGGCGAGCTTGCGGCGGGTGGTCGCGCCATTCTCCTCATCTCGTCGGAACTTCCCGAGCTCCTGGCGCTGTGTGACCGCGTGCTCGTCATGTCCGAAGGACGCCTCACCGCCAGCTTAGCCCGTGGGGTTGCGACGGAGGAAACAATCATGCACGCAGCCGTGCCGCGCGGCGCTGACCGTGAGGTGGCCGCATGAGCTGGCTCCGCTCCATCCTGCTCAGCCGCGAGGCCGGCATATTGGTGATGATCATCCTGTTCTGCCTCGCGGTGGGCGCGATGAAGCCGCAGTTCCTGACGCTGAACAGCCTGCGCATCATCCTGCTGCTCGTGCCGCTCATCTTGATCGTCGCCATGGGGCAGATGCTGGTCATCGTGGCGAGGCACGTGGATCTCTCGGTGGGCTCGATCCTCGGCCTCACTGCCATGGCCTGTGGGCTGATGTTCCGCTACTACCCCGAAATCTGGTGGCCCTTGGGCTTTCCGCTGGCGATCGGGCTCGGCGCGCTGCTGGGCCTGGTGAATGGCCTTCTCGTCACGCTGTTCAAGCTCCCCTCCATCATCGTGACGCTTGGCACGCTCAGCCTCTACCGCGGCCTCACATTCATCATCTCGGATGCCAAGCAGATCGACCGGCAATATGTGCCCTCGGCACTGAAGGCCATGTCGCAGACCTCGCCGATCTTCGGCATTCCGTGGATCATCATCATGAGCTTTGCCGTGGTGGCGCTGACCTATTGGTTCGTCATGCACACGAGGCTTGGCCGCGAGATCTTCGCGCTTGGGTCCAACCCCATCGCAGCACCCTTGCGCGGCATCGACGTCACGCGCGTGACGCTTGTGGTGTTCAGCATATCGGGCGCGCTGTCGGGCCTTGCCGGCATCATGTATGCGAGCCGCTGGGGCTTCGTGAACCCGTCCAACACGGGCAACGGCTTCGAGTTCCAGGTCATCGCCGCGGTGGTGATCGGCGGCGTCTCGATCAACGGCGGCGTCGGGACCGTTCCCGGCACCGTGCTCGGCGTCTTGTTGCTGGGCTGTGTCGCCGCCGCCCTGCCATTGCTCGGCATTCCGGGCACGACGCAGAGCGCCATCTATGGCGCGGTGATCCTTGTTGCGCTGCTGATTGACCGCATGGTCCGCCAGCAGAGGCAGAAGCGAAGCCTCATCCGGGTGAGCGCATGAGTACCGCCGAGACCCCCGCCGCCGTCACGCGCGAGGCG
Source organism: Hyphomicrobiales bacterium (assembly GCA_040379425.1). Classification (GTDB taxonomy): domain Bacteria; phylum Pseudomonadota; class Alphaproteobacteria; order Rhizobiales; family Aestuariivirgaceae; genus Aestuariivirga. The sequence goes on from JBEILC010000012.1 coordinate 4,522, forward strand.
GCTCCGCCGCGCCCGGCCTGGCAGGTGATGCTGGTGCGGCCCGAGACCATGACTCTGGCGCTGCTGGTGCTCGCCATCGTGGTCGCCAGCCAGCTCTCCGAGTTCTTCCTCGACATCAACTATATTCTCCGCAGCTTCACGCTCTATGCCGAGATCTCGATTGTGGCGCTGGTGCTGACGATGATCATCATCGCCGGCGAGATCGACCTGTCGGCCGCCTCCAACATGGCGCTATCGGCCTGCCTCTTTGCCTGGCTGCAGCAGGCTGGGATCCCGGTGCCTGCCGCCGTCGTCATGGCGCTGGCCGCCGGACTCGTCATGGGCCTCATCAACGGCGTGATGGTGCTGGCGCTGCAGTTGCCATCGATCATCGTCACCATCGGCACGCTGATCCTGTACCGTGGGCTCGCCCAGGTGATCGCCGGCGACAAGTCGATCCGCGTGCCGGAGTGGTTCACCGGCATCAACACTGTCTTCGTGCTTGGCGTTCCCGTACCGGTCGTGATCTTCGTGGCGCTGTCGATCGTGCTGGCCCTCGTCCTTGGCACCACGGTGTTCGGCCGTCAGATCTATCTCGTCGGAACGAACGAGATGGCGGCGCGCTATGCGGGCCTTCGCGCCAAGCGGATCAAGATGATCCTGTTCCTCGCCGTGGGCGTCGTGAGCGCGATTGCTGGTTTGATGACCGCCTCGCGCCTCGGCTCTGTCCGCTATGATCTCGCAGCCGGCGGCGAACTGCAGATGATCCTCATGGCCATGCTTGGCGGCACTTACATCTTCGGGGGCAGGGGAACCATCCTCGGCACCTTCCTCGCCGCATGGCTTCTCGTGATCGTCACGAGCGGCATGATCGTGGCGAACTGGCTTCCCGCCTATCAGCTTTGCGTGCTCGGCATCCTGCTCATCGTGTCGATCATCGCCACCAATTTCATCTATTCCCGGACCGAGAGGTAACGGGTGTCGCGCTGGATCATCCGGCAACCAAACGAGGAGGAAAGAACGTGTTGAAGAAACATCTGCTGAGCCCGCTCCTGGGCCTCGCCACCGCCGCCGCGCTTGCCACGGGTGCGCTGGCAGCCGACCCGCTGAAGATCGTCTACATCGGCAAGAATACCGGCAACCCCTATTTCGACAGCATCACCGGCGGCTTCGAGGATGCCTGCAAGTCACTGGGCTGCGAATTCGAGTTCGTGGCGCCCGCCACGGCGGAAGCGACCTCGCAGATCCCCTTCATCGAGGCGCAGATCCAGCGCGGCGTGAACGTCATCGGCATCGCGCCCAACAGCCCCGACGCGCTGAACGCCGTGTTCGACGCGGCGCGCGCCAAGGGCATTCTGGTGCTGACCGTCAATGGCGACATCACCGGCAATGAAAGCCATCGTGACGCCACCATCCTTCCCACCAACTTCGAGAACGTCGGCGCGGATCAGGTCGAGATGATTGGATCGCTCATCGGTTATGAGGGCGAGATCGCCATTCTCTCCGCCACCACCGAAGCGCCCGACCAGAACAAGTGGATCGAGGGCATGAAGGCCACCCTCGCCAACGATCCGAAATACGCGAAGATGAAGCTGGTGGCGACCGTCTATGGCGACGACCAGCCTGAGAAGTCGACGACCGAGATGGAAGCGCTCCTCGCCAACTTCCCCAACCTCAAGGGCGTGATCGCGCCGACGACGGTTGGCATCGCCGCGGCGGCACAGGTCGTGCAGTCGCGCGGCATCGCCGACAAGGTCAAGGTGACGGGCCTGGGGCTTCCGAGCGAGATGCGCGACTTCATCAAGGACGGCACGGTGACAGCCTTCCAGCTCTGGTCGCCCTATAATGTGGGTTGGCTTTCCGTGCACTTCGCCAAGGGCGTGCTCGAGGGCTCGATCAAGAACGAGGTGGGCGGCACTTTCGAGGTGCCGAACCTCGGCATGGTCACCATCAATCCAAATAACTCGATGAACGCTCAGGCATCGCTCACCACCTTCGACGCCAAGAACATCGACGACTTCAACTTCTGACCCCTTGCGGGAGGGCGCCATCCGGCACCCTCTCCGCGTCTCCAAAGCAGCAGACCGAGAGCCGGAACATGAACAGCTATGACTTCCAGGGCCGCGTGGCCATCATCACGGGCGGCGGCCAGGGCATCGGCCTCACGGTTGCGGAACGGATCCTCGCATCGGGTGGCAAGGTCTCCGTCTGGGACCGCGACGCCGCCCTGCTCGAAACGCTGAAAGCGCGTTTCGATCCTTCAGTGCTGCAGACACTTGCCGTTGACATCGGGGATCATGCCGCTGTCGAGGCCGCCACCGCAAAGGTCGCCAGCGCCTTCGCGCAGATCGACGTGCTCATCAACAATGCCGCGATCGTCGGCCCCAATGCCAAGACCTGGGAGTATCCCCCGCAAGCCTTCATGGATGTGGTGCACATCGGTCTCGTCGGCACCTTCTTCGTGTCACGCGCGGTGATCCCGCACATGATAGCGCGCAACTACGGGCGCATCGTCAATCTGAGTTCGGTCGCAGGCAAGGAAGGAAATCCGGGAGCTCCCGCCTATTCCGCAACCAAGGCTGCGGTGCTGGCGCTGACCAAGTCCATGGGCAAGGAGCTCGCCTCCCACAACATCAGCGTGAACGCCGTGACGCCGGCCGTCGCCAAGACCACCATGGCGCTGAGCCAGGACCCGGAATTCCTGAAGATGATCCTCTCCAAGATTCCGCGCGGCCGCATGCTGGAATTGTCCGAAGCGGCCTCGATGATCTGCTGGCTCGCCACGGAGGAAAACAGCTTCACGACGGGTGCGGTCTTCGACCTCTCGGGCGGGCGCGCCACCTATTGATCTAGCCGCGCCGCCTGAAACCTGAGATTTCATTCCCGCTCGATTGGTTCCATCGGCGGACTGGCGCACAAGCTTCCAGACTTCCTGCGCTGGGGCTCCGGGTCCAATACGCTGTTCCAGTGGCTCATCACGCTTCTGATTCTGCTGGCTGTCGTGCTGGTGCCGCGCTTCATCGGCAAAAGGTTCCGTTCGCCATCCATCCGGTGGTTCTGCCAGGCCGGCGTCATGGCGTTGTTCGCCGCCTGTGCGCCGGGCATCGTCGTCGAGCAGGCAGGGCTTTCCGGCGCCGCCGCGACGGTGATGACGCCGCTGTTCCCCGCCCTCTACAATGGCGGCATCGTGATCTGTGTACTGATCATCGGCGAATGGATCGGCAACTGGCTGTCCGCTGTGCAGCAGGCCAAGGACAAGACTTTCGACACCAGCATCATCCGCCTTGCGGCGCGTGTTGCGTCCTTCATGTCGGCACTGGCCATCATCATCCATGGCCTCAGTGCGGCGGGCGTGTCTGTTTATGGCATCATCGCGGGCTTCGGCGCCGGCGGCCTCGCCTCCGCGCTGGCTGCCAAGCCGACGCTCGAGAACATTCTCGCCGGCGTCATCCTGTTCCTTGACGGCTCGATCAAGGTTGGAGACGTGTTCGAAGCCGGCGACCTCTCCGGCACGGTCGAGGACATCGGCATGCGGTCCACCCGCATCCGCAGCCGTGACGGCGGCCTCATCAGCGTCACCAATTCGGAACTGGCGGACAAGGTCATCAAGAATGTGCCGCAACGCGTGCTGCTGCCTCCGCACCCGGCGCCAGAATGAGCACATTGGCTGCCGAGGCTATTCGTCAGTCCTGTCCGGCGCGGAGATAGGCGTTGAAGGCCTCGCCGTAGTCCTTGTGCCAGCGCGACAGCGGCGGCCGGTTCTCCACGATGTCGCCCGCGGCCCATAGGATGCGCTTCTCGTCGAGCGCGCGCGTCACCTCATTGTCCGGGCAGAGGATATAGAAGTCGCCGGCGGCGATGCGCTCGATCATGAAGCCGACGGTCTGTTCGGGTGTCCATGCGCCCGCGGGCTTTTCCGTGCGGCCCTTCGCGGTCAGTTCGGTGAAGACGAAACCGGGGATCAGGAGATGGGCGCTAATGCGGCAGCCATCGGTGTTGCGGATTTCATGCGCGAGAGCCTCCGTCGCCACCTTCACGCCGGCCTTTGAAACATTGTAGGCAGGATCGCCCGGCGGCGTGGTGATGCCCTGCTTCGAGCCCGTGTTGATGACCAGCCCGGGCCTTTGCTGCGTGATCATCTGGGGCACGAAGACCTGCATGCCGTTGATCACGCCCCACAGGTTGACGGCCATCACGCGTTCCCAGTTCGCGCGCGGGCCGAACATTCCGCTGCCGGGCTGGATGCCGGCATTGTTCATGAGAATGTCGGTGCGGCCCCAGCGTGATGTCACAGCCGAGGCGAGAGCCGTCATGTCCTCGAAGCGGCTGACATCGGTTTCCGCCGTCATCACCTGTGCCGCGCCGCGCGGTGCGGCGTCCGCCACATGCTTTGCTGCAACTGCAAGCCGTTCCGCCCCAAGATCCGCAATGCAGACATTGAGGCCCGCCTTCGCGAAGGCCACCGCCGCGGCCAGGCCGATGCCTGCCGCGCCGCCGGTGATCACGGCGGTGTTTCCATCCTGAATAGCGGGGTGACTCATGGGTGAGGCTCCTTCTTCTGAGTGTCTCGATGGGCTGGAATTGCGCCTCAGCCGGCGCCAGGGTCCTGGCCTGGAAAATCGCCCGGGCGGGCGTTACCCGCCCAGGGCGCGCCTGTGCCGGTGGGCGGAAGTTCACCCGGGTTCACGGCAATGTGCAAGTGAACCTTGGAAATGAAATGCGCGGTGATCGGCGCCGTGAGGAACAGGAACAGCGTGATCAGCAATTCATGCATGGAGAACACGCCGCGTTCGAAAAATGCCGTGAGCATGGAGGCGATGAGCACGCCGCCCACGCCGAGCGTCGTCGCCTTGGTGGGCGCGTGAAGCCGCGCCATGGGCGTGGGGAGCTTCATGAGGCCGATCGAGCCGACGAGGCCGAAGACCCCGCCAATGAGGAGGAAGAGTGCCGTCAGAATGTCTTGCCAGGGTGCCATGTTCTGCTCACTCGATGACGTTTCCGCGCAGCAGGTAGCGCGCATAGGCAACCGTCGAGACGAACCCCACCATGGCGATGATCAGGGAGAGCTCGAAATAGACGGCGGTACCCGACCTGATGCCGTAGAGGATGATGAGGGCGATGGCGTTGATGACCATGGTGTCGAGCGCCAGAATACGGTCCCCCGGGTTGGAGGAGGAGACGAGCCTGACCATGTTCGCCAGCAATCCGAAGGCGAAGCAACCAATGGCGAAAACGAGCGCGAGTTCCGTCATTCGAATATCTCCTTCAACCGCCGTTCGTAGCGGCTCTTGATCTGGTCGCGGACGGCATCGGGGTCTTCGGCGTCAAGGCAGTGGACGAGAAGCGCCCGCCCGCAGGCCGAAACATCGGCGGACACCGTGCCCGGCGTCATGGTGATGGTGCCTGCGAGCACCGTGATTGCCTCAGGGGATGTAAGGTTCAGCGGAATGCTGACCCACCGGCTGCGAAGTTCGCCCTTCCGCCTGAACAGGATGATCTTCGCGACCACGAGATTGGCGATGCAGATGTCCCACAGCACGATCAGGGCGAAGCCCACGCAGCTCCACGGGCGCTTGAGCTTCGGGCGGTCAGGCCAGTAGGGCCCGGTCAAGAGTGGGATGACAACGCCGAAGACGAGGCCCAGAACCAGGCTTCCCGCCGTCACCTCATTGACCAGCATCTGCCACACCACGATGAGCAGAATCGTCAGCAGCGGGTGCGGGATGATGCGCCGGATCATGGTGCGCCTGCTCCCTGACGCTTCAACACCGCATCGATGTAAGGCGCTGGATCGTGTAGCTGGCTTGCCGCGCCGCCGAGGAAATCCAGCAGCGGCTGGGCAAGCAGTGTAACGAGAACGATCACGCCAAGCAATCCGAAGATTGCGGCCAATGCCAGCACCGGCGGGGGCTCAGTGGCCCGTATCTCTGCGGTGTCGTCGCTCGTTTGCCAGAAGACCATGATGCCCGCCCGGGCGAAGCCCACAATCATGATGAGTGATGACAGCAGGATGAGGCCCCAGATGAGCCAGGCGGATTCTTGCGGCCGCATCGCATCGAGAATGAGCAGCTTGCCGATGAAGCCCGAAAGGGGTGGAAGCCCCGCCATCCCGATCGCTGCGGCGAAATAGAGGGATGCGACAAGCCCGGCCTGCGCGATAGGCGCCGCGGGGGTGAGGCCGTCATAACCGTTCTCGCGCCGGGCCCGCACGAGATCGACAACGAGAAACAGCACGGCGCAGGCAAGCGTCGAGTGGATCAGGTAATAGAGTGCGGCCGCGAGGCTCTGCGGTGTGAAGGCCGAGGCTGCGATCAGCAGTGTTCCCACCGATCCGATGGTCGCCATGGCCACCATGCGGCCCAGCGTGCGCGCACCGAACACGCCGATGGCGCCAAGCGCCAGCGTCAGCATGGCCGCGGGCATCACCAGTTCCTGCGCGAGGTTTTCCGTCGCAGCCGCCGAAGGACCGAAGATCAGCGTGAAGACGCGGATAATGGAATAGACGCCGACCTTGGTCATGATGGCGAACAGGGCCGCCACCGGGCCTGGCGCCTCCGCATAGGTGGCGGGAAGCCAGAAATGCAACGGGATCAGGGCCGCCTTCACCGCGAAGACGAGGAGCAGAAGAACCGCTGCGACGCGGATCAAGCCCGTGTTCGCCTCCGGAATCTCGGCCACGCGCAGCGCCAGGTCCGCCATGTTGAGCGTGCCGGTCACAGCGTAGATCGCACCCAGCGCGAAGAGGAACAGCGTGGAACCGAGCAGGTTGTAGACCACATATTGCACGCCAGCCCTGAGACGCCGCTTGCCCGCGCCATGCACCATGAGGCCGTAGGAGGCGATCAGCAGCACCTCGAAGAAGACGAAGAGATTGAACAGGTCGCCCGTGAGGAAGGCGCCCGCCAGCCCCATGACCTGGAACTGCATCAGCGCGTGGAAGTGCCGGCCGCGCCGGTCCCAGCCCGAGCCGATTGCATACAGCACGGTGGCGAGCCCGACGGCGGCCGTCAGCGCCACCATGAGCGCCGACAACCGGTCAAGCACCAGCACGATGCCGAAGGGGGCGGGCCAGGCGCCCAGCTCATAGGACTGAATGACGCCGGTGGCGCTTTCCGCCACGAGCCAGCCGCTGATGACCAGGAGCAGCGCGAGGCTGGCAACCGAGAACACCCGCGCGAGCTCCAGATGATGGCGCAGCGACATGAGCATGATGGCGCCCACCAGCGGCGGCAGGAGGAGCGGAGCCGTGAGCCAGTGGTTCATGGCTCAGCCTCGCCGTCATCCTCATCCCGGTCCGTGTCGATGCGGTCATCGCGGGTCGAGAGATAGGCCCCGAGCGCCAGCATCACCGTGACGGCCGTCATGCCGAAGGAAATGACGATGGCGGTCAGCACCAGCGCCTGGGGCAGCGGATCGGTATATCCTGCTTCCGCGCCCTGCCAGATCGGCGGCAGGTTCACGGCCAGGCGTCCGGAGGAGAACAGGAACAGGTTCACCGCATAGGAGAGAAGCGAGACACCGAGGATGACGGGGAACGTCCTCTGCCGCAGCACCAGATATGTGCCGCCCGCCGTGAGTATGCCAACCGCGATGGAGAGCAGGAATTCCATGTCAGTTGCCCTCCCTTTCGGTGGCGCGCGACGGGTCGACGTCCATGGGATAGGGGCTCGGGCGCTCGCCGCGGCGATGGGCAAGGCGTGACAGGCTTTCGAGCGCCAGCATGACAGCGCCGACAACGCAGAGGAAGACGCCGAGATCGAAGGCCATGGCGGTCGCCAGTTCGAACTTCTCGATGAAGGGCAGCTTGAAGTAGCCGTAACTGCTGGTGAGGAAGGGATAGCCGAGCAACAGCGAGCCAAGCCCTGTGAGCAGGGCCGCAAAGATGCCGGCGGCGATGATGCCGTGGTAGGGGAAGCGCTGGCGGGCCGTTGCCCAGTCGAAGCCGCTCGCCATGTATTGCATCAGGAGCGCGATCGACACGACCAGTCCGGCGATGAATCCGCCGCCCGGATTGTTGTGGCCGCGCAGGAAGATGAACAGGGCAACCAGCAGTGCGATGGGCATCATAACGCGCGTGGCGATCACCATCATCAGCGGGTGGGCATCGCCCGCCTCGTCAACATCCGGCGGCCGGCTCGCCAGTTGCTGGCCGACAGGCCCTGACAGCAGCGCCTCCGTCAACGCGAAGATGACGAGTGCGGCGATGCCGAGCACGATGATCTCGCCGAAGGTATCGAAGCCGCGGATGTCGACGAGGATCACGTTGACGACATTCGTGCCGCCGCCGCCGGGCTTGGCATTTTCGAGGTGATAGGCGGAGATGCTCTCCGCGACGAAGGTGCTGGCCTGGATCTGATAGGTGAGGAGGGCAGCGCCCAGCCCCGCGAGAAGGGCGAGTGCGCCATCGCGCAGGCGGCGGCTGCCGCTGCTTTCGCTGGGCGTCGTCCGGGGCAGGAAGTTGAGGGCGAGCAGCAGCAGGATGATGGTGACGACCTCGACCGAGGCTTGGGTAAGGGCAAGATCAGGTGCCGAGAGATAGGCGAAGGCCAGCGACACCATCAGCCCGATTACGCCGATGAAGATCAGCGCCAGAAGCCGGTTGTGATGGAAGCGCACGATCCCGGCGGTCGCGGCCGCAAGCAGGATGAGTCCGATCACCGGAACGGGCGAGAGGGGAAGGAACATCCGTGCCGCGCCGGGTGAAGCGCCTGTGAACCATGCGGCGAAGCCCGCGAGGCCGACGGTTGCCATGAAGATCGCGGTGTAGCGCGTCATCGCACCATCATGCAGTGCCGCCGTAATGCGCTCCGCACCCGCGGAGAGACGGAAGATCAGCGCATCGAAGATGGACTTTGCATCGGGATGGGGCCCGCGCGCCCAAGTTCTGGCGAGCCTGCCATAGGCTGCCAGCACCGCTGCACCGCCCACGAGTGCCGCGATGGAAAGAGAGAGAGCTGGCGTCCATCCATGCCAGAGCTTCAGCGTGTAGTCAGGCGGCGCCTGGCCGGTCACAGCACTCGCCGCCAGCGCAACGAGCGGCCCTGCGACGGACTGGGGCTGAAGGCCGATCACCACGGCGAGAAGGACGGGAATGGCCGGTGCGATCCAGAAGCCGAAGCCCGGGTCATGCGGCTTGGTTGGATAGTCATGGCGGAGCGGCCCGAAGAAGACATGGGCGATGAAGCGGAAGGAATAGGCGGCGGAGATCAGCGCGCCGAGCCCCGCGAGCGCGGGCAGCAGCCAGGCTTGTCCGGCCCAAGGCGTGTGCAGAGCTTGCTCCAGCATCAACTCCTTCGAGAGAAAGCCGTTGAGCGGTGGAACGCCCGCCATGGACAGCGCGGCGATTGTGCCGAGCAGGAATGTCAGTGGCATCAGGTGCCGGAGGCCCCCGAGGCGGCGGATGTCACGCGTGTGCGCCTCATGGTCGATGATGCCTGCAACCATGAACAGTGGCGCCTTGAAGGCCGCGTGGTTGATGATGTGGAAGACGGCGGCGAGAGCCGCAAGCGGCGTGCCGAAGCCGAGCAGCATGGTGATCAGACCGAGGTGGCTGACGGTGGAGAAGGCGAGCAGCGCCTTGAGGTCATCCTTGAACAGCGCGATGAAGGCGCCGGCGAGCATCGTCACCAGCCCAGTGGTGGTGACGATGTAGAACCATTCGGGCGTGCCGGACAGCACCGGCCACAGCCGCGCCATCAGGAAGATACCGGCCTTCACCATGGTCGCCGAATGGAGATAGGCGGAGACGGGCGTTGGCGCCGCCATGGCGTGCGGCAGCCAGAAATGGAATGGGAACTGTGCTGACTTCGTGAAGCAGCCGAGGAGGATAAGGAGCAGCGCCGGAAGATAAAGCGGGCTCGCCTGAATGGCCTGCTTCTGCGTGAGGATGACCGAGATGTCATAGCTTCCCGCGATGTGGCCCAGGATCAGCATGCCGGCGATCAGCGCCAGTCCGCCCATGCCGGTGACGGTGAGCGCCATCAGCGCGCCTTGCCGTCCCTCCGGCTTGTGTTTCCAATAGCCGATCAGCAGGAAGGAGGAGAGCGAGGTGAGTTCCCAGAAGATCAGCAGCAGCAGGACATTGTCGGACAGCACGATGCCGGTCATCGCCCCCTGGAACAGCAGGAGATAGGTATAGAATTGGCCCATCGGGTCGCGCCGGTCGAGATAGAAGCGCGCATAGACGATGATCAGCAGGCCGATGCCCAGGATCAGCCCGGCGAAAAGGAAGCTCAGTCCGTCGAGCAGGAAATTGGCATCAAGGCCGACTGCCGGAAGCCAGTCCAGCCGGTAGGTCACCACCCCGCCCGAAAAGATGACGGGGGCATGAACGAGGAGGCCCAGCAGTGCTGTTCCCGTGACCACCGCCGCCGACCAGGCGCAGGAATCCCGGCCCGCGCGAATCAGCAATCCCGGCAGCAATGCGCCAAGAAAGGGCAGCAGTGCGATCAGCAGAAGGGACAAGGTCAGGCTCCCGTCAGGGCGCCATGCGCCATGCTGACGGCGGGGGGCGGAATGACGCCCGTTTCACCCGGTAAGTTGCTGACAATTAACGCCATTTGATGACTATGTGGTGGCGCGCCGGGAACGTCAATTGGATTTCGGCGGGCTGTGGCGGCGCCTGTCTGTGGCATTGCTGAAACATCTTTTCGAAGCGGGAGGAAAATCTTCAGGACTGACATGCCGGTTGTGGTTTTGGATTGACCCGGCTTGCGAAATGGGCGGAATTGTTCGGCGGAGAAGACAGCTCCGCCGCATTAACTCAGGTTTTGATGAAAGTAGCCGGTTTGGGCGTGCAAAGAGATACTTTGATCTTCCGAATTCACCGCGTGCTCCGCTTTGTGGAGGAGACAAGCGGTCTCGACGCGGTCGATGTGTCGTCCCGCTCGATGCTGAACTTCATCGGTGAGGCCGAGACGGAGGAGAGGACCCTCAATGTCTCGGACATCGTGAAGGCGCCGGGGTTCGGCACTCCGCCGACCGTTTACACGCGGCTCAGCAAGCTTGAGGAAGCCGGGTGGATCGAGTTCAGGCCCAACCCCCAGGATGGACGGGCAAAACATGTCCGGCTCACCCGCAATGCGCGAAAGGCATATGCGCGGATGTCCGAGGCCATACGGTGTCCGGCATCAGCGCTTCTGAGACAAATTGGATGACTTGAGGAAGGGAGGATTTCTGGCTCATCGTAGCTCAATAGGAGAAGCGCAGATGAGACAGAAGTCCGTGACGCGGGCCGCGACGCCCGAGCAGATTGTGAAGGACATCCGCCTGGCAACCCGGAAGCACCACTCGGCCGAGGAGAAGATCCGGGTTGTGCTGGAGGGGCTGCGGGGCGAGTACAGCATCGCCGAGCTCTGCCGGCGGGAGGGCATCGCCGAGAGCCTGTACTACAGTTGGTCGAAGGAGTTCCTGGAGGCCGGGAAGAAGCGCCTGGCGGGGGACACAGCCCGGTCGGCAACCAGCGGCGAGGTCAAGGATCTTCGTCGTGAGGTGCGGGACATGAAGGTCCTGGTCGCTGACCTCACCCTGGAAAACCGCCTGCTCAAAAAAAGCATGATCGCGGATGGGGGAGACGAGGAATGAGATACCCCGCCTCCGAGAAGCTCGAGATCATCCAGCTGGTTGAGCAGTCACACCTCCCGGTGCTGCGGACGCTGGAGAAGCTCGGCATTCCCCGCCAGACCTTCTACCGTTGGTATGACCGTTACCTCACCGGCGGGGTTGAGGCCCTCGAGGACCGAAGCCCCCGGCCGGGAAAGGTTTGGAACCGCATCCCGGACGAGATTCGGGAGAAGATCGTGGATCTTGCTCTCGACGAGCCGGACCTGTCGCCCCGGGAACTGGCCGTCCGCTTCACGGACACCGAAAAGTACTTTGTGTCAGAGGCTTCGGCCTACCGCATCCTCAAGGCCCACGACCTCATCACCAGCCCGGCCTTCATCGTCATGAAGGCAGCCGACGAGTTCAAGGACAAGACGACGGCACCGAACCAGCTCTGGCAGACCGACTTCACCTACCTGAAGGTCACGGGCTGGGGATGGTTCTACCTGTCAACGGTGCTGGACGACTTCTCCCGCTACATCGTGGCCTGGAAGCTCTGCACCACGATGAAGGCCAGCGATGTGACCGACACGCTGACCATGGCGCTAGAGGCGTCAGGCCTCGACAGCATGAAGGTCGTTCACCGGCCCCGGCTGTTGAGCGACAACGGCTCGTCCTATGTCGCCGGTGATCTGGCGGACTGGCTCGAGGAGAAGGGCATGGATCATGTCCGCGGGGCGCCACTGCATCCCCAGACCCAGGGCAAGATCGAGCGCTGGCACCAGACACTCAAGAACCGCATCCTGCTCGAGAATTACTCCCTGCCCGGTGATCTCGAGCAGAAGATCGGCGACTTCGTCGCCTACTACAACCATCTCCGCTACCACGAGAGCATCGGCAACCTGACACCGGCTGACGTCTACTTCGGGCGTGGTCAGACCATCCTGCTGGAACGAGAAAGGATCAAACGAGACACCATCAAGACCCGACGCTTGCAACATCGCGGCAAGGCCGCTTAACATCAAACCCAGATGCGCCAGATCCTCTCTTCGATCACGCGCCCAATTGTCTCAAATTATCTGACGACGGACAAGTTCGCTGCTGCCGCAGCACGGGCACTTGTCGAGAATACTCAATCCGGCGGAAGCAGGCCTGGGCGCAGTCGGCATGGCGGTCAGGATTTCTTGCAGTGGTTCCTCATGGAGGAGTCAGGCAATGACTTGGCACATAGGAAAGAGTAACCCTGCACTCAGCTTTTCCCAGCAGGCAGCCGGGAAAACTGAAACTGACTGCGGCGAGAGGATGAAGGTGAGATTTTCAGAATTCCCGAAATGTCAGCCCACGGTCTCGGCGTCGGCGCCGTTCAGTCTTGGGTGGTGGCTATGTAAGTGTATGGTACTTGCACGTATTCGAGGGCACGGCTGAGTGCAAGGCCGGGGAGCGTCTCCCTGGCGCCATCAACTTCGCCCAGCAATTCATTGAGGTTGAAGCCAATCGCCACATAGGGCACGCGCCGCTTCTCCACGTCTGCTTCCATCTCGGCGTCCGTGAAGCCGCGCGCAAAGTAACCTGCCTGCAGTTCAACAAAGCGCAGAGGGGTTTCCTCCAGCTCCTCGAAACCGGACAGCTTGAGGGCAAGCACATATTTCTGGCCCGCATAGTCCGTTACCGGTGCAAAGTTCGAAAACTCAGATGGGATGTATTCCAGGCGGAAGTCGATCTTTTCATCGAGTCCCGGGACGAGATTCTCGACCACCGAGAATCCCACGCCCAGGCCGTTGGCAATCACGTCCTCATAGGATGCGCCATAGCCACCGGAGAATCCGTCAAAGATCTCGACCAGCATCTGGGTGCTCATGCCAAGGATCGCGCCCGTGAAGATCGCGCCGCGCGGATCATCGGCGGTGTGGGCAACACGGTTGGAGAAGTATTCCGTCAGCAGATAACCGGTGTAGGCGTGGCCAAGCTTGTCAACTCCACCATATTTGGTATCCTCGCCGAACCAGCCTTCGCTCGTAACAGTAAAATCGGACGTACCCCATTCCCAGTTCTTGAATCCGAAATATGTGACGAGGCCCCAGATGATCGCGACATCCCAGACCACCGCGCGCGATTGGTCCCAGAACCGGTTCGCATCATATCCAGAGGTATCAGAGAAGTCCGCCTTCTCAAGATTGCGGCGTAACCAGCCGCCAGTGTCGTCAAGAAGTGCCGATGTGGGCACGATGCGCTCGTTTCTCAGCACCGTGTCGCTGAAGTCTGGCAGGTCCAGCATCTTCGGTTGGCCGCTGTATTCAATTGCAACATCATAGGACTCCAAAAGTGGAATCACGGCGAGGTCACCCTTGCCGTCTGCGACGGCCCCCGCCCAAGCAGAGCTTCCGGAGCCGGTCAGGCCCAACAGCACCGCAGCCAATGACAGGATGCAGCCGTCAAATTTACCGTACCGAAAGGTCAATGATAAAAGTCCTCTTTACGCGCCGCACATTGAACCATCAGGCTGCTACTTGCAAGAGTTGGCGCAAGACTGTTCATGGAGCAATATTCGTACACTGCTAATCTTAAATGCAGCAGCCAGAAACACGGGCGTGGAAGATCGCTTTAGGGTTACCCAATGATTGGCGGAGCGTTTCAACCCCGAGTTATATCGGCAGCCGACGCAGCTCTCGGCCCGCTGTGATGAACCTCGCAGCCTGGTTCCCTGCTCTCGTCTTAGCGCCAGTGGCGGCGGGCTGCGGCCCTGGCGATGCGGGATGAGCGCTTGAGGGACAGGCGGGCGATCTCGGCAAGGCAGATGATGATCTCTGCCGGGCTCAGGCCCGATGTGAAGATACGGATGAAACTGGGCTTCCGCGCGTAAACCCGGTCAGCCTTTCCCTTTCTGCGCCGGGCCGCAAACATCCTTAGCAGAACACCGGATTCAATGTTGGTGTAGGGCCAGCGCAGCGCGACATTCATTTCGTGCTTGCGGTAGGCGTAGAGAACCTGCTGCAGGTTTCCCAGCTTGCCGAGCTCTGCCAGGCGAAGATTGAAATCAACATCCTCGGCGCCGGTGAAGAAGGGCCGGAGGCCGCCGAGAGCCGTGATGCACTCGCTGCGGACCATTGAAGCCGGAAAGGAATAGTCCATCACCCGGCCAAAGACTTTTTTCTGATCGATCGCAACCACGGGGGAGCGAAACAGAATCTCATGTTTCGATATGTCCCGGGGGAACTCCATTTCCTCCCGGATCAGAACGAAATTGCAGGAGATGCCGGCAAAGTCCCTGTTGTTCTCAAGGAACTCCAGCTGCAGCCGGAAACGATCCGGGTGGCAAATGTCGTCACTGTCCTGAAACGCAATGTACTTGCCGCGCGCGAGGGCAAGCAGGCTGTTGCGTGCGGCCGCTGGGCCGGAAGATGGTGTATCGATCAGGCGGATTCGCGGGTCGCGGGCTGCGTGTGATTGCAGGATCGCTTTTGTGCCGTCGGTTGAGCCATCATCCGAGATGAGCAATTCGAAGTCGGTGAGGCTTGAGGCAAGCACGCTCTCAACCGCGGCACTGATCCAGCGCTCAACGTTCCGCGCAGGCATGATGACGGACACGCGGGGCACAGCCTGGTTGGCCGGTGACCAATCCTTCGTTCCGGTCTCCGACGACGTCACCGTTACGCCCACTTTTTCTCCTCCCCCGATGCGTGCTCCGATCACAGGAACACGGAAAACTGTTCATGGCCTGAGATTTGAGTTCACCTTTTCACTGCCGCTTCAGCGGGTCCATGACACGAGGCGCTTCAGGCTCTCCAGCGGCTGCAACAGCGCGTCGATGCGGCGCTGCCTGCGGTGCAGTGCGAGCCAGCCCTGCATGAGGGCCACGGCTTCCCCGCTGCTCCCAGATGCCAATGGTGCAGAATGACCCTTCTGGCAGACGAACAGCAGGCTGTGGTTGGAAACGGCCCATTTCCGTCCGCGCGGATGCGGCAGTTCGCGCACCGTCAGATCACGGCTGCACAGGAAATCATGCAGCGTCCGCCGCGTGAACAATTGCTTGTGGAAGAAGTTGATGCCGCGCCTGTAGTGCTGGCGCCGCTTCATCGTCAGCTCATGGTCCTGCTCGTTGAAGATGACGAGCTTGCCCCCGGGCGACAGCAGGCCCACCAGGTAATCGAGATATTCGACAGGGTTGTGGGCGTGCGTCAGGTAGTGTTCGGCCAGGATGAGATCGAATCTGGAGCGCCCGAAGGGATTGCGCGGCTCCGGCATCTTCATCACACGGATAACGTCCTCACCCAGCAGTGTTGCCGCATGGGCGGCCGGCGCATCGAAATACTCGATGCCGTAAACCTCGATGCCGGGCCGGAGCTGCAGGATCCCGTTGAGAATGTGCCCGGCATTGCAGCGCAGGTGGAGGACCGAGCCCACATCGTTCAAGACACCGTCGGCGTTCAGCGTGGCGGCGAATTCACGGGCAAATGAGATCTGGTTCTCAACGTATTCGCGCGGCAGCGGCGTAACGTCATAGTTGCGCCGCTCAACAGACCGGAACAACTCGCCATACCAGGAATCCGCATTCTCGAGGCCCGGCCGCTTCAGGCAGAAGATCAGCGTGCAATTCCTGCACACCCGCCATTCGACCCTCGCGAAGTCCTGGGCGGGAACATCACCGATCTGCGTGAGGCGGCCCGACCGGATCCAGCTCTCAAGACCATTGTCATAGCGAAGGGTCTTCGGCAGCGGCTCCACGAGTTCGCTGCTGCCGCAGCACGGGCACTTGTCGAGAATACTCAATCCGGCGGAAGCAGGCGTGGGCGCAGTCGGCATGGCGGTCAGGGCCTGAAGCAAAGGGTCGAAACGAAAGCTGGTGCTGTGGTGGATGCAGCAGGCGATCGACTTTCTCTCAAAGGTTGATAAACACTCTTAAAATGACGACCCCGTATAATCAATCAAGAATTGAAATCAACACAAGAATGACGCTCCCGGGCCTTTGCTTGGCGCCGGCTTTCCCATAGGGGAGGGGGCGGGGGATCGGCCTGGAAACGAGCCCGGCGAAACTGAGTGGGCAGTCTCAAGGGGAGGCTATGCGTGCAGACCGGGCAGCCTTGTCCGCAGTCAAAAAGACTTGCGTGGAAGATCGCTGTTGGGTTACCAACTGAGAGCCGGAGCGTTTCAACCCCGAGTTTCATCGGTGGCCAACGCGGCCATCACCCAATGGAGAACGCGCCCTCGTGGACAGCGGCCGAACGACCGATTCTCTGAACGCAGCGCTTGCCGATGAACTTCTCCACCGTTTGCGCTCCAAGTCGGCGCTGATCGGCGTCATCGGCCTGGGATATGTGGGCCTTCCGCTCGCCCTGACGCTCGCTGAAGCCGGCGTGCGGGTGCTGGGCTTCGACACCGATCCCGAGAAGACCAAGGCGATCGGCGCCGGCCAGAGCTATATCAAGCAATTCCCGTCCGAGCGGGTGGCCCAGGTGGTCAAGGCTGACAGGTTCTCCGCCACATCGGACATGGCGCGGCTCGGCGAGCCCGATGCCATCCTGATCTGCGTGCCGACTCCGCTCACCCAGCACCTTGAGCCCGATCTCACCTTCGTCACCCGAACCGTCGAGGCGATTTCCGCCGTGCTGCGGCGCGGACAGCTCGTCATCCTCGAGAGCACGACCTATCCCGGCACCACGGTCGAGGTGGTCGAGCCTATCCTGCAGGGCAAGGGAATGCTTCGCGGCCGTGACTTCTTCCTCGCCTTCTCGCCTGAGCGTGAGGACCCCGGCAACCAGTCACACACGACGGCGACCATTCCGAAGGTGGTCGGTGCGGATGACGAGGCAAGCCGGACGCTGGCCTGTGCCGTCTATGAGAGCTTCGGCGGGCGCACCGTGCCGGTGACGTCGGCGGCCACTGCGGAAGCCGTGAAGATCACCGAAAACATCTTCCGCGCGGTGAACATCGCGCTGGTCAACGAGCTCAAGCTGATATTTGCCCGGATGGACATCAACATCTGGGATGTGATCGAAGCCGCGAAGACCAAGCCTTTCGGCTACATGCCCTTCTACCCCGGGCCAGGCCTCGGCGGTCATTGCATTCCGATCGATCCCTTCTATCTGAGCTGGAAGGCAAGGGCCTACAGTCTTTCGGCCCAGTTCATCGAACTCGCCGGGCAGATCAACACGGCAATGCCGGACCATGTGGTGAACACACTGGCGCTCTCGCTCGACCAGCGTTTCAGGAGGGGCCTGAACGGGTCACGCATTCTCATCCTGGGGCTGGCCTACAAGAAGAACGTGGCAGACCTGCGCGAAAGCCCCTCGCTGCGCCTGATGGAGAAGCTGCAGGCGCGCGGGGCGGACGTCTCCTATCATGATCCCCATATCCCGGTCGTTCCGAAGATGCGCGAGCACGCGGCACTCGCAGGAATGCGTTCCGTAGCGCTCGAAGCTGAGACTCTTGCGGCCGCCGATGCGGTGCTGATTGCCACCGACCATGATGGCCTGGATTACGCCATGATCGCCAGGAGCACCCCGCTTGTGGTAGACACGCGCAATGCCTGCGCTCGTGCCGGTGCGGACATGGGCAATGTCGTCCTGGCGTGAGGCCCCCGCCTCGGCGGGCCGACGGGGACGCGCGCAGTTGGCAATCGACTTTTGGGCACTGAGCTTAACCTCACCATGAGCAGGCGCGACATTGCGATAATTGTTCTGATGCTCGCGATCGGCTGGGCCGTGATCTACGTTGTCGTTGAACTGATGATGGGAATTCCCCTCGGACTGCCAAGGGCTTGGCGCTGAGTACCAAGGCCTGAGCAGGCGAAAGTGGACAGCGGCGGGCGTCTGTAGTATCGGGCACCGAATGTCACCGAAGCGGCCGATGTACCTGCCTGTCGAGAGTCATTTGCGGGAACTCGATGGAAAGATACTGCTGGCCGCCGCCGCTGCCGAACGGGGCCGCCCGGCCATCCTCGGCTTCCAGTCCGATTTGCGCGGCAGAATGGCCGGCATGCCGCGTGGCATCTACATGGCCAAGAGCTTCGGGCCGCCCAAGCCATTGGCCAATTTCCTGCGCATGTTCAGGGACCTCGGACATGCCGTCGTCGGCTGGGATGAGGAGGGCCTGGTCCACGCGGGGCAGAGTGTTTACGCCAAGCGCCGCGCCTCACCCCGCACGCTCCCCGCCCTAAGCGCGATCTTCTCCTGGGGGCAGGACTATACGAAGCTCGTCACCTCGCTGCCCTACTACCACGGAACACCCCTGTTCGAGACAGGTAATCCGCGCATTGACCTGCTGCACCCGCGCGTGCGCGGCTACTTTGATGCAGAGGCGGCGAAGCTGCGCGCGGCATATGGCGGCTACATCCTGATCAATTCCAATTTCGGCCGCGTCAATCCACTTCTCGGCAGCGCATTCGTCGCGGCACATGACGGCAGTGCTGCGACCCGGAGGCCCCAATCCGCCCCACCAGGGGAAGTGTGGGGCAATATGGTAGCCCACCGTTTTGCCTTGTTCGAGGCGTTCCGCAACCTGCTGCCGGTTCTTGCCGCGCGTTTCCCCGGCCGGCAGATCGTGCTGCGCCCGCATCCCGCCGAAAGGCTCGACACCTGGCGGGAGGTTGCAGCCGGATTTTCGAACGTTCACATCATTCGCGAGGGTGCGGTGGCGCCATGGATCCTCGGTGCGGAGGTGATGATCCACAATGGTTGCACCACGGCGATCGAGTCGGCGCTGCTCGACCGGCCCGCGGTGGCCTACCAGCCGCTGCGCTCGCAGCAGAATGACTGGCACCTTCCAAATGACGTAAGCCACACTGCCGGCAGCGAAGACCAACTGTATCAGATGCTGGTAAACCACCTTGAGGGTTCCGGCCGCCTCACGGTGACTGCATCGCAGAAGGAGCGCCTTTCGCACCATGTTGTGCTGGCTGACGACACGCTGGCCGTTGACCGGATTCTCGACGTGATCGACCGCCATGAGGCATCCTGGGATCGTGAACCTCCGCTGCTGTCCCGCATGGCCTCGGGCCTGCTGACCAGGCTTCGTGCGGCCGAGGCCGGCATTACCGGGGCGCTCATCCCACGCCACATGAACTCGCGCGTGGTGCAGGATATCCATTTCCCGCCGCTCCCTGAATCGGAGATGCGGCAACGGCTGGAGCGGTTCAGCAAGGTCACGGGCCGCTTCAGCCGTGTCGAAGTTCATGCGGTCACCGCCAAGATCTTCGCATTCTCGGCGGCGGCATGACGGATCGCCCCAAGGTGCTGCTGCCGCTCTATCTCCCGGTCGAATCCCATGTCCGGGAACTCGATGCGAAGATCCTTCTTGCCGCCGCCGCCGCATCGCGCGGCCGGCAGGTGCTGCTGGGCGAGCAGAATGCACTCCGGAGTACACTGTACGCCAACCCGCCGGGGATCTTCATTTCAAAGAGCTTCTCCCCGCGCCACCGGATGATGCAGGCCGATCACTTCGCCATCATGCGGCAGATGGGCTTTGTTGTGACAGGCTGGGACGAGGAGGGGCTGGTTCATTTGCCGCCCGACGTCTATGCCGTGCGCCGGCTGGGGCCAGAGCCGCTGCGAAACCTGCAAGCTATTTTTTCCTGGGGCCCCGATTACACCGCACTGGTGAAGAGCCTTGGCTATTATGACGGCACGTCGCTGCTGGAGACCGGCAATCCGCGCATCGATCTCTACCGGCGGGAACTCCGCGCCTATCATGAGCCGGAGGTGCAGCGGCTCCGCGCGGCACATGGCAACTTCATCCTCATCAATTCCAACTTTGGCCGCGTCAATCCCGCGGTGAGGCGCAACCGGGACGGATCGGCGTCCGGCAAATCCTCCGGCGCCCCGGAAGACGCGCGCTGGCATGCGATCATGTCCTATCGCAAGGCGCTATACGAGGCGTTCCAGTCCATGCTCGTGCATCTGGCGAAGGCCTTTCCGGACCGGCGCATCGTGGTGAGGCCTCACCCCGCCGAGCGCGCGGAGAGCTGGGCAGAGCTCGCATCGGGCTTTGCCAATGTCACCGTGCTGCATGAGGGCGCCGTTGCCGCATGGATCCTCGCCGCCGACATGCTGATCCACAATGGCTGCACCACGGCGGTGGAGGCTGCGCTCCTTGACCGCCCCGCGATTGCCTATGCGCCGCTCCAGTCGGACGAGCTTGACTGGAAGCTTCCCAATGCGGTGAGCCACCATGCCACCACGCCAGCCAGCCTTGAGGCAATGCTCAAGGCGCATCTCGATGGCAGTGCGCCGCTCTCCGTCACGGCGCCGCATCAGGAGGTGCTGGCCGCCCATGTCACCCGGCATGACTCGCAGCTGGCGGTGGATCTGATCGCAGGCGAGCTCGACCGGCACGAGGCAGCCTGGCGGAAGGAGGCAAGCGTTTCCGCGTTCAGCGCCAGCCTGGGGCGCGCCCGGTCCCGCTTCCGGAACCTTGAGCGCGGCCTCAGGCAAAGCCTCGCGGATGACGGCAGCCAGCTTTCGGCCGCTTTCATGGAGCGGCAGTTCCCCGCCTTCCCCCTGGCCGAAATCGAGGGCCGCCTCAGGCGTTTCCAGGCTGCCACCGGCCGCTTCCATGGTGTATCAGTCCGGGGGGAGGGGCCCCGCCTTTACCGGTTCCACCCATCAGCCTAACCTGCGGACGCCACCAACGCCGGCAAAGATGACATGAGCATGAAAAACAACTGGCTGTCGGCGCCCGAGCCCGGCGCCTCCTGCAGCATTATCGCCGAGGTGGCCCAGGCCCATGACGGCAGCCTGGGCATGGCACACGCCTTCATCGATTGCGCCGCCCGGTGCGGCGCCCACGCCGTGAAGTTCCAGACGCATATCGCCGAGAGCGAGAGTACGAGGGCCGAACCCTGGCGCGTCAAGTTCAGCCGCCAGGATGACACGCGCTTCGACTACTGGAAGCGCATGGAGTTCAAGCCCGAGCAATGGGCCGGGCTCAAGG
Organism: Hyphomicrobiales bacterium; assembly: GCA_040379425.1. Classification (GTDB taxonomy): domain Bacteria; phylum Pseudomonadota; class Alphaproteobacteria; order Rhizobiales; family Aestuariivirgaceae; genus Aestuariivirga. Next base: position 25,966 of record JBEILC010000012.1, read on the forward strand.
CACATGCCGAAGAAAAGGGGCTCGTGTTCATGAGTTCGCCCTTCTCCCTCCCGGCGGTCGAGCTTCTCTCCTCGATCGGCATGAAGGTATGGAAGATCGCCTCGGGTGAAGTCTCGAACATGCCCATGCTGAAAGCCATCGCGGGGCGGCGCCAGCCGGTCATCCTCTCCTCCGGCATGAGCGATCTTTCGGAGGTGGCGGTGGCCGTGAAGGAAGTGCGCGAGGCGAAAGCGCCTCTCGCTGTCCTCCAATGCACGACCTCCTATCCCTCACCGCCCGAGAAGATCGGGCTCAACGTGCTCGGCCTCTTCCGGCAGGAATTCGCAACGGCGGTCGGGCTGTCGGATCATTCCGGCACGATCTATCCCTCGCTCGCGGCCGTTGCGGCACACCGCGCGGAAGTGCTCGAAGTGCACCTGACTTTGAGCCGGGACATGTTCGGCCCCGATGTCACCTCATCGGTCACGCCCGCAGAGCTGACGCAGATCGTCCAAGGGGTGCGATTCATCGAGGCCATGCACGACAATCCGGCCGACAAGCAGGTGCTCGCATCCGACATCGCCGCGATGCGCGGCATCTTCACCAAGAGCATCGTCGCCGCCCAAGACCTCGCGGCGGGAACGCGGCTCGATCATGCACAACTGACATTGAAGAAGGCGGGCGGCGGCATGCCTGCTGGCGCGCTGGAGTCGCTCATCGGCAAGGTTCTGAACCGCGCTCTTGCCAAGGATGAACCATTGCACCCCGGGGACGTGAGCTGAATGAACAAGAAGAAAATCTGCGTCGTGGTCACGGCGAGGCCAAGCTATGCCCGCATCAAGACCGCGCTGCTCGCCATAAAGAACCATCCCGCGCTTGAACTCCAGCTCGTCGTCACGGCCTCCGCCGTGCTCAACCGCTATGGCAGCCTGCCCGCGATCATGGAGGCGGACGGCCTCAAGCCGACACGCCAGATCTACATGATCGTCGAGGGCGAGAATCTCGTCACCTCCGCGAAGTCCACGGGCCTCGGCTTGTCGGAACTCGCCACCGCCTTCGATGATCTCAAGCCTGACATGGTGGTGACGATCGCCGACCGCTTCGAGACGATCGCCACCTCTATCGCTGCGGCCTACATGAACATCCCCCTCGTGCATGTGCAGGGCGGAGAGGTCACGGGATCGATCGATGAAAGGACACGCCATGCCAACACCAAGCTGGCGGACATTCATCTCGTGGCCAATGAAAGCGCGAGGCTCCGCGTCGAGCGGATGGGGGAGGAGCCGTCCCGCATCTTTGTGACCGGCTGCCCGTCGATCGATGTCGCGCGCCATGCCGCGGCCTCTGCCCCGGGCGACATCGGAACCGTGTTGCAGCGCTACGGCGGCGTCGGCGCCGAGATTGATCCGCACAAGCCCTATCTCGTCGTCATGCAGCATCCGGTCACGACGGAGTTCGAGAACGCCAGCAAGCACATCGAGGCGACAATCGATGCGATGGACCGCATCGACTCCCAGGTGCTGTGGTACTGGCCCAATGTCGATGCGGGCTCGGACGCCACCTCCAAGTCACTCAGGACGGCGCGCGAGAACAACCGGCTGAAGACAGCGCATTTCTATCGCAACATGAACCCCGTGGACTTTCTCCATGTGCTCATCCGCAGCCGGGGCATCATCGGCAATTCTTCGGTGGCGATCCGGGAATGTTCCTACCTCGGCGTGCCCGCCATCAACATCGGCAGCCGCCAGAACCGCCGCGACCGCGGCCGCAACGTCATCGATGCCGGCTACGACGCAGGCGAGATCACCGCCGCCATCAAGGCCATGCTGGCGCGCACCGGCATCGCGGGCGAAAATATCTATGGTGATGGCCACGCCGGCGAGCGCATGGCCGATGTGCTGGCGCGCGTGACGCCCTCCATCGACAAGACGATCACATATTGACATGGTCCGCGGCGGAACACTCACAGCCATTATTCCCGTCCGCGGCGGCTCCAAGGGAGTCCCGCGCAAGAACATGATGCAGCTCGGCGGCATGAGCCTGCTCGAGCGCGCGATCCGCTTCGCCAAGGCCTCGCCGCGCATCGACCGTGTCATCGTGTCAACCGACGACGATGAGATGCACGCGCTGTCCTGCGCCTTCGGCGTGAACAGCAAGGTGCTGCGCCCGGCCCCGCTCGCCTCGGACAGTGCCACCACCGCCGCCGTGGTGGAGGACCTGATCACCGCGGAGCCAATCGACAGCGGACACCTTCTCATCCTGCAGGCCACGAGCCCACTGCGCCGCCTCGCCGACCTCGAGGCGCTGTGCAAGGCCTATGAGGCGGAGGAAGGCGATGCCGCCGTCAGCCTCTGTGCACTGGAGGAGCCCCGCCCGGAGAAGCTGAAACGGATCAGCGATGGCCGCGTCGCGCCCTATCTTGCGCAGGCCTTCGAGGGGCCGCGCCAAGCCCTGCCGCAGCCCTACCGCCTGAATGGCGCCTTCTATCTCATCTCCCGGGAGGCTTTCCTGCGCGAGAAGCGCTTCTTGCCTGCGGCCACCATTCCCTTCATCATGCCGGGTGAGCGAAGCCACAACCTCGATTCGCGGGAAGACTTCGACATACTCCACGCCATGCTTGAAACGGGCCGATGGAGTCTGGAGGAACTGGGCAATCGGCCGTGGCCCGCCCCCATGTGACATCCAAGCCGGGAAACTCATTGAGCACGCCACCGCTAATCTGGAACGATGAGGATGCAGCCGCCCCTGCGCAACATTCAGGTTTACCTGGCCCTCTGCGGTATCGGCCTTGTGGTGGCGTTGACGTTGCTCGGTCCACGTCCGGCGGAGGGACTTGGCACGCCGCAGGCGGTCGTATTCTGGATGCTTCACGTGGTTCCGGCTCTGATCCTCCTCGAAATCGTGCAGATGTGGGTTGTCCGCCAGAACCGGCTGGCCTCACTGCCCGCCATCTGGCAATTCGTGCTGGGAGGGCTGATTGCTTCGGTTCTCTTCACGCCGGTGGCCCTCATGATCGACCGAGTGTTCGGTGCACCCATCTCGGCCGAAGCGCAGACCGAGAGTCTTTTTCTACAGGCCACCGGGGAATTTCTGCAGTTCGCCGGACCTGTAACCATTACCTGGCTGCTCATCAATGCGCCTGCACTGGTCCAGTTGCCGAGGTCAAGCACGGGTGCGGCCGCAGCCGCCTTTCCTGAGCGTGGAGGGGAGGTCTCGGCGCCCGACGAACTGGAGGACTTCTGGGCGCGCGTTCCTCACTCGCTCGGTCGGACGATAGTCGCGATGTCGGCCGAACTTCATTATCTTCGCGTCTTCACAACCAAGGGGGACGCCCTCATCCTGTGTTCGCTTGGCCGCGCGATGGAGATGCTGCGGAATACGAAGGGCTGCCAGATTCACCGGTCTCACTGGGTGAATCTCGATCATGTCGAGAGCGTTACCGGCGCCACAAGAAGCACGCGCTGCCGTTTGTCCAACGGCCTTGAACTGCCGGTGAGCCGGGAGCGGGTCGCGTCCGTTCGCGCGGCAGTCTCCGCCAACGGATGAGGAGACCCGCCCGCACATGCAGCGGCGAAACGGCAGGCTGCCGCTTCGTGCAATTCAGCCGCCGTCTCGTGCATCTTCGCTTTTTCCGTTGATTTTGCTGGCTAATCTTGGCCCACCGATGATCAACTGGAGAAACAGAAATGCACGTTTGCCTTTCCTTGCGTAGCCGGGCGGCGGGCCTTGCGGCCATGGTCCTGTCCCTGTTTACTGCGGCGGCCGCCTCGGCAGATCCGCTGGTGCTCAACGTTCCGATGCGTGACGGGACGGAGCTCGTGACCTATGTGTACCTTCCAGAAGGGAAAGGGCCTTTCCCGACGCTCGTTGCGCGGACGGTTTACGGCCCGCCCATCACGCCAATGGGAGGCGAACTCTTCGACCGCGCGATGTTCCTGGCAGACTACGAGCCGCCGGCAAACGATGACGACGATGACGAGGGTGAATCCGAGGACGATGAACGTGCTCTCGCACTAGGCTGGCCGCTGCTGACCCAGAACGGTTATGCCTTCGTCGTTCAGATCACCAGGGGCCGCAAGGGCTCGGGCGGCATCGACCGCACCTGGCGCGATGACCGGAGCGATGGATATGATCTGGTCGAGTGGGTCAATGATCAGCCTTGGAGCAACGGCCGGATCGGCATCTTCGGAGACAGTGCGGTTGGCATCAGCGCCGCTCTCGCGGCTGCCGCGGCTCCGCCATCGCTCGACGCGGTCTTTGTCCAGGCTTCGGCAGGCGATCCGATCGGCACCGACATGGCGCCGCGTGACGGCGCATTTCGAACCGAGTCACTCTTGCTGCAAGGCGGCTTTCTCGCCTTCGATGTCAGTCCGTCCCATGTTGCAGCACGCAACATCAGCGAGGCGGAGGCTTCAGGGTTTGCCACTGCCGTTCGCGGCTATGTGCAGGGGCTTTCCGAGGGGTTGGGCGATCCGCTTGCGTCCCCCGACTGGGCCGCAGCCCCGCTCGGTGCATCCGAGGAGCTTGGACGCCTCATGCCCTTCTGGTCCATGTTCACGGATCCGGCCTATCTGGAGGCCTTCCGCCGGGACACCAATGTCATTGGCGAGATCAACATACCAACCTCCGTTGTCACGCTGTGGCAAGACAGCTTTGCCGAAAGCGCGATCGCGCTTTACGCCGATCTCGAGGCCCGCGGGGTTCCCGCTGAGCTCCTCGTTGTCAACGGGACGCATTATGAAATTGACGATCCCCGGATCTTTCCGGCGCCAAGGCTCCTGTCGTGGTTCGACCATTGGCTGAAGGATGCCCCCGCGCCGGTGCGCAAACCGGTGGTTGCTGCGATCCAGGGCAGTGAGACGTTCAGCGAGGCAGATCGGCTGGGCGATCTTTTCACAACGCCCACGCGCCTTCACCTCTCTCCAGCCGGAGCCCTTGTTGAACGCTCCCCGGTGCAGGGCGCTGTGACCTTCACGAGCGATCCGTCCGCGCCGATCCTCACGACCGGCGGGCGCAACCTTCTCGCTCCCTCCGGGCAGGGCGACCAGACCGCACTTATTGACCGGCCGGACACAGCTGCTTTCGTCGGCGCCGCTTTTACGAAACCGACCCTGCTGGCGGGCCCGGTTACGGGTACACTGTCGATGAGAAGTGATGCGCCGAGTTTTGACGCGAGCGTGCGTCTGTTGGACTTGGCTCCCGATGGCAAGGCGACCCTGATCCTGTCAGACCACCGTCGAATCACGAAAGTCAATGGTCAAGCGGTCGATGTCTCCTTCGACATGGGAGAAATCCTGCATCGCTTCCCCGCCGGCCATCGCGCTGCTGTGGTCGTCGCGGGCTCGGATTTCCCTGCATGGGACCGCAATCCACAGACGGGCAAGAGCATCTTTTCCTCGGCTGAGCTTCGCCGTGCAGATCTGACAATTCTGACAGGTCCGGGTCTTGTGAGCCGGATCGATCTGCCCCTCACAGCCGAAGCACCGGCTGCCGACTGATAGATCATGTGAGATGCTTGGCTCCTGGGGCTCTGCTGTCCGAACAAGGATAGTGTGACCCCCGGGGCCATCATCCGCAGCGGACAGCGTGACGATGCGCAATCCAAGCGGGCTGAGGATAACGGCGGTGAGCAGAGCCAAAACCTTGTTTCCCATGAAGACTTCGATATACTCCACGCCATGCTCGAAACCGGCCGCTGGAGTCTGAAGGCCCTGGAGGCGGCGTGATGCCGGGCGGTTCCGGGAAAGACGGGAAGACCTTGCTATCTGGTGATGTTCAATCGTCAACCTTCTGGCGCCGTACGCGATAACGGGGCAGGGACAGGTTCCAGTGGAGCGCGGCAGCCCGTAATGAAAATGCTGCCAGAAACGCCAATCCTGCCGAAGGATCCGCCGATACGCCCAGCCAGCGGAGGCCGACCAAGACCGCCGCGCCGAGCAGCGCCGCCGTGATGTAGATCTCCTGCTGGAGGATAACGGGGCTCTCTCCGCCCAGGATGTCACGAATGATGCCGCCGAAAGTGGCCGTGGCCACGCCCATGGCGACTGCAATCACGGGGCCTGCTCCGGTGGCGAGGGCGCTGACCGTGCCGGTAACGGAGAACAACGAAAGACCGACGGCATCGAACCAGAGCAACAGCCGCTCCCGTGACAGCGGGATATGGGCCACGAAAAACATCGCGGTGGAAACCACGATGCAGGTGACGAGGTACGACGGCTGCCCCACCCAGAACACTGGCTCCACTCCGAGCAGAACATCCCTCACCGTGCCGCCGCCAATACCCGTGACGCTGCCCAGAAGCGCGAAACCGACGATGTCCATCTCCTTTCGTGAGGCAACAAGGGCGCCCGTTACCGCGAATACGCAAATGCCGAACCAGTCGAGGAGGAGGATGAGTTGCTGCAGCATCAACGCTGTCTAGCACATGTGTGCAGGAAGCAGATCCAGGATTCCCGGCTGGCCTACGTCAGAGTAGCGAACCCCAAAGGCATGAGGCGCTGCAGACGCTTGCGGAGCTTACCCACGCTGCGCCCCAAGACGAGGCTGCCTTAGCGTTCGAAGCAATTGCCGAGATTTTGCCTTGGGCTCACTTCTTCGCAGACCGCAGAAGAGCGCGCGACCGGTATCTGGAAAAGGACGCTAGAGCGGAATGACTCTACGTGGACCTATATCCGGCGTTTTTGAAGTAGTTTGAGCATTCCTGTGGCGTGAAGGATGGAAGGATTGCGCCGATCCGCTGCCAGGTCGCCTCGACACTGCGTTCCTTGGTTTTGCGGAGGA
>JBEILC010000013.1:0-31725 GCA_040379425.1 Hyphomicrobiales bacterium
GAGGCGGTCCATGCCCTGTTCCATCTTCACCATCATCATCTCGACGGCGATGATGGCATCGTCCACCAGAAGCCCGAGGGCAATGATCAGTGCGCCCAATGTGATGCGGTCGAAGTTCATGCCCATCGCCTGCATGATGACGAACACCACCGCCAGCACGATGGGTACGGACAATGCGACCACGATGCCGGTCCGGAGGCCCAGCGTGAGGAAGGACACCGCAAGCACGATGGCAAGCGCCTCGAAGAAGGCAGTGATGAATTCCTCGAAGGCATGCTCGACGATGTCCGCCTGGTCGGAGACCTGCGTCACCGCGATGCCCACGGGCAGTTCAGCCTCGAACAAGGCAACCTCCGCCGCAAGCCTCTGGCCAAGCGCCACCACATTGGCGCCATCGGCCATCACCACGCCGACGCCCACCGTGTCCTGGCCATTCAGGAAGGCGAGGAAGGAGGGCGGGTCCTCATAGCCGCGATGGATCGTTGCGATGTCGCCGAGGCGGAACACAGTGCCGCCTGCTGCAATCGGCAACTCACGCAGGGATGCGAGGCCTTTCAGATCGCCGCTCACATGCACCTGTATCTGGTCTGCCGCCGTCGCGAAGGAGCCTGCCGCCGTCATGGCGTTCTGCTGGGCGATGGCGTTGAAGATCGTCGTCGCGGGTATGCCCAGTGTGGCAAGGCGGTGGTGGCTGATCTCGACGAAGATCCTTTCATCCACATTGCCGATCAGCGCGACCTTCGCCGCATCCTCGACAGCGAGGAGCCGCGTGCGCAGGCGCTCGGCGTAGGTCTTGAGTTCGGCGCGGCCGACGCCGTCTCCCGTCAGCATGTAGATGGCGGGGAAGACATCGCCGTATTCATCATCGAAGAAGGGGCCGATCAGGCCTTGCGGCAGGCTCGGCCGCAGATCTCCCACCTTCTTCCGGATCTGGTACCAGATGCCGGCGGCTTCCGTCCTGACGTGATCCTTCAACTGCACGAGGATGACGGTCGCTCCCGGCCTGGAGAAGGTACGCACGTAATCGACCGCAGCGATTTCCTGGATGCGCTTCTCGATCGGCTCTGCGACGAGTAGCTGCATTTCCTCTGCATTGGCGCCCGGCCATGCGGCCTGGACGATCATGGTCTTGATGGTGAAGCTCGGGTCTTCCGCGCGCCCGAGGCTGAAGAATGCGAGGCCGCCCGCCAGCAGGGACACAATGATGAGGAAGAGCGTCACCGGGCGGTTGCTGACCGCCCAGCTTGACAGGTTGAAGCTGCGCATTGGAGGCTCCTAGTTCAGCGCGGTCGTTGTCGTTTCGACCACCTTCACCGGCCGTGCCGGATCGATCTTGTGGGCGCCAAGGCTGATGACGAGATCGCCTTCTCGAAGCGCTCCCGCGATCATCGCGCGCTTGCCTTCAAGCGCCACGATCTCGACCGGAACGCGTTCGACCCTCTCGCGGTCTGGGGTCAGCCGCCATACCCCCGCACCTTGTCCGTCATTCAGCACTGCGCCCAGCGGCAGGGCTGCGGCGGGCCTGTCCGCGGGAAGAGCGAATGTGATGGTCACCGTCCGGCCCAGGGTGACATGTTCGTCCGGGCGGAGGATCCCCATGCGCACCCGGTAGGTGCGTGTTGCGGGGTCGACGTCCGGTGAGACATCCCGCAATTGCAGGGGATAGCTCGCGGTATCCTGGTCCCAGAGCCTCGCCAGCGCGCCTTGCTGCGCCAGGATTTCGCGGCTCTGTTCCGGCAGCGCAAAGACCACGTCGAGCTGGTCCATGCGGGCAACGGAAATCACCGGCTGACCCGCCGCGATGACCTGCCCCGCTTCGGCGAGTTCGCGCGTGACAACCCCGTCCCCGGACGCTTTCAGCACCATATAGTCGAGGCGGTTGGCGGCGAGGCCGCGCGCCCGGATGGCCCGTTCCGCGCGGCCGCGCGCTTCCGCCGTCGTCGCCGCGACCCGGTCATGCGCGGCTTGGGAGACATGCCCGGCGGCGAGCAGCCTGCGGCTTCTCACACCCTCGGCTTCCGCCCGCGTCAGTTCGGCCTCCGCGGCCGCGCGCTCGGCTTCCGCCGATTCAAGATCGAGCTGCGCGTCGGCGGGGTCGAGCCTTGCGATGGGCTCACCCGCCCGCACCCGGTCACCCACCGACACCAGGCGCTCCAGGAGCTTTCCGGACACGCGGAAGCCGAGGTCAGCCTCATGCCTTGGCCTCACCGTGCCGGTGAAGTGCGTTTCGACCCGGAGATCGCCAAAGGCGATGGTGCTGACCCGGACCGGTTGGGGGATGAGCTTTGGTGGCAGCAGCTCCGCTTCCGTCTGGCTCGCCAGTACACCAGAAATCAGGTCTCGCTGTGCATAGGTTGCACCGGTCACCAGAACGGCTATCGCCAAACCCGCTGCCAGCAGTTTTGATTTTCGCATGTCACGCCCCACTTGACTTGATGTTAGACGTCCTAACATATATGTTAGGGTCGCTAACATTGCAAGAGCCTTTCTGCGCCGCATGGCTTCGTAGTGGTGCGAAGCGGATAGACGGGTTAAGGGAAACAGGTGAAAACGCTTCCGGAACCAGAGACCGAACGCTTGAAGAAACCCTACCATCATGGCGAGCTGCGCCAGGCGCTGATCGACGCTGCGCGGGCCCTCGTCAATGAGCGGGGAGAGAGTGGCTTCAGCCTGTCAGATGCGTGCCGCAAGGCCGGGGTCTCGACGGCCGCACCCTACCGCCATTTCGCTGACAAGCAGGAAATCCTGATCAAGGTTGCCGCCCAGGGCTTCGCCGACATGGCAAGCCGGAACAGGATGGAAGCTCAGCGCCATCCCGAGGGCTCTTCCGAGCGCATCGTCGCGCTGGGCTGGGTTTATTTTACCTTTGCGACCAATGAGCCCGCCCTGTTCCGCTTGATGTTCGCTGGGCTGTCTGATGAAGACGATCTCGCCGCACATGGCCGCGATTGCTTTGCTTATGTCGTGGAGGAGATCGTTGGCTTTTGTGCGGCGAACCGCATCGAGGGAGATGCATGGCGCATCGCGCTGGAGCTCTGGGCTGTCGTGCACGGTGCGACCAGCCTGACGATCGATGGAGGCTTCGCCAAGGTCGCGCCAGACGTGAATGTCGAGGACCTGATCAGGCGGGCGGCGGACCGCCTGCTGTTTTCGCTTCCGAGATTGGCCTGAGCCAGAGCCCATCAGGGTGCTGGCGCGATCATCCTGTAGAGCGGTCCGAGGAACACACCCATGATCGCCGCTGGAACGAAGCCATCCTGGTAGGACTTTGGCCCCGGCATGATGCCAAAGCTCCACCACACCATGGCATCGACCGCCAGAAAGACAAGTCCGGCGGCGATGATGTAGTAGGCGTGGTTCCTGACGCGCAACGCCTTTCCCGCGAGGAACAGGACCATTACGGCTGCGGCCGCAGCAGAAAAGAACAGCAGGACGTGGCGCCCAGCTTCCGGCGTATATGCAAACCACCATGAGTGAAACAAACCGAATGCCATGCTCACGGCCGCGACGGTGAGAAGGGCCGCGGCCGTCGCAAGAGAACGCCGAGGTGTTTCCTGAACCATGGAGGCTTCCAACGAATGCGCATTGTCCCGGCCACCCATGCGAATGAGTCGATCAGTCAAGCTCCGCGTTCAGGTGGTTCTTCCTCAGATTTGCAAGCATGGCAGCATATGGCGGCTTTGCCTTTGTAGCGGAATAGCCCAGTTTTCCTGCTTCCATCGCGGCCAGGTTAATCGTCCATGCGGACCATGGCGGACTTGGCCGGGTCGGAGAATGCTGGACGATGGACGGGCAATTGATCGTGGATTCTGAGGACTTGAGCGCGGGCCGGAGTGGCAGGGTCCTCGTTGTCGACGATAACGCGACGAGCCGGCGCCAGATGGCCATGGCCGTCAGGAAGCTCGGGCATGACTGGGTCGAGGCGGCTGGCGGCGAAGAGGCCCTGGCACTGCTGAAGCAGCAGGACTTTGATCTCATTCTTCTCGATATCATGATGCCGGGCATGGATGGCTTCGAGGTGCTCGAGAACCTGCGCAAGGACTGGCGCCTCTCCTCAATTCCCGTGCTCGTCATCTCCGGCATGGACGAAGACATGACGAGCGTGGCGCGCGCCATTGAACTCGGCGCCACAGACTTCCTGCCGGAGGACTTCAATCCGGTACTGTTCAGGGCGCGTGTCGAGGCCTGTATCGAAAAGATGCGCCTGCGTGCCGCGGATTTTGACTACCTTGCGCAGGTGGAGCGCATCACAACTGCCGCCGAAGTGATGGAAGAGCGCGCCTTTCACCCCAAGGACCTCGGCCTTGAGCAGGTCGCGGGCCGCGGCGACTCGATCGGCAGGCTCGCGCGCGTCTTCGCTGAAATGGCCCAGCAGGTCTATGACCGCGAGCGCGCGATGATGCGCAGCATCCGCACCGCCAAGGGCATTCTTCTCCTCATTCTTTCTGGCATCGTTGGCGGGCTGACCATGCCGATTTCCGTCACGCTGTCGGCGGCCATTCCACAGGCGATCACCTTCACCTTCTGCCAGGAATTCTCTGCCTTGGCATCGCGCTTCTCAGAGGCAAGATCGGAACGTTTTCGCGTCAGACCATGCTGGTGCTGGCGGCCTGGGCCGTACTGAACGTCGGCTCCGGCATCGTGATGTTCGAGGCTGCTGGCCGTGTTTCGGGCATCGTGCTGTCGATCGTGCTTGCACTTGAGGGACTGGGGGGTCTTCCTCATCGTCGCGATGCTGCGCATGGAGGGGGTGTCAGGGCGGCGGCTGATCGGCCTTACTTGGGGTGATGTATCTGATCTCGGCCGTACTCTCCTTTCCGTTGGCCGTTACGCGGGAGCAGTTCTTCATGCTCCATCCGGACATGGGATGGACCTTCTCGCTTATCCTGGTGAATGCCATTGTCGATGCCGCGAATTTCATTCTGTTCGTCATGCTGATCGGTATCGCCGGGGCGGTGTTCGGCAGCCAGGCGGCCTGACCTGACCGTCATTTTATGAACCAGGCGAATTGAGAGAAGATAGCCTGGAAAGGGGAAGGGAGATGCCGAAAAAGAGGTTGGGAGCTGAGCAGACCGTCACGAAGCTGCGGCCAGTGGAGGTCTTGCAAAGCCAGGCCAAGAGCATTGCCGCGGCGCCTTTGACAAGCGTGAACCGGAAGACATTGCAGCGCTGTTGCGCACCATCGGCGAGGAAGCTTGCCGTGATGTGCCCGGGACGGTCGAGAAAGAACCGCGCCGGCGTGGCTTGCTCGGCGAACTGGCATCGCTGAGCTGTGAGTGGAACCGGCGTATGGCCGCGGAGCAGTCCCGCTAGGGCAGGGCCGGCTGTTCCATCAGGCCGTTTCGACTTCTAGTCCGCGCTTAGCCACCTCGACTGCATTGCGAGTCTCGTGAATGGTCGTCACCAGTTCTTCAATCAAACCGGCAAGCTGAACATCCTCGCGCTGGCTGGCAAGCGCATCGAGCCGCCCTGCCAAACCGGCCAGCCGCTGTGCGCCGATCATTGAGGAGCTGCCGGCAAGCAGATGAACGATGCGCCGCAGGTGAAGGGGCGACATCTCGCTGCCTTCTCCCGTGAGGTACGCAAGCTGCTGTTCGAGCTCCGCTGAATATCTCTCCATGATCCGGCGCAGATCGGTGGCGGAGATCGATGCGAACTGGTCCCGGAGCTGCGAGATCTCGAACAGCGGCGTTCCCTGCGCCGCCTCGGGTGGAGGTGCGGCTCGCGGCTGCGCCCGCGTGGCGGAGGTCACCGCTTCGATGACGCTGGACAGTTCGTCGACGCGGACAGGCTTGGTGATGAACTGGTCGAAGCCTGCAGCCAGGCAGCGCTCGTGGACTTCGACCAGGGCGTGGGCGGTGAGCGCGATGACAGGCGTGAGGCCCGCTGCACCCGGCAGGCCCTTCATGATGCGCAGCACCTCGAAGCCATCCATCACGGGCATCGAGATGTCGAGAATGACAGCGTCATAAGTTCCGGCCTTCATCATGGCCAGCGCCTTCACGCCGCCGTCTGCGGTGTCCGCAACGTGTCCTCTGACGGCGAGTTGGCCCGCGACGATGGATCTCACCGTTTCATTGTCATCGACCACCAGGATTCGCTTGGACCGTAGCGGTTGGTCCTCCACTCCCGATTGGCCGGGCGGGGCTGGCGCGAGCACGGTGTCCGCACTGGCTTCAAGCCACAGACGGGCCCAGAACTTGCTGCCCTTTCCGAGTTCCGTATCGACACCGATCGAGCCCGACATGAGGTCGACGAGGCGTTTCGATATGGCCAGCCCAAGGCCGCTTCCGCCGAAGGCTTTGTCACTGGAGTTGTTAAGCTGCGAGAAGTTCCTGAACAGCTTTTGCTGGTCACTCTCGGAGATGCCAGGTCCGGTATCCTTTACGGCGATCTCAACCTCTGCCCTGCCTGCGGCCTGGGCAAGCATCACCACCGATATGGCGACGGTTCCGCCATAGGTGAACTTCACGGCGTTCGTCACGAAATTGAGGAGGACCTGGCGGATGCGTGCCGGGTCGCCTGTCAATCTTGCTGGCAGCCGCTCATCAATGTGAATGCTGATCCTGTTGCCGCGCTCCTCGGCCAGGCCGCCGATGATCTCGACCACATCCCCGACAATCTCCTGGAAAGAGATAGGTGCGATTTCGAGATCGACCTTGCCGGCCTCGAGCCGGGAAATGTCGAGAACGTCGCTGATGACGGAGAGCAGGGCATTGCCTGAGCGGTTGGCCGTGCGGATGTACTTTCGCTGCTGCTCGGTGAGTTCGCCTGTATCGAGCAGGTCCAGGGCCCCGAGAATGCCGGTCAGCGGCGTTCGCATCTCGTGGCTGACTGCCGCGAGGAACTGCGCCTTGGCCCGGTTAGCCGCTTCCGCGTTTTCCTTGGCGGTCTTGAGGGTTTCCTCGACCATACGGCGGTCGGTGATGTCACGTATGAAGGCGACATAGCGCGCGTTGCTGCCTGAACCGGTGGCGGAGATGGAGAGCTCGATCGGGAATTCGCTTCCATCCTTGCGCTGTGCATCGATCTCGATGCGGCGGCCCATTACCTTGGCCTTGCCTGTCGCGGCATAGCGCGGCATGCCGGCCTTGTAAGCCGACCGCAGCCTTTCCGGCATGATCATGCCAGACATTTCGCGGCCCGTCATTTCCGATGCCGGGAAGCCGAACATGTCTGCGGCTGCATCGTTGAGATCCACGATGACGCCTTCCGAATCGGCGATCAGCACACTGTCGAGCGATGATTTCACGGTGGCTCGCAGGAGATCCCGGCTTTCGCGCAGGGCGACTTCACGTTTCAGGGCGCTGTTTCTCTGCTGCAACACCACCGTGGCGAAATAGGCGCATGAAGCGATGACCAGCCCGAAGGTGATGAGTTGCAGAAAGAGGAGCTGTTTCAGCGATCCGCGGATTGCTTCGCTGATCGCGGCTTGAAACTGGACGCCCGAGGTGACGAACATGGCGGTCTGGCCCTCCATGGACTTGAAGTCCTGCTCGACCGCGGTGTCTGTCCTCAACGCCTCGAATTCACCCTTGTCGAAGCTTGCCGCAAGCCGATAGATGAACGATGTCATCTGATCGGTCCCGCTGATGAAGAAGGCCTCTTTGCGATACGGATCCAGCGCTTTGGCGGTATTGAGCGTTTTCACCCGGCTGTAGAAGATGTCGAAGCGCTTTGTGAGTTCCTTGCGGTTCTCGGCGCTGTCATCGGCGCGGTAGGCGCGAAAGGCGTTGTTCAGCCGGTGAAACTCGATGTTCGTCTGGTAGAAGGTCCACTGCGCACTGTCTGAAGGTCCGGCGCGCTGCCTTTCGAGCTCGCCGAAAGTCAGCCAGCCCAGCATCAGCATGACCGAGAACAATATCGCGATCATGGTGAGAAGCACCGAAACCGACTGCAACGGTCGCCAGGACAGTTTCATTCTTCGTGCCTCGCCGCCGCTTCGGCAGACCTTGTCAGTCGATGAATGTCATGTTCCGCAATTGCCAGACGCTCTGGCTGTAGATCGGTTCGGCCTTGAGCGCTGGCTTTTCGTCGAACGGGAACATGATCCACAATGGCCCCTTGTCGCGCACGGAGATATACTCACCGTTCATCCGGTAGGCCAGGATCGCGCCTGCCTCGATGGTGGTCTTGATGTCCACATCCGCGATGTAGTCATTGAGTGCCGTGGCCTTGATCACCTTGCCCTTCGCCGCGACAGCGTCCATGAGCGTCTGCATCAGAACGCCCTCGAACTCCGCGGTGCCTTCGGTCCATGGCGTTGAGGTGCTGAACTTCACGGCTGGCATGGCGCGCAGCATGTCGAGATCGAAGTCGGCCTGTCCGGGCGCGTTTTCCTTGCCGATCTGTCCGGAGACAGTGAGGATGACGTCTCCGCTTGGCTTCGGCAGCATCTCCGCCACTGCCACCGGTGCGCATGTCACGATCGCTGCCGGCAACGCCAAGGGCGCAATCATGAACAAGAACAATCGCCTCGATGCCATTTGCATGTCCCTCCCAGCTGGAGCCGTTTCTGGGGCGGCTGTCCCGCCCGTCTTCTGTGTAAGCACGAAGTGCCGGCAAAGAACCAGCCCCAAGGGGGCATGACTTTCGCCGTTGTGACGGCTCGTTCCTTGACCCCAATTGCCTAATCGGTCAAGAGCGAAGCTCCGTTGGTGTGTTGAGACGAGAGGAAGGCGCCTCCTTGGAAAAGCGGCAGGCCAACAAGCCGGGCAAGGATGGCCTCTCGGTTCTCATCGTCGAGGACAGCCTGATGCAGGTGGAGCTTTACCTCTCCTATCTGAGCGCTGCCGATTTCAGCGTGGATGCAGTCCCAAGCGGCGCCAAGGCTCTCGCCGCGATCCGGCAAATACAACCCGAAGTCGTTCTTCTCGACCTTCAGCTTCCTGACATGGATGGCCTCGATGTCCTGCGCCAGGCGCGGTCGGAGAAATGCACCGCCAGCTTCGTCGTCATGACGGCAAACGGTTCCGTGCGGCGGGCGGTTGAGGCGATGCAGGCCGGTGCGGAAGACTTCCTGGTGAAGCCCTTTGACCAGAACCGCCTGCTCACCACGCTGCGCAATCAGTTGGAAAAGCAAAGGCTTGCCAGCGTCCTGCAGTCCTACCGCGAAAAGGACCGGCCCGGCCTTGAAGGCATGATCGGCCGGTCGCTCGCCATGCAGGCCGTCTACCACACGATCGAGGCTGCCGCGCCAAGCAAGGCAACCGTATTCATCACGGGTGAGACCGGCACCGGCAAGGAACTCTGCGCCGAGGCGATCCACAGGTTGAGCCCGCGCGCGCGGAAACCTTTCGTCGCGATCAACTGTGCCGCGATCCCCAAGGATCTGCTTGAGAGCGAGATCTTCGGCCATGTGGCCGGCGCCTTCACCGGGGCCAGCAAGGACAGGGCGGGTGCTGCAACCCTTGCCGATGGCGGAACGCTGTTTCTTGGCGAGATATGTGAAATCGATTTTGATCTCCAGGCAAAGCACCTGCGCTTCATCCAGCTCAAAACCTACCGGCGGGTCGGCGGCACCAAGACTGAGCAGGCTGACATCCGCTTCGTCTGCGCCACGAATCGTGATCCGCTGGCCGAGGTCAAGGCGCATCGCTTCCGGGAGGATCTATACTACAGGCTGCACGTCATCCCCGTCGAGATGCCGGCGCTGAGGGCGCGGGAGGATGACATGGTGCTGCTCGCCGGGTTTTTCCTCGACCATTTCGCGAAGCGTGACGGCAAGGCCTTCACCGGCCTAGACGCCACCGCGCGTGAGGCACTGCCTAGCGTGGGTCCCGGCGCCGCTTCCGTCCGCCAGATACCGCTCAGGACGCAAGCGCGTTCCTTTACATCTCTGATCTGGTATACGTCCGAGCAGTAAATTGAGGCATTTCACATCATGCGAGAACTCATGCGCCGCCTTCTCAGGGAGCCGCTCCTCCACTTTCTCCTGGCGGCTCTACTGATCATTGCCGTCTACGCGGCAGCCGGCCCGCGCGAGGAGGAGGGCGACATGCGGATCGTCGTGTCCGGGAACCGGATCGAGCAACTGGCGTCCGTCTTCGCGAAGACATGGCAGCGCCCTCCGACCGAAGCCGAGCTCAAGGGCCTCATCGATGACTTCGTCAAGGAGGAGATCTACGTGCGCGAGGCACGCAAACTCGGCCTCGATGTAGACGATACGGTGGTCCGCCGCCGCCTCAGGCTCAAGATGGAGTTCCTGTCCGAGGCGGAAGCCAGCCTGACGCCCCCCTCCGAGGGCGAACTCCAGGCCTTTCTCAAGGACCACCCGGAGAAATTCGCGAAGCCGCCGCGATACAGTTTCGACCAGGTCAACTTCAGCCCAGCCAAGCGCAGCGATGCCGAAGCTGATGCAAGGAAGGTCCTGGTGGCGCTGAACGGTGCCGCGCCCCCTGAGCCAGCCACTCTCGGCGATCCGACCTTGCTGCCATCTTCGCTGGAAGACGTGGAGGCTGATGAGATCGCCCGCGGGTTCGGCGATGAATTCGCCGCATCCCTCGCTTCTCTGCCCGTGGGTGCATGGACCGGTCCACTCAATTCTGCCTATGGCGTGCACCTCGTGAGGCTTCGTGCGCGGACGGCCGGCCGGGCGCCCCCCCTGGACGAGGTGAGAGACGCGGTCTTGCGCGAATTGCAGCATGCGAGGCGCACGCAGCTGGAGGAACAGAGGCTCAACGCGCTGCTGGAACGCTATACGGTCATAATCGCGCAGCCTGGTGCGGCCGCGCCATGAGCCGCCTTCTAGCAATGCTCTTCGCCATGCTTTTCTTGTCGCTTCCAGCGTCCTCGCATGAGCTCCGCCCGGCCTATCTCGATCTTCGCGAAACCTCTGCCGGAACCTTCGCCGCCGTCTGGAAACTTCCTGCCCTGGGCGACAGGCGCCTCGGACTGTCCCCAAGCTTTCCTGCAAATTGCACGCCCCAGGGCGAGGCCTACCGGTCCATCGAGGACAATGCCTATTTCGAGCGCCTGACGCTGATATGCGACGGACCGCTCAAGGGCCAGCGCATCGGCATCGATGGCCTGGGCGCGACATTCACGGACGCGCTTCTGCGCATTGCCTATGTGGATGGCGCGATTGAAACGGTGAGGCTGACGCCCGAGCAGCCATTCACCGAGATCAAAGGCTCTCAATCCTCGCTCGAGGTGGGGAAAACCTATTTCGGTCTCGGCGTATTGCACATTCTGGAAGGCTTCGATCACCTGCTGTTCGTGTTCGCGCTGCTGCTGCTCGCCGGCAACTGGCGTGCGATCCTCAAAGCCGTTACGGCCTTCACCTTGGCGCACAGCATCACGCTCACTGGCGTCACGCTGGGCTACATGAGCCTGCCGCAGGCGCCCGTCGAGGCCATCATCGCGCTGAGTGTTGTTTTTGTGGCGCGGGAGATCGCCGTGTCCCGGAACGGCAGTCAGGGACTGTCCAGCCGCATGCCCTGGATCATGGCTTTCAGCTTTGGCCTGCTCCATGGTTTCGGCTTTGCCGGGGCGCTCAAGGAGGTTGGCCTCCCCCAATCCGACATCCCTATGGCGCTTCTGAGCTTCAATCTCGGCGTGGAAGCCGGACAATTGCTGTTCGTGGCGGCGGTTCTCGCAGTGTCACGCCTGCTGACCGCGCTGTTCAATGTTCAGCCACGGCGGCATTCAACCGCCGCCGCCTATGCCGTGGGAGCGATCTCCATGGCCTGGTTCCTGGAGCGGATGGCGGCACTCGTCTGAATGCGCAGGTCAGCGCCTGAGCATGGCTTGGACCGCTGCGAGCCCGTCAGCACAGAGCGTAGCCGCCCGCTCGGCTGCATCAGCCTCGGCATAGCAGCGCAGTTCCGGCGCATTGCCGGAGAGCCTGAAGTGCAGTATATCGCCTGACGAGAGGTTCGCGCGGACGCCATCCGTCACGTCGAGTACTGCCGCGGGAAAGCCAAGGCGCGAGAACGCCTGTGGACCAGTTGCGAGTTGACCCAGCAGGCTACGGCAGGCCTCGATCTGGATGTCCTGCAGCCGTGAACTGAAGGTGTGGCGGGCAGGCAGGCTTGCCGCCAGGACCGACAGGCTTATGCCCTGCTTCCGCGCGAGATTGAGCAGAAGGACCATTGGCAGCACGGCATCACGGGTCTTCAACGCTGCGAGGCTGTTCCCGTTCAGCGTGACCTCCGTGCCAAGCAGGAAGCCACCATTTGCCTCATAACCCGCAACGGGCGCTCGCGTGGCGGACGCCATGCCGGCGATCACATGTGGAGACCCAATCCGTGTACGGATCGTCTCGGCGAACCATCCGCTGCGTTCCAGCGCTGTGCTGCTGCTGACCGGCGTCACGACGCTCCGCGCGCCGAGCGCCCTGGCGGCCAGCACGCCCACGGCGTCACCCCTCAGCCAATTGCCATGTTCATCGGCAATCAGCGGCCGGTCGGCATCGCCGTCCGTGGTGAGCATGGCATCGAAACCCTGCCTGGCGAGGCTGCGGCCCAGTTCGCGGTCCTCCTCGCTCACGGCCTCGGTGTCGACCGGAACGAATTCCTCGCTTCGAAGAAGGCTGACGGTTGTGGCCCCCAGCGCACGCAAAATGGTGTGAAGCAGGTCGCGCGCGGCGGAGGAGTGTTCATAAATGCCGAGTGTCATGCCGGCAAGGCAGGATGGTCCGAATGCCTGGCTGTAGCGCTGCACATAGGCCTCCGCCACGCTCCCGTCCGCTGCTGGCAAGGCGGCGTGCACCGGCGTTTCCAGTGTCAGGGGTGAGGCGAGGATGCGCGCCTCGTCATCCTTGCTGATCTCGCCCTGGGGCAAGTAGAACTTGATTCCGTTCCGGTCGAAAGGAATGTGACTGCCCGTCACCATGATCGCCGGTACACCCCGGATTTGCGCGGTGAAGGCGAGGGCAGGGGTTGGCACGATGCCGGCGTTCACCGGCTCAAAGCCGAGGCGAAGCGCTTCGGCAAAACAGGTGCTGGCAATCGCCGGGCTGCTGGGCCGGAGGTCATGGCCGATCAGCACGGGTCCCGGGCTGGTGCCGCAAATCTTCAGAAACGCATGGGTGAAGGCGCTCGAGATCTCCGGCGTGAATGCCAGGACGAGGCCCCGCAAGCCGCTCGTTCCGAATCTGACGCCGCTTCGTTCGGACATGTGCCGGAGGGTTGGCGGCTCAAACGCGGCGCCGCGAGTGCCTGGCATAGTCGTCTTCGTAGCGGGTGATGTCATCTTCGCCGAGATAGCTTCCGGTCTGCACCTCGATGAGGATCATCGCGTCCTTGCCGGGGTTTTCCAGCCGGTGAATTGCACCTTGCGGGATGTAGGCCGACTCGTTCTCGCCCAGCAGGCTCACTTGGCCATCCACGGTCATTCGCGCGGCGCCCTGCACGACCACCCAATGCTCAGCGCGGTGCCGGTGCGATTGCAGTGAAAGCGCTGCGCCTGGCTTCACCACGATGCGCTTCACCTGAAAGTGAGGGCCGATGGCGAGGCTCTCAAACCAGCCCCAGGGCCGGTGCTCTCGGTTGAACGCGGTCGCCTGACGCGCCTTGCGCGCCTTCAGGGTTTCCACGGCGTCCTTGACGCGCTGTGCATCGGCCTTGCGCGCCACCAGAACTGCATCGGGCATTGCGACGGCGATGATGCCGTCAAGGCCGATGCCAACAAGCTCGACGCCTCCGGACTCGGAACGGAGCAGTGATTGGCGGCAGTCGATCGCAGTTGCATTGCCGGAGACGGCGTTGCCATCCCGGTCTTGTCCGCTCTCCTGCCACACCGCGTCCCAGCTTCCGAGATCGGACCAGCCACCGCCATAGCGCATCACGGCAAGGTTCGAAGCCTTCTCCATGATTGCGTAGTCGATCGAGATGGCCGGCAACTCCGCCCAGGGCTCCGTTGCAAGCCGGATGAAATGCAGGTCGGGCAGGGCCTGTTCAACCGCCAGTGAGGCAGGGGTCATCATGCCGGGTTGATGCTGCGCGAAGGCCTCGATAATGGCCTTCGCGGAGAACAGGAACATGCCGGAGTTCCACAAATAGTTTCCGGCAGCCAGCATGGCCTCGGCGCTGGCGCGGTCCGGCTTCTCGACGAAACGGGAGAGCGGCAGCGGCGTGCCAGCATCGATCCCATGCGCGCGTGTGAGTTCCAGATAGCCGTAGCCGGTTTCCGCCCGCACCGGCGTGATGCCGAAGGTCACGATCCGGCCGTCGCGGGCGGCGGGCAAAGCCTGGGCGAGCGCCTCACGGAAACCCTCCGCATCGGGCATCACATGGTCGGAGGGGGCAACCAGCATCAGCGCATGGGGATCTCTGGCGGCAAGCCACAGCGCGGCGCAGAGAATGGCGGGAGCGGTGTTGCGCGGGCCGGGCTCAATCAGCGTTGCCGCAGCCTCGATGCCAATGGCATCCAATTGCTCCCTGACGATGAACCGGAACTCGTCGGAGGTCACGACGACTGGCGGCGCCAGGCCGGGGCCCTGCAGGCGCCACGCCGACTGCTGGAACAGGCTCTCCGCACCAAGCAAGGGCGCGAATTGTTTCGGAAAGCTTTGCCGGGACAGGGGCCAGAGCCGGGTTCCACTGCCGCCGCAGAGCAGGACAGGATAGGCCACCGGTAACTCCCACCACCAACGAGACGGAGACATCCTTACCGGAATCGGCTTGCCCTGCAAGCCCGCCGGCGCCGGATGCCAGACGCCGCTCCGCCTCCGCACGGCATCCGCGCGGGATCGGAATTCCTGATCACGTATTGACATAGATCAGAATGATTCCTGCGCGTGATGCCAAGTAGAAAGAGAACAGTGTTTTAGGTTATGCTCTCACAATTGCATAATCCGCTGGTGTTAGGTTGTTTCGTCTTGCTGTGTGGCGCGGGCCAAGAGTGGAGTGGATGAAATGCCGCAATTGAAGGCTGTTTTTGCTCGGTAGCGTGATGATCTTGGCGGGTATCGCCCCGGCTGTTTTCCATTCCGGTGTTCGATGACCGCGGCTGGGCCGCCACTGACCTTGGCCTTGCGGCGCTGAACAGGGCCGTTTCGCTTGGCGCGAAGGTCGCCAGCATGAGCTATGGGCCAGCATCGTCCGGCGATGTCTTTCTCAGCGGTGAGCTTGACCTCTTCGACGACTATCTGAGCTCAATGGTGCTCGTTCGTGCTGCGGGCAACAGTGGCGTCAATGCCTTGAACGAGTCCTACGCGGGCGATGCCAGTTCCTCGCTCGCCCATCTGCTGGTTGTGGGAAGCGTGAACGCCAGCAACGGGATCTCCAGTTTCTCGAACCGGCCCGGCGAAGCGTGCATTGCGTCTTCGTCCGTCTGCAGTGACGATGACAAGATGAAGAACTTCTTCATCGTGGCGCCGGGTGAGCGGATCCTGTCCGACATTCCCGGTAACCGTTATGGCACCATGAGTGGCACCTCCATGGCTGCACCGCATGTTGCGGGCGCAGCGGCGCTGGTGTTTCAGGATGCCTATGATGGGAGAGCCTTCCTCACCCCGGCGCAGGTTGCCACTATCCTCAGGGAGACAGCCACCGATCTCGGCGCTCCGGGTGTGGACGCTGTCTATGGGTGGGGCCTGCTCAAGGTTGCGAAAGCCCTGGGGCCCATCGGCCCCGTGAGAGTCGCAACGGCGGGCAGCGTGACCACCAGCAGCCAGACCATGTCGGGCTCGGTCATCACGGGCTCTTCGGTCATGGGTCAGAGCAAGGCCTTCGAGCGGCTGTTTGACGGCATGGTGGTTTTCGACTCTTACGGCCGCGGCTTTGTCACGAGCGGTGTGGGCATCGATGGCACGGGCTCGAGCCTTGCTGACGATGTTATCTCTTCCCTCAGTGCTTTGCTGCTGATGGAGGGTGATGTGAGGGAGATGGACGCAGGCCGCCTGTCTCTCTACCAGTCGGGCGATGCGGAAGCTGGCTTCAGCGGCTTCTCCTTCTCCTCGGAAGACTACACCATAGCGACGGGCGTCGGGAACACCGCTGCGTATTTCACCCAGGCCGGTGTGGCGGCCGATGGCGGTCAGCCCCTGGCGTATTGCCGAGGGAGATGTCGAGGCGCAGGTTGCCGTTGGCCGCGAATTCGACGGGACCGTGATTTGCGAGGCCCGCCGCATGTCGCTTGCCAGCGGCGGCGTACCGCTCGACATCGGCCTGTCCTACATGATGGGCGCTGGCGCGCTCAGCTATGGTGCATCCCTGTGGCTGCGGGACAGTGACGTTGGCACGGTGAGCGTCGATGAGGCCGTGGCGGCCGCCGGCTTCAGCTTGAAGTTCTAGCCCAGGCGGATCAGCAATGCGCCTGCCACGATAAGCACCGCTCCTGCCAGCCTGGACCAGGTAACGGTTTCCTTCAGGACCCGCATCGACAGGAGCATGACGGCGAGAATGCTCGTTTCGCGCAGTGCGGCAACACTGGCAATCGGCGCATGCGTCATCGCCCAGATCGCGATCCAGTAGGCTCCAACGGAGAGCAGGGCCCCGACGATGCCGGTTTTCCAGTAGGGCGCAACATCGCGAAGAATGCCGCGCCCCCGCATGGCGAAAGCCGCGCCCGAAAGAAACACCGCGTCGAAGACG
This sequence comes from Hyphomicrobiales bacterium, assembly GCA_040379425.1. GTDB lineage: Bacteria > Pseudomonadota > Alphaproteobacteria > Rhizobiales > Aestuariivirgaceae > Aestuariivirga. The sequence continues at coordinate 16,539 of JBEILC010000013.1, forward strand.
AACACCAGCCCGGCATAGCCCGAAGGTTCGCCCGAGATGCGCCCGCCCAGCCCGTCCACGACGGTGTAGGCCGCAACGAACACCGAGGTTCCGATGGCAAAGAACAGCGTCATTCCGTCCAGCCTCAGCCCGCGCTGTCCAATCAGGCTGATCATCCAGATGCCCAGCACCAGCACGGCGACACCCGCGCCGCCCAAGAGGCTGACGTCCTCATGCATCAAGGCCCATGTGGCCGCCAGCGTGAGCAGGGGGGCAGCGCCGCGGGCGATGGGATAGACCTGGCTCAGATCCCCCGTCCGGTAGCTGCGGGCCAGGAACAGGAAATAGCCGAGATGCAGCAGCCCAGATGTCATCGCATAGGGAACGCTCGCAGCGGAGGGCCAGGGAAGCACCGCCAGCATGGCAAGGCCCATGAAACCCATCAGCGTCTGGATCAGGCAGAGTGATAGGAACCGGTCGAGCTTCAGCTTGACCAGTACGTTCCAGCCGGCATGCATGACAGCCGCCGCGAGTACGGCGAGAAAGACGGTTAAATCCAAGTCACTTCTCCGCAGCCTCGCCTTTTAAAGCAAGTCAACGCGAAGTGGAAATCCGATTGGGCGCAGGGCTGCGCCTTTCAGCACACTATAACGGAAGTTCGAGTTTCTTGTCCAAGCGGGGCCGCATCGTCACCCGGCGCTCCAGCAGAATATCGGCTGAGCTTATGAATCTCTGGGTGATGATATTGGTCACAATCGGCGAGTGGTTGGCGCAGACCACCGCCACCACGACGTCGTTGCCCTGGGTCATGAGTCCGGAAACGCTTGCGAGCGTGGGATTGGTGCAGTCTGGTCCGGTACCATATTCTCGCATCCAGCGGACACTCTGGTCTTGTCCGTTGAAGGTATGAATTTCGAGTTTCACGGGCCCCGTCGTCCCCGAAGCCATGACCAGATTGACGCCGTTGAAGGCCCTCCCGACTTCCGTTGCATCGGTGGGGGTAGCCAGACGCGTCACCATGTCCGCGGCGACGTTGGCGGCGTAGGCAACCCGCCGGGAATCGGAAACGATAGCCGTGATGTCGATCATGCCAAAGAACAGCAACAGCATGATCGGCAGGATGAGCGCCATTTCGATCGCTGCCACGCCGGACCGGTTCCGAATGGCACGGACCCATGTCTTCCGCACTCCCAATCGCATCACAGTGGCTCGACCTGGAAAACCGCAATGCCTTGTAGCCGGCGGAAACTGCCGCCCGGCACGACATTGCTCAAGAGGTTCAGGCCGGGAAAGATGAAGGTCCAGTCATAGGTCGCGAGGAGAATGACCGCGGCGCTCGGATCGGGCTTCGTATAGACATTGATGCTTGGGCCGACGGCAGAGAGCGCTGGTGCTGAAAGGCTGCCGAAATGCGGGGCACTCTGCAAGTTTGTGCCAAGCAGCTCCGTGCAGTTGGGCAAGGTCGGTGCGCGATCGCAAATTGCCGTGCGGATTGAGGCGCTGTCTTCCGGGGCCGCTGTCCGGACCAGCCGTCCGGCTACCTGGACACCGTCCTGAAGCGTGTACTCGGAAAACAGCATCAGGCTCATCTCCACGATGCACCCGAGCAGAAAGAGCAGGGGGCCAAGAACAAGGGCGAATTCAACCGCCGTCGCCCCTTCATCGCGCCGAAGAAATCTCTTGAGACCGCGTTCTGGTTGTCTCATCTACGGGTTCCCGTTGCAGTTGAAACCGGGGTGGAGCCCCGATATTCCTTTAACACATATCTATTATTGGCGGTTAATTCAATCCACGGGAGCTTTTTCTTGGTTTTCGCTGCCAGACCCATCCCGGCGGTTTTGGCAGAGTGTTGATGATCGATCTGTCCTCGGCATCAGCAGCCGTCTGTGAAAACTGGCGCCGCCCGGCAAAGCATTTGGAAATGAACACCGCCTCTTGTCCTTGGAATTCATCTTGTGATTACTGTGTCGTCTGTTGTGAATGACATTGAACATCTGAATTCAGAAGTTTTTACTTGAGCCTGTGACGTATAAATTAAAAATTTTTAAACAAAATATTCAATTTTAACGAGATTGTTGCAGAATTCGATTACGACGAAATCCGATTTCATAGTGTTGATTATCCTTGACGGAGATATTTACTGTATATTAAGCTCATGAGTGGTAATTGTTGATCGGAAGGTGTTTCACGGAGTGGTGCGCCTTGCGATTGGTGATGGGCGTATAATCAGAACGGAGTCGAAGATGAAGAAGATTATGAATTTCCTGAAGGACGAGAGCGGTGCAACCGCGATCGAGTATGGCCTGATCGCGGCTGGCATCGCAGTTGTCATCATCGTCGTCGTCCAGACGGTGGGTAACGACCTCACAGCGATCTTCAGCGGGATTGCGAGCGCGCTTTGATCCTCGTCAGTCGACCTTCCTGCTATTGTGAAGTTGCCCGGTAAGGTTGCGTAAACGAGGTTGCGAGGCTGGTAAGTCAGTGCGGCGCGGCACGGCGGCCTTGGAAACGAAACTTTGAAGTGCGGACCACCGGCAGTTCTTGCCGGTGGTCATTTTGTTCAGGTGCCCGGACGCGGGCTTTCCCTGACTTCTCGCATTTGCGTCATGGAGTGGTGTCATGCTCTCAGTCGTTACGGCCCTGTTCCTAGTGCTCATGATCATTGCCGCCGCTGGTGATGTGCTCACCCGCAGGATCCCCAATCTCCTGGTATTGCTGGTGGCCGGGCTCTTCTTTCCGGCTGCCTGGGCGAGCGGCATGCCCCTCGCCAGTATCCTGTTGCACTCGGCCACCGGCTTGGGCCTGCTGTTTGCCGCCTTCGTCTTGTTTTCATTGGGCTATCTTGGCGGCGGCGATGCCAAGTTGCTGGGAGCGGCGGGACTCTGGTTTGGCGCTGCCTCACTGCCGCAATTCCTTTCATTGACTGTATTTGCTGGCGGAATTCTGGCGCTTGGCGTGCTGGCGTGGTCACTCGTCATGTATCAGGCGCAGTACCGGCAATTCGAATGTGTTGAGCGGCTGGCCTGGGTGAGGCCCAGCGTGCCCTACGGCTTCGCCATTGCCGTTGGGGTAATCCTCTCCGTTCCTGGCAGCTGGCTCGGCCCTGCAGCATCAATCTAAACGTGGTTAACACAAGTTTTAGGTTTTGCATCTAAAAGTAATCTTGATCACCATTCTGATTCGTCTGGAGAGAAGAAATGAATCGTCGTATTGTTGTCCTAATTGCGATTGTCGCGGCGTGCAGTCTTCTCGTGCTCTTGTTACTGTTCGGTTCGTCTGGTCAGCCACCGGCAGAACAGCCAGTGTCTGTGGCGCCGCCCAGCAGCACGCCGGTCCTGATCGTCAGGAAGGACATTGCCATCGGCGAGCGCATCCCGGCAGAAGTCATGGAATGGCGTGACTGGCCCCGGGAAAACATAGCCGGCTTCATGATCACCCGGGATGCGCGTCCGGATGCGATTGCCGAGTTCCAGGCTTCGAGGGCGCGGGTGCCCATGCTGCTTGGCCAGCCATTATCGGATCGTACCGTCTTGAAGCCCTCCGAGGGTAACTTGATGAGCAACATAGTTGGCAAAGGGCTGCGGGCTTTTGCCATCCGGATCTCTGACCGATCGGCGGGCAGTGGCTTCATCTTTCCCAATGACCGGGTGGATATCATCTCGACGATTCGCATTGACGTCGACGTCACCGCTGGAGGGGACAACAGGCGCACGCTCGTGTTCAGCCGTACGATCATCACCAATGCCAGGGTGCTGTCGATCAACCAGTCGCTGGTCCCTGAGGGTGACAGTCCCGCCTTCAGGGATCTCCAGACGGCGGTCATTGAGCTCGAACCCCGCCAGGCGGAACTCGTAGCCCGCTCCGAATCGCAGGGGGAACTGTCACTCGCTCTCCGGTCAGTCGCCGACAGCAACCCCGGCGACGAAGAGCAAAGGCCGGAATTCGCAACGCTCTCCGAGATTCCCAACAGTGTGTCCATCTTCCGTCCCACAGGCCAGTTCATTTTCAGCTGCGAGCCGAATTGCGCACCCGCCCTGCAACAGGTCAATGCCCCGTTCCCGCTGGTGGTGCGTGACGTTGGCATCGCTGAATCTTCACCCAATCGTTGAGGCCATAGACATGTCCTTCATCCGCAAATACCTTTGGCTCGCGGCCGCCGTGATGCTCTCCGCCGCTGCCTGTCTTCCCGTCGTAAGCTTCTCTCCTGTCCACGCGATGGAAACGGCGGCGATCGAAACCAGGGGAAATGATGAGCAGAATAGCCGCGTCCTCCGCCTTGGCATCGCCAAGACAGCGGTGATCGGACTCCCTGCCAACGTCAAGGATGTGATCGTCGGCGACAACACGATCGCCGAGGTCGTTCTGCGCAACAAGGTTACAGCCTATCTTTTCGCACGGACGGCTGGACGGACGAACGTCTTTTTCTTTGACGAAGACGGCCGCGAGCTGCTGCATCTCGAAATCGAGGTCATACTCGACGGGAAAGGTCTCAAGAGACTGCTTGACCGGTCCATGCCGGGAAATCGTATCGAGGTGGAGAGCATAGGCGCGAATATCGTCCTCAAGGGCACCGTTCCAACTGCCGCAGATGCGAAAACAGCGGTTGATCTGGCCGGTAGGTTCCTTTTTCCTGCTGGAGGCGGCACCCCGGGAACAGAGACTTTATCAGTCGTGAACATGTTGCAGGTTGCCCAGGGCGATCAGGTCGCCTTGAAGGTGCGTGTCGTGGAACTCAAGCGTACCTTGCTCAAGCAACTGGGAGTGAATATCGATGCCAAGCTCGGTTCGCTGGACTTCTCCACCGTACCGCTGCCCAGCGGTGTCGACAAGGCGACGGCGGCCTTCGGCATATCGGGTGGCGGAAACAACCTTGACGTCACACTGCAGGCGCTCGAGGAGCAAGACCTCGCCACGACCCTCGCTGAACCGACACTGACCGCCATTTCCGGCGCCCAGGCAAGTTTCGTGGCCGGTGGCGAATTCGGTTATCGCACGTGTCCGGAAGGTGCCGTGTCTGGGAGTTGTACGGTTGAATTCAAGCCATACGGCGTCACGCTCGGGTTCACGCCGACCGTGCTCTCCGAGGGGCGCATCGCCCTTAACATTTCGACCGAAGTGAGCGAACTCGGCAACCGGGTCGACGGCATCCCCGAGATTGACACCCGCAGGGCCCAGACGTCCGTCGAGATCCCGAGCGGCGGATCGATGATGATGGCCGGCCTCATCAAGAACGTCACCACGCAGGAACTGCGCGGCACGCCGGGCCTCCGGACTCTGCCGGTGCTGGGGGCGCTGTTCTCTAGCCGTGACTTTCAGACCAGCCAGACAGAACTTGTCGTTATCGTGACGCCCTATATCGTGAATTCCGCAAGGCCGGATCAGCTCGCAACACCGCTGGACAATTTCAATCCACCAACAGACTTGCAGCAGATCTTTCTTGGCCGTCTCAACCGCGTCTATGGCGCATCGTCGGATCGTCCTGCCGGCGTCTATCATGGCCAGGTTGGCCACATCGTCGAGTAAGTGGAGGAAGACATGACAGCCCACCGCAAAATGCCGAACACCTTCCGCCAGGCCGCCACCCTTGTTCTGTGTGGGTCAGCCACGCTGCTCGCGGGTTGCTCCCAGGAATTCGCAAGCGTTGACGACAACTATGTCGCTGCCTTCAGCGAAGAACGCTATCCGATCTCGGTCGTGGACAAGCCCTTCAAGCTTACCATCCCGGCAAGAACCGGAAAGATTGCCAATGATGATATGAAGCGCCTGGTCTCCTTCGCGCGCGCCGCGCAAGGCAAGGGTGCTTCCCCAGTGATCGTCAGCTATCCCTCGGGGAGCCGCAAAGCAGCTGCCGCTTCGCGGGAGGCCGTGATCATCCTGAGGAAACAGGGTGTCCAGCCGGACATGATCCGGAGAGCCACATATAATGGAAAGTCGGACATCGTGGCGTTGTCCTTCACACAGCGTGTGGCGGAGACCAAGCCTTGCGGAAACTGGCCGCAGAACCTGGGCAATGTGGCCAAGAATGAACCTTCGCATGACTTTACGTGCTCCAATCAGAACAATCTCGCGGCCATGGTCACCAATCCGAATAACTTCATCGAACCCGCCCGGACTGTCCGCCGTGATGCCGCGGCACAGATGCCGGCAGTTAAGACATATCAGTCCGGAGCTTGGACGACCCCTGGCAACACCGGCAGTGAGAGCGGCGGCACAGACCCCCAAGTCCCTTAAGGGCTTCGCGCTCCCGGAAGGAATCCGCTAGCAGTCCCGGATGACAGGCAACTTCATGATGACCGACGAACAGACAGACACCAACCCTCCGCCGGATCAAACCGGCAAGGCTGGTCTCGTGCCTCGCATCAACATTGAAATCTTCTGCGACAGTCCCGAAACGGCTGAAATGGCGCAGCTGGCGATGGCTGACCGCCGCATGCAACCCGCACATACCACTGTTCACCTTGGCGGGATCATGGGCGCTTTCAGTGCATTCCAGGCGAAGCCGACACCAAATCTTCTCATCGTCGAATCCCTCGGCCCGAAGGAGGTCATTCTCTCGGAGCTCGGCCTTCTTGCGGAAGTCTGTCAGATGGATACGAAGGTGGTCGTCATCGGCCAACTCAATGACGTTCTGCTCTACCGCGAACTTGTGGCACAGGGCATCAGCGAATACCTCGTCGCACCCCTCCAGCCGGTGCAGTTCATTGACGCCATCGCAAAGATCTATACCAGTCCCTCGGCCGCGCCAGTGGGAAAAGCCATTGCGTTTATTGGCGCCAAGGGCGGGGTGGGCTCGAGTTCCATCGCGCACAATGTGGGCTGGGCTGTAGCCCGGCTGCATGGCGTAGAGACGGTGATCGCCGATCTCGATCTCGCTTTTGGAACGGCGGGCCTGAACTTCAATGAGGACCTGCCAGCGGGCCTCGCCGGTGTTCTTGCAAAGCCAGAGCGGATTGATTCGACGCTTGTCGAACGTATGCTGGTCCAGGCCGGAGAGAAGCTCAGGCTGCTCGGCGGGCCCGGAGGTGTTGACGTCGACTTCGACATCGCGCCACCCGCAATAGACGCCATTCTGACTGCCGTCCGATCAACGGTTCCCCTTCTTGTGCTCGATCTTCCTGCGGTCTGGTCACCCTGGGTGAAGTACGCACTCCTTCATTCGGATCAGGTGGTCATCACCACAACGCCGGAACTCGCGAGCCTGCGCAATGTAAAGAGCATGGTTGACCTGCTGAAGGCCGGCCGGCCCAATGATCCGCCTCCCAAGATCGTGTTGAATCAGGTGGGCGTGCCAAAGCGCCCCGAGATTTCGCCTGCCGATTTCAGCAAGGTTGCCGGCGTACCCATCACTGCCGTCATTCCTTATGACGCGCAAAGCTTCGGCACGGCCCAGGGCAACGGAAAAACAATCTTCGAAGTGGCCGGCAAATCGAAGTCCGCAGAAGCGATAAAGGACTTGATCCTGCAACTTGGATGGCAGGCGCAGGAAAAGCAAACAGAGAAGGCTGCTGCGCAGTCACCCCTTCTGAAGTGGTTCACTCAGGTGAGAAAGAAGTAAATGTTCGGAAAGCGTTCTGGCGATCTCGTTCCACGCCCGTCTCCCACGGGCCCCCAGCAGCCTGGTCCCGATCCTGCGGGCGCAAAGCCGCCGCCGCCCAATCAGGGACTGATCCTGTCTCCGACGGGGCCGCAGCAGCAGCAGCAGCAGCGTCAGGCAACTGTCGAGCCGGCGTCCGCGCTCCGGAAATCCGACAACTACTACGATATCAAGAGCACGATCTTCAATGCGCTGATCGATGCCATCGACCTGACGCAGTTGGGCCAGATCGACCGCGCCGCGGCGCGCGAGGAAATTCGGGACATCGTCATCGAGATCATCACCCTCAAGGACGTGGTGATGTCAGTGGCCGAGCAGGAGGAGTTGCTGGAGGACATCTGCAACGATGTGCTTGGCTTCGGTCCGCTCGAGCCTCTCCTCGCCCGTGATGAAATTGCCGACATCATGGTGAACGGCGCGGAATCGACCTTCATCGAAGTCGGCGGCAAAATGGTGAAGACCGGTGTGCGGTTCCGGGACAACACACAGCTGCTCAACATCTGCCAGCGCATCGTGAGCCAGGTCGGCAGGCGTGTCGATGAGGCGAGCCCGATCTGCGACGCCCGACTTCTCGATGGTTCGCGCGTGAACGTCATCGTGCCGCCTCTCGCCATCGACGGCCCTATGCTGACCATCCGCAAGTTCAAGAAGGACAGGCTCCGCCTTCCGGATCTCGTGAAGTTTGGATCCATCACGCCGGAAGGCGCCACCATTCTCGAGATCATCGGGCGGGTTCGTTGCAACGTGCTTGTCTCCGGGGGCACCGGCTCCGGCAAGACCACGCTTCTCAACTGCCTGACGGGCTACATCGATCATGATGAGCGGGTAATCACCTGCGAGGACGCGGCTGAGCTTCAGCTTCAGCAGCCCCATGTGGTGCGCCTTGAGACCCGCCCGCCCAACCTCGAGGGCGAGGGCGAGGTCACAATGCGCGATCTCGTGAAGAACTGCCTGCGCATGCGGCCAGAGCGCATCATCGTTGGCGAAGTCCGCGGTCCGGAAGCATTTGACCTACTCCAGGCCATGAATACCGGTCACGACGGATCGATGGGAACGCTTCACTCCAACAGCCCGCGCGAGGCACTCCAGAGGCTCGAGTCGATGATCACGATGGGCGGCTTTGCCCTTCCGTCGAAGACCGTCAGAGAGATGATCAGCGGCTCTATCGATGTCGTCATTCAGGCGGCGCGCTTGCGTGATGGTTCGCGCCGCATCACCCACATCACTGAGGTGATCGGCATGGAGGGTGACGTCATCATCACGCAGGACCTTCTTGTCTACGAATTCACTGGTGAGGATTCGGACGGCAAGATCATCGGCAGGCACAGGTCCACGGGCATTGCGCGCCCGAACTTCTGGGACAGGGCGCGCTATTTCAATGAGGACCGCCGTCTTGCCGAAGCCTTGGAGAGCGCGGAGACGGGCGATTACATGGGATAATCGAACATGAATCTGGACCCCCGCCTGCAACTCATTCTCGTGATCGGATTGGCGGCGATTGCCATCGTGGCAGTCGTGGTGGTCTTGCTTTTGCCGAAGTACTCGGTGCCAACCGCCCGCCTGAAGAATCTGGAGTCGGGCGGCAGCGGTTCTGCTGCTGCGAGTCAATCCGGAGCCGTCAAGCAGAGCCGCCGCAAGCAGGTTCAGGAGGCTCTCAAGCAGATCGCGGACAAAGAGTCGCGTGGTAACAAGCGCCTCACGATCCGTGCGCTGATCAACCAATCGGGTCTCGATCTCTCGATTGAGAAATTCTGGGCCATATCGGCGGCAACTGGCGCGGGCACTGCCGCCATCACTTACCTGGTTGGCATTCCCTGGTATTTTTGCGTTTTTTGCGGCTTCGTCGGTGCGTTCGGCCTTCCGCGCTGGTTCCTGGGTTTCGTCCGCAGCAGGCGGCTGGAGAAGTTCCTGACCGATCTGCCGGACGCGATTGATGTCATGGTCCGCGGTATCAGGTCGGGCCTTCCCCTTTCCGATGCCATGAAGACCATCGCGCAGGAATCGGGTCCGCCAGTCGGGCCGGAGTTCCTTGAGGTGGTCGAGGGCCAGCGCGCCGGCCTCACGATCGAGCAGGGTATTGAGCGCATGACGGACCGTGTTCCGCTTCAGGAAGTGAGCTTTCTGTCGATCGTCATGAACATCCAGTCCAAGACGGGTGGCAATCTGTCTGAAACCCTGAGCAACCTCTCCAAGGTGTTGCGTGACCGGCGCAAGATGAAGATGAAGATCAAGTCTGCGTCCCAGGAAGCAAAGTCATCCGCCGCCATCATTGGCAGTCTTCCCTTCTTCATCGTGGGCATTCTCACCTTCCTCAGCCCGGACTATTTGACACCGCTCTTCGTCACGCTGCCTGGCAACATCATCCTGATCGGCTGCGGGGTGTGGATGCTCTTGGGCATTCTGGTGATGTGGAAGATGATCAATTTCGAAGTCTGACCGGAGTAACCGCCCATGTTTGCCCAGATTCTTGTCCTTCTCACCCGTGAGACACTGCTCACGATCTTGATCGGCATGGCTGGATTCGCGACGATCCTCACGGTTGCAGCGCCGTTCCTTCAGAACGATGAGCTGAAGGCGCGCATGAAACTCGTCAACGACGAGAAGGAAAAGCTGAAAACCAAGCAGCGCACACTCGCCGCCGAACCGAAGCTCAGGGACCAGAAGAAGGCTGGCCTCGCCCGGCAGGTGGTGGATACGCTGAACCTCCGGCGCGTCTTCGAGGCTGAACCCTCCCGAGATCTCTTGAAACAGGCTGGCCTACGCAAGGATAATCAGCTGGTCACCTTCCTGGCCCTTCGGCTAGTCAGCCCGATCGCCGCCGGCATCGGTGCATATGCCTATTCAGCCATTCTCTTTACCGATGTCTCGACAAACACGCGGATCGCCATCACGGCGGGCGCAGCCATTTTTGGCTTTTATCTGCCTGTCATTCTTTTGAAGAACATGGTGAACCGCCGCCAGGCGTCGATCCAGCGTGCCTGGCCCGATGCGCTGGACCTGCTGCTGATCTGCGTCGAATCGGGCCTTGCCATTGAGCCGGCCGTGCAGCGCGTCGCGCGTGAGATCGGCCCGTCGTCCGTTCCGCTGGCGGAGGAGCTCACCCTCCTGGTGGCCGAACTGGCCTATCTCCAGGAACGCCGCAAGGCCTTTGAGAACCTGGGCAAACGCACCGGCCTCCAGTCTGTCAAATCGGTGGTGACGAGCCTCATGCAGGCAGAGCGTTATGGCACGCCTTTGGGGACTGCGCTGCGCGTGCTGGCCCAGGAAAACCGCGATGCGCGCATGTTCAATGCCGAGCGCAAGGCAGCTGCCCTGCCGCCGCGCCTTACGGTCCCGATGATCGCCTTCTTCCTTCCGGTGATCTTCGTCGTGATCCTTGGGCCGTCCATTCTCAAGATCATGAGGATCGATTGACGGCTCCGGATCGGGGAGTCGTATTGACTCAGCCTTTTCCGCCTTCGCTGATCTGCTGCCATGTGTTGGGCTGCGAGAGCATCTTCTGGAGATAGGCCATATTCTCCTGCACCTGCTCTTGCGGCAGGTCTTCGCGGGCGAGTTTGCTTGCCTCTTCAAAGCGGCCCTGCAGGCCTACGACCAGCGCCAGATTCTGCCGGATGCGCGGCTCGCTCTTGGAGCTGGGCAGGCTGTCGGCCTGGCGTAGCGTTGCCTCTGCCTGCTTCAGGTTCCCTTCGAGCGCATAGGACATGCCAAGATTGTTGAGAACGCCCAGGTTCTGCGGCGCGATGGCGAGAGCCTTGTCGTATTGCTGGCGCGCCTTCTGGTACAGGCCCTTCTGGTCATAGGCGGAGCCGAGCGCGGAATGGACACGCCAATCCTTGGTCCCCGAGGCATCCGCACGTTCGAGCACGGGAATGGCATCGTCGCTGCGGCCTGCGGCCAACAGCTTGCGGCCATACACGCTGTTGAGCTTCTCATTGTTCGGGTTGCTCCTGGTCATCCGCTCGAAGACAGAGAGTTGCTTCTCCGTCTGTCCCGCCGATTCGAGCGCACTGGCATAGGCGAGACCCTTGGAAAGGTTGTTGGGGTCGGCCTCCCACCTCCGCGCCAGCGCGCTGATCTCCTCGATGGACACAGGCGTGGTCGAGGCGGTGGTCAGATTGTCGACGGCCTCCGTGCGGGCGGACTGCTTGTTGCAGCCCTGAAGCATTGTCGTCGAGGTGAGAGCCAGAAGAATTGCGAAGTACCTGCCGCGGCGTGGCATGCTTCATCTCCAAATGTAGGGTGATGCATACTCTGGAGTGCACTGGTCAATAATTGATTAACCATAAAACGGTCTGCTTTACTGCTGCGTAAGAACCATGGAGCCGTCATGACCGACCCAGCCAAGTTACTGCTTGCCCCCGGAACGGCGGGCATCCCCACTACCCGCATTCAGGCCTCGCAGTGGGATGGCGCACGGCGGACACTCGCGGCAAGCGCCCGCAGATGGAGTGAAGCAAACGGTTTCAGGGCTCAGCCAGGCCGCGTGCTGCTCGTACCGGATTCCAATGGGGCCATCGCGCAGGTTTTGGTGGGGCAGACGGAGGAGGCAGACGGCTTCGCGCTCGCAAGTCTCTGCCGCACGCTGCCGCCCGGCGACTATTGCCTCGATGGCAAGAGTGCCGATACAGGCCTGCTGGCGCTCGGCTGGCTGCTCGAGGCTTACAGCTTCTCCGCCTATGGCAAGCCGGAAGCTCCCGTGGCGCGGCTCGTCTGCCCGCCGGGGGTTGACCGCTCCGTGATCCTCCGTGCCGCGCGGGCGAGCTATCTGGTGCGTGACCTTGTCAACACGCCCGCATCCGACATGGGGCCGGAGGAACTGGAAGCGGCTGCGCGCGCCGTGGCGCGGGCGCATAAGGCCGTGCTCACCGTCACCTCCGGCAAGGCGCTGGAGAAAGGCTTCCCGATGATCCATGCGGTGGGCAAGGCCAGTCCCCGCGCGCCCCGCCTCATCGATTTCTCCTGGGGTCCTGCCCGTGCGCCCAAGGTGACGCTGGTGGGCAAGGGCGTCTGCTTCGATACGGGCGGGCTCGACATCAAGCCGGCCTCCGGCATGGCCTTGATGAAGAAGGACATGGGTGGTGCGGCCAATGTGCTGGGCCTTGCCCAGATGATCATGGAAGCGCGCCTCAAGGTCCGGCTGCGCGTGCTGATCCCGGCGGTGGAGAATTCCATTTCCGGCAATGCTTTCCGCCCGGGTGACGTGCTGCGGAGCCGCAAGGGCATCACCGTCGAGATCGGCAACACCGATGCCGAGGGCCGCCTCATCCTCGGCGACGCGCTGGCCCTTGCGGATGAAGACGCGCCGGACCTCATGATCGACATGGCAACGCTGACGGGTGCAGCGCGCGTCGCGTTGGGGCCTGATCTGCCGCCCTTCTACACCGATGACGACGCGCTGGCGGAGGCGATCATGAAAGCGGGCACGGCCGAGAATGACCCGGTCTGGCGTCTTCCGCTCTGGCGGCCCTATAACCGTCTTTTCGAATCTCCCGTCGCCGGCATGAACAATGCAGGCGAGTCAGGTTTTGCCGGTTCGATCACCGCCGCGCTGTTCCTGCGCCGCTTCGTGGAGAAGGCGAAGGCGCATGTCCATTTCGATGTCTTCGCCTGGACGCCTGCCGCCCTTCCGGGCCGGCCGCGCGGCGGTGAGGCGCAGGCGATGCGCGCGCTGTTCAGCATGATTCAGTCACGTTACGCCTGAGGCTTGCATCGCGCTCCCTCTGCCGCCAGAATGAAACGGAACCGAAACAACCCCGTGGTTGAAGAAGCGTTCGATGTCTGTTGCGTTGACCACCGCCCAGGCCCTGACTCTCTGGCAGAACGTGGCGCTGGCCATGGTGCAGGACGACGAGCCAGACCTGTCGGTGCGGCAAATGAGCATCCTGCTCACCATCTATCTTGAGGCGCCGCCGCACACGGTGCGCGACCTGGCGCGCAAGCTCGGCGTCACCAAGCCCGTCATCACACGGGCGCTCGACACCATGGGCAAGCTCGAACTCGTCAGCAGAAGGCGGGATGAGAAAGACCGCCGAAATGTGCTGATCCAGCGGACGGTGAAGGGCGCTCTCTATCTGGAGCGGCTGGCCGACACGATTGGCAAGCACTCCGCCAGACTCTAGGAGACGGCCCATGACCAAGCTCGATCGCCGGCTCCATGCCTACCGCCCGGACCTTGCCGATGCCGCACTGAAGGGCAGGGTGGAGGCGGAGCGTTTCGTCACGCCGCGGCTCATGCAGGTGGCCGAACCGGTCGTCTCCGTCCACGCCGCCCCGCGCTTCGATGCAATGCAGATCACCCAGGCGCTGATGGGCGAGACGGTGAAGCTCTTCGACGAGCAGGAGGGCTGGGCCTTCGTGCAACTCAGTGCCGACGGCTATGTGGGTTATGTCAACGGCAATGCTCTTTCCCCGGATGTGGTGACGCCAACTCACCGCGTGGCCGTGCCGTCGACCTTCATCTATCCCGCACCGAACCTGAAAACCCAGCCTGCCGTGCTGCTGACGCTCAATGCGAAACTGGCTGTCACGGGCCAGAGTGGGGCGTTCTCTCAGCTCGCTGACGGCCGCTTCGTCTTCACGGCGCATCTGAAGCCCTTGGGCCACTTCGAAGATGACTTCGTCAGCGTCGCGGAAATGTTCCTGTACGTTCCCTACTATTGGGGCGGCAAGTCTGCCCAAGGCCTCGACTGTTCAGGCCTCGTGCAACTCGCCCTTGAGGCCTGTGGCGTTCCGGCACTGCGCGACACCGACATGCAGGAAGCGACGCTCGGGCAAAAGCTCATGGTGAATGATCTGGACGGTCTCGCGCGCGGCGATTTCGTCTTCTGGAAAGGCCACGTCGGCATCATGACGGATGGCGCGGCGCTGCTTCATGCCAATGGTTATCACATGATGGTGGTGGAAGAGCCGCTGAAGCAGGCGGTGGACCGGATTGCCGCACAATATGGGCAAGTCACAAGCATCCGCCGCCTCGTCCTCTAAGTCCGTCACCCCGGCCTGCGCCGGAATGACGGACAGTGAGAGATAGGTCTCAATACCCGCGCGCGCGGTCTACCAAATTGTCCAGTTTCTCGCCGCGCTGGTGCTTGGCGATGTTGCCTGCCACATAGGCGCAGATCGTCTCCGGGTCGCTGTCGGCGGCGCAATGTGGCGTCACCGTCACGCGCGGGTGCGTCCACAGCCTGCTGCTCTCGGGCAGCGGCTCCGGAACGAAGACGTCGAGTGTCGCGGCGTGAAGTTCGCCCGCATCAAGAGCCGCGAGGATGTCGCCCTCGACCTGCTGGCGGCCGCGTCCGGCGTTGATCACAATGGGCGCACCAAAGGGTCCCTTGCGGGAGAGTTTGCGGACCGTCTCACGGTTGATGATGCCATCGGTGCCGGCGGTGGCGGGAAGCAGCGAGACCAGCACATCGGTGCGCGCCAGGAAGGCATCGAACTCGGCAGCGCCTGCGAAGCTTTCGACACCGGGAATTTCTTTGCGGCTGCGGCTCCAGCCCGCGACACGGAAGCCGATGTCGCGCAGCTTCACGGCGGAATCAGCGCCCATCACGCCGAGCCCCATGATACCGACGCTGAGATCTTTCGCGGCATGAGTGGGGAAGGAGTCCCACA
>JBEILC010000014.1:0-29869 GCA_040379425.1 Hyphomicrobiales bacterium
GCCCTCGGAGACGATGCGGGGAATGGTGCCGAGCCCGCCCGCCACCCGGGGCGAGCCGGTATTTGCATAGCCCGGAAGCTCGCTCGAGAACATGCGCGGGTCGAGCTCATAGGGCTCGCGGTTGAGGTCGATGTAGCTGCGGGGCACGAGCGCCCGGAGCATCGGCGCCCCATGGTCCACGCAGCTCGAGAACAGCTCGTCCACGAAACAGTCCTCGGACTTCCGGAGGCTCATCAGCGGCAGCCGGGTCTGGCTCAGGAAATCCTCCGGAAACTCCCGCCCGCTGTGCGGCGAATTGAACACGGCGGGCGCCGTCCACTCCGCGGGGGCCAGGATTTCGAAAGACGGGGAAGGTGATTTCACCGAAAACCGGTCCTGATTGAAAAGAAGCCGGATAACACTATCATTGAGCCCATCCCGCCTGTCCAGTGGGCAGCGGGGCTTCACTCACCGTTTACGACCCCGGTCTAGAACGCCAATGGGGCGAACCGGTGTTCGGAACGGGTGGAAGGCGATTCATGACGGCCATGGCAAAGATCCTGCTCGCGGAAGACGACGACGACATGCGGAACTTCCTGGTGAAGGCGCTGGAGAAGGCGGGTCATGAGGTGACCAGCTTCAGGGAGGGCCTGAGCGCTTTCGAAGAGATCAAGCAGACGAGCTTCGATCTGCTGTTGACCGACATCGTCATGCCGGAAATGGACGGAATCGAGCTGGCGCGCCGCGCCTCCGAGCTCGATCCCTCACTCAAGATCATGTTCATCACTGGCTTCGCCGCCGTGGCGCTGCACCCGGATTCCCGGGCGCCCAAGGACGCCAAGGTGCTCTCCAAGCCTTTCCATTTGCGCGATCTGGTGGCCGAGGTCGAACGCATGTTGGCTGCCTGATGCTTAAGGGCTTGCGCCCCCTCTCCGCCGCCGCTATAGGGTCGCCACCGATGTCTGGAGTGGGTGGTTAGCTCAGCGGTAGAGCACTACCTTGACATGGTAGGGGTCACAGGTTCGATCCCTGTACCACCCACCATCTTCTCCAGTGATTTCGTCTCTCCCGGATTTCTGACGCAATGTAGCGAGCAGCCTCATGGCTGCTATCTGAGTTTTGCTCGTGTCTCCCGGGGAGCGTGCTGGCCTGGTCGTCAGCGCGCCAGCCTGATGCGCAGGCCGCTCAGGTCGACTGAGGCCATGAAGCCGATCTGCTTGCCTGAGACTTCGAGTTCCACGCCGCGGGAGTTGCGAAGGCGTGCCACGGCACCGCCTCCCGCCGCCGCGAGGCCGGCGCCCACCGCCCTGTAGCTGCCCTCGATATCGCTGGGGCGGTTCAGATTACGGGCGCGGCCGACGAAATCGGCGGAGGCCAGGCCAATCGTCGCGCCGAGGCTGATGCCGCCGATCTTGACCGGGTAGCGGTTGCCCTTGAAGAACAACGAGCCGCTGCCACTGCCGAAGCCCAGGATGAAGCCGCCGCGGACCACACGGAACTCGATCCGGCCGGAGGCGGCCTCGGCTGGCGACACGGTCAGCGCCGTCACGGCGGCCGGGGCGGCGGCAAGGGACAGGATGGTCTTTAGCGCGGACCGGCGCGACCTGCTGGCCGGCGCGGATGCTGTGGGCTGGGTCGGGCGTGTCTTCCTCGTCATTGGATTCATTCCTCGTTTTGATTAAACGGTTTTATCGAAACGCAACTCTCCAAACCACTGCCGCCTGATGCGGCGTACGTCGGCTAAGCGTCCGTTGCTGGAGCGCACCGCAATCTCGAAGCGGCTGCCGCCGCGCCAGCCGCGGTAAACGGAATGCCGCCCGCGGCAGTTCACGCGGCGGATGTCCCTGGAGCCGCGGTTACGCAACAACCGCTCACCCTGGGCGCAGGTGATGCCGCGCCCGTTGTTGAGGCTGGCGCCGATGTTGGTGTTGATGGTGACGGCTTCCACCGCCGCCGGCATGACAACTGGCGCGGGAGGCAGGACAAAAATGATTGAAATACAGGCAATGGTCCGACGTATCATACGCTTTACCGCCCCCAGGCCAGCGGCCGCATGTGGATTGAAACGGGCCGATGTACCCAATGCTTTCCGGGCGCAGTAGACACAATCCCGTGACAGACCGCAAGGTCAAACTCGCAATTTCTGCGAAGATTCGGATATCAATAGCAGAACATGGATTGTGACAGCGGACGGCAGGAGCTGTGCAAAAATAATGCTTGTTAAGCAGCTATTCCAGTCACTAAGCTATGGCGCAACAAAGTAGGGTCGGCTGAACATGCATAACTTTGGTTTTGGGGCGCGCAGGACGGCCGTGCTGCTTGTGTCTGCAACGTTGCTTGCCGCGTGCGAGCAGGCCACCGAAGTGCCCACGACCGTGGCACGCCAGGTGCGCAGCGTCGTGATCGAGGAGCGGCAGGGCGGGCAGACGGTCACACTCACCGGGCGCATCGAAGCCGAGGACGAGGTGCCGCTGGCCTTCCGGATTTCCGGCCGGGTTCTGGAGAACAACGGCAAGCTCGGCGTGCGCGTGCAGACCGGCGACCTGGTGGCCAGGCTCGAATCACAGAATGAAGAGAACCAGTTGCGCGCGGACACGGCCGCCCTTGCAGCAGCGGAAGCGCAATACAACCAGGCGCGCGGCCATTATGAACGTCAAAGCACGCTGTTCCGCCAGGGTTGGGCGACGCGCGCCACCTATGAACTGGCCGAAAAAGGCCTGCGGACGACAGCCTCCCAGGTCGAGGCCGCACAGGCGAGGCTCAATGCCGCGGAAGACCTGCTGGGCTTCACCGAACTGCGCGCCGACCAGGATGGCGTCTACACCGCCGTGGGCCCTGGTGCTGGCGAAGTGGTGCAGGCCGGGCAGATGATCGTGCGCGTGGCGCGCCAGGACGGGCGCGACGCGGTGTTCGATGTTCCGGCACCGGTCATCCGGTCCGCGCCCGCCGACCCTGTGATCACGGTGTCACTTGCCGATGATCCCACCGTCACGGTGCGCGGCCATGTGCGCGAGGTGTCGCCCCAGGCCGACCCCGTCACACGGACGTTCAAGGTGAAGGTCAGCCTCGATAATCCGCCCGAGACAATGCGTCTCGGCGCCACGGTCAACGGCGTTATGCGAACGGTTGAGGCCCCGGTGATCGAGATCCCGGCGAGTGCACTGACGCGCAGCAATCAGCAGCCCGCCGTGTGGGTGGTGGATCCCGCAGCCTTCACCGTGTCGATGCGGCCGATCGAGATCAAGCGCCATGGCGAGTATCTGGTGGCGGTGGCGAGCGGTCTCGGCACCGGCGACATCGTGGTGACGGCCGGCGTCCAGGCGCTGCATGAGGGACAGAAGGTCAGGCTGATCGGAAGCCAGCCATGAGCGAGACCAGGTCCGGCGGGTTCAACCTGTCCGAGTGGGCGCTCAAGCACCGTTCGATCACCGTCTATCTGATGATCATCGCGGTGCTGGCGGGGCTTGCCTCCTTCTACCGGCTGGGCCGCAGCGAGGACCCGACCTTCATCATCAAGACCATGGTGGTGCAAGCCGCATGGCCCGGCGCCACTGTCGAAGAGACGATGAAGCAGGTGACGGAGCGCCTTGAGCGTACCCTGCAGGAAACCCCGAATCTCGATTTCCTCAGGAGCTTCACCCGCGCCGGCGTGTCCACCGTCTTCGTCAACCTCGACGGCAAGACCAACGCCCAGCAGGTGGCGGACACCTGGTACCATGTGCGAAAAAGCGTGGGCGACATGCGGAGCACGCTTCCCGCCGGCGTCGTGGGACCGGGCTTCAACGATGAGTTCGGCGATACATTCGGCATCATCTATGGCGTGACCGCCGACGGCTTCAGCCACCGCGAATTGCGCGACCATGTTGAAACGCTCCGCTCGCGGCTGCTGAGCGTTCCGGACGTTTCCAAGATTGAGCTCCTCGGCATCCAGGACGAGCAGATCTTCATCGAATTCTCGATGCCCGAGCTTGCCAAACTGGGCATCGACCGCACCGCATTGCTGGCCGCATTGCAGGCCCAGAATGCCGTGCGCCCGGCGGGGCTGATCCAGACCGACGAGGAGTCGATCTCGCTTCGCGTGTCGGGCTCGTTCGAAAGCGAGCAGGACATCGCCGATGTGAACTTCGCGGTCGGCGGCCGCATGCTGCGGCTGACCGACATCGCCACCGTGCGGCGCGGCTATTCCGATCCGCCGCAGCCCTTGTTCCGCGTCAACGGCGTACCCGCCATCGGGTTGGCAATCGCCATGCGGGACGGCGGTGACATCCTGACGCTCGGCGAGAACATCACGAAGGTCGTGGAGAGCGCCAAGGCGGAACTGCCGCTCGGCATCGATCCGATCCTCGTTGCCGACCAGGCGGTCACGGTGGAGACCGCCATCTCGGAGTTCATGTCCTCGCTGTGGCAGGCCGTGGGTATCATTCTTGCGGTGAGCTTCATCAGCCTTGGCGTCCGGCCCGGCCTCGTGATCGCAACGGCCATTCCGCTGACGCTCGCGATTGTCTTCGTGGTCATGGACCTCGCCGGGATTGACATGCAGCGCATCTCGCTGGGCGCGCTCATCATCGCGCTGGCCCTGCTGGTCGATGATGCGATGACGACGACGGACGCCATGCTGAGCCGGCTCGGGCAGGGTGACGACAAGGTGTCCGCGGCGACCTTCGCCTACCGCACCTATGCCTATGCCATGCTGGCCGGCACTTTCGTGACCATGGCGGGCTTCGTGCCCGTGGGCTTCGCGGCGAGCTCGGCTGGCGAATACACTTTCTCGCTCTTCGCCGTGGTTTCCATCGCGCTCGTGGTGTCGTGGTTCGTGGCGGTGGTCTTTGCGCCGCTACTTGGCATCGCCATCCTGAAGCCGCCCAAGGCCGGCACCGGGGAGCCGGGCTTCGTGCTGCGTGCCTACAGGGGCTTCCTGTCGTTCGCCATCAAGCTCAGGTACCTGACGATCGCCATCACCATCGGACTGTTCATCGCCTCCCTCATGGCGCTGCCGCTGATCCCGCGGCAGTTCTTCCCCGCCTCCGACCGGCCTGAGCTGCTCGTCGACATCACGCTTCCGCAGAATGCCTCGATCTATGCCAGCGAGGAGGCGACCGAACGCTTCGATGCGCTGCTCAAGGACGATCCCGATGTCGAGCGCTGGAGCACGAATGTGGGCCGTGGCGCCATCCGCTTCTATTTGCCGCTCAATGTGCAGCTTCCCAACAGTTTCTTCAGCCAGGTCGTCATCGTGGCGAAGGACGTGGAAGCACGCGACAGGCTGCAGGCGAAGCTCGAGGCGGCACTTGCCGAGCAGTTCCCCAACGCCATCGCCCGGGTCTCTCCGCTTGAGCTCGGTCCGCCCGTCGGCTGGCCGGTGCAGTACCGCGTCAGCGGACCCGACGTATCGCAAGTGCGCGAGATCGCGATGAAGCTGGCCTCCGTCGTGGCGGCCAACCCGAACACGGAACTCATCAACTTCGACTGGCTGGAGCCCGCGCGCCAGCTTCGCATCCGCATCGACCAGGACGAGGCGCGCCGCCTCGGGATCAGTTCGCAATCCCTCGCACAGGTGCTGCAGACCGTTGTCTCGGGCGTTCCGGTGACGCAGATCCGCGACGACATCTACCTGATCAACGTGTTGGCGCGCGGCACCGACGAACAGCGCCTGTCGATCAACAGCCTGCGCACGCTGCAGGTTCCGATGCCGGGCGGCCGGACCGTGCCGCTCTCGCAGTTCGCCAGCTTCGACTATGAGCAGGAATACCCGATGGTCTGGCGGCGCGGCCGCATGCCGACCCTGACGGTGCAGTCGGACATCCGGGAAGGACTGCTGCCCGACCAGGTGGTGCGCGAACTTGAAAAGCCGATCGCCGAACTCGCAGCGGCACTGCCGGCGGGCTATGGCATCGCCACGGGCGGCTCGGTCGAGGAAAGCGCCAAGTCGCAGGCCTCGGTGCTGGCGGTCGTGCCGGTCATGATCTTCATCATGCTCACGGTGCTGATGTTCCAGCTCAAGGGCTTCCAGAGGCTCCTCATCGTGCTGAGCGTAGGGCCGCTGGGGCTGATCGGCGTCGTCGGCGCCTTGCTGTTGTCGGGCAAGCCCCTGGGCTTCGTCGCCATCCTCGGCATCCTCGCGCTGCTCGGCATGATCACCAAGAACGCGGTGATCCTGCTGGGTCAGATCGATGCAGAACGCGAGGCGGGCAAGGGCGTCATTGAGGCGGCGATCGATGCCAGCGCGGCGCGCTTCCGGCCGATCATCCTCACCGCCATCTCGACCGTGCTCGGCATGATCCCCATCGCCTTCACGGTGTTCTGGGGGCCGATGGCCTTCGCCATCATGGGCGGGCTGCTGGTGGCCACAATCCTCACGCTGATCTTCCTGCCCACGCTCTACGTGACGTGGTTCGGATGGCGCGACGGCTACAAGGGCAGCGCGCCGGCCGCGAAGTCCGCGCCCGCGGCGGAATAGTCCCGGTGGAACGCCTGGCGCCATGGGCCTTCCTGCTGCGCTGGGCTGGTTACATGCTGTTCTGGATCGTGCTTGCCGGAACCGGTCCGAAGGACCTTGTGGCGGGTGCAGGGACGGCGGTGATTGCCAGCGCCGTGAGCCTCAAGCTTCTGCCGCCGGGCGAATTGTCGCTGAAGCCCGCCAGGGCCGTCATGCTGTTCCTGCGCTTCCTGTGGCAGAGCATCGTTGCGGGCACCAGTGTCGCCATCATGGCCCTGACGCCCTCCCTGCCGCTCCGCGCCGGCATCGTGCGCTATGGCACGTCGCTGCCCGAGGGAACACGGCGGCAGGCCTTCACCACCTTCGTCAGCCTGTTGCCCGGAACGCTTCCGCTTGGCGGTGACGGGCAGGGCGGCATTGCCGTTCATTGCCTGGATGATGGCCAGCCGGTTGCAGCCCAGCTCGCAGCGGAAGAAGACATGCTGCGCGCAGCCTTCTCGCGCAAGGCGGTCACATGAGCGTGCTCTATCTCTCCGCCGCTGGCTTTATCCTGGTGATGATCGCGCTGGGCCTCTTGCGCGTCCTGCGCGGGCCCGAGTCCGCCGACCGGCTGATGGCGGCACAGATCATCGGCTCGGGCGGTGTCGCCGTGCTGCTGCTGCTGTCGGCCGCGCTGCAGCTTCCGGCCATCGTCGATGTGGCGCTGATGCTGGC
Organism: Hyphomicrobiales bacterium; assembly: GCA_040379425.1. GTDB lineage: Bacteria > Pseudomonadota > Alphaproteobacteria > Rhizobiales > Aestuariivirgaceae > Aestuariivirga. Next base: position 7,130 of record JBEILC010000014.1, read on the forward strand.
CGTACTCGCGGTCTTCGCCTCCGTCGGTTTCGTAAACTGGGGGGCGGACAATGATGCATGATGCCTTCACCACGGTGATGGTCGTGGCCGGCGCCTTCCTGTTCATGGCGGGAACGGTGGGGCTGTTGCGCTTTCCCGACAAGCTGAGCCGTCTCCACGCGCTGACCAAGGTCGACAATCTGGGCCTCGGGCTGATCGTTGCCGGGCTCATTCCGCAGGGCGGCGTACTGCTGGCGCTGAAGCTCGTCTGCGCGTGGCTGCTGGTGCAGCTCTCGGGCGCCATCGTCACGCAGCTCATCGGGAGTTCCGTCAGGGACAGCGACCGGCCGTGACGGAAATGGTGTTCGATATCCTGCTCGTCCTCCTGGTGCTGGCCGCCGGGGCCTGGAGCATTCTGGCGCGGCAGATGATGACGGCGGTCATCGTGTTCGCCGCCTATGGGCTTCTTCTTTCTCTTGCATGGGTGCGGCTCGGCGCCATCGACGTGGCGCTGACCGAGGCCGCCGTCGGCAGCGGTTTGACCAGCATGCTGCTGATCGCCGCCGCCGGGCGCTTCGGCAAGGACCCCGATGCGCTGCGCCTGCCGAGCCTCGGGAACCGCGCCGTGGCCGCCGTTCTCGCTGCCGCCGTGGCGGTGGCGCTTGGCGCACTCGCCCTTCTCCTGCCCGATGAGCCGCCCTCGCTCGCGCCCCAGGTCATGGCCGCCCTGCCGGAGAGCGGGCTCGGCAACCCGGTGGCCGGTGTCCTCTTCGTGTTCCGCGCCTTCGACACCATGCTGGAGAAGGTGGTGCTGCTTCTGGCGCTCCTCGGCGTCTGGTCGCTGTCGCGCGACGCGGACTGGGGCAGTGCTCCTGTGCTGAAGCCCCTGACGCAGAACCAGGGCGTGTTGCCGCTGCTGGCGCGCACCCTGCCGCCCATCGGCATCACCTATGGCATCTACATGACCTGGGCCGGGGCTGATGTGCCTGGTGGCGCCTTCCAGGGTGGCACGGTGCTGGCGGCGATGTGGATCCTCGTCGTCATCGCAGGCCTCACGCGCTTCCCGCCGGTGAGCTCGGCCAGGCTGCGCTTGGCGGTGGTGGCGGGGCCTGTGGTGTTCCTCATCATCGGCTTTGCCGGCTTCCTGTGGCCCGGCCTGTTCCTCGCCTATCCGCAGGGCTATGCCAAGCCGCTCATCGTGGTGATGGAACTGGCCCTGACGCTGTCGATCGCTGTGATCCTCGGGCTGCTCGTCGCCGGGCCGCCGCAAGGCCGGAGGGTCACATGAGCGCCGCCGATCTCTACTGGCTTGCGGGTGCCGCGCTGACGGGACTGGGCGTCTATGGGCTGATCGCCAGCCCGCACCCCTTGCGCAAGCTCTTGGGTCTCAACCTTCTGGGGTCGGGCATATTCCTGCTGTTCGGCGTCATCGCCCGGCGTGGCGCGGCACTGGGGCTGGGCGGCGATCCGGTTCCGCAGGCGCTCGTCATCACCGCCATCGTCGTTGCCTTCTCCGCAACTGCCATCGCCATCGCGCTCCTCCTCAGGCTTCATGCGGAGGAGGGCAGCGCCAGCCTCGAGGAGCCGCAACCGCCGCCCAGGGATGACAGCGCATGATGCCACTTCAGGCCAGCGCTGCCGTGGACCCGACGGCAGGAGGTTTCCTCCTGGTGCTCGGCATCGTGCTGCCGGCGGCGGCGATCATCGCCCTCTTCGTGCTGGGCGGGCGCTGGGGACCGCGCGCCGCGGCGCTCATGCTGGCGGGGCAGGTGCTGATCGCGCTCCGCGTGCTCGTCCTCGTCGTTGAGACGGGCCAGCCGCTCGGCTATGTCGTCGGCGGATGGGCGCCGCCGCTCGGCATCGCGCTCCGGGCGGATGGCATATCGGCGGTGATGATGCTGACCGCGAGCCTGATTGCCGCCGCCGCCGGGGCTTTCGCCTGGCGCGACGACGGGTCCGCGGCGGATGGCAAGGAGCGGCGCGCCTCACTGGTGTTCCTGTCCTCGCTGCTCGCCATCGGCGCAGCACTGAATCTGCTGTTCACCAGCTCCGATCTCTTCACGCTCTATGTCGGGCTCGAACTGCTCACCTTCGCGGCGATCCCCATCGTCAGCCTCAAGGGCAGTGCGGAGACGCTGCGCGCGGCGTTGCGCTACCTGCTCTTCGCGGTCTTCGGGTCGATGTTCTATCTGCTCGGCATCGTGCTGATCTATGGCGCCCATGGCACGCTCGACATCGCCATGCTGGCGGCGCGCGTGAAGCCCGATGGGCTCATGCTGCTGGCTGCGGGCCTCGCCACGGCGGGGCTTCTTGCCAAGACGGCGCTGTTTCCCTTCCACCTCTGGCTTCCGCCCGCCCATGCGGGTGCGCCTGCGGCGGGCCGTGCGGTGCTCTCGGCCCTCGTGGTGAAGGGCAGCCTGTTCCTGCTCTCACGGCTGTGGTTCGACGCGCTTCCGGCACTCCGCGAGCCCGCGGCGATGCAGCTCCTCGCCTCGCTCGGTGCGGCGGCGGTGATCATCGGCAGCATCAGCGCGCTCGCCCAGGCGCGGCTCAAGCTGCTTGTTGCCTATTCGACGGTGGCGCAGATCGGCTACATGTTCTTTGTCTTCACGCTTCTGCCTGCCGTACCGGGCGAGGCGTGGCTGTCCGGCACGGCGTGGACCGGCGGCTGGATGCAGGTGGTGGCGCATGCCTTCGCCAAGGCCGCGATGTTCATGGCGGCGGGCGTGGTGGCGGAGGCGCTTGGTCATGACAGGATCAACGATCTGGGCGGATTGGCGCGGCGGCTGCCGCTCGTCGTGCTTACCTTCGCGGTGAGTGGCCTGTCGCTGATGGGCATTCCGCCGAGCGGCGGCTTCAGTGCCAAGTGGATGCTGCTCATGGCGGCACTGGGGCAGGGGCACTGGTTCTGGGCCGCGGTGATCATCACCGGCGGCGTGCTGGCCGGGGCCTATGTGTTCCGCGTGCTGGGCCGCATGATGGCGGAGCCCCGGCATGGCCTCACCGTGACGCCGGTGGCCGGCATGCAGCAGGCGGTGGCGCTGGGCCTTGCCTGCATCGCGCTGGCGCTGGGCCTGCTGCCGCTCGGGCCCATGTCCGTGCTGGGGATCGGGAGAGTCCCATGACCCTGCTTCTCATCCTGAGTCTCGGCCTGCCGCTGGTGATGATGCTTCTGCTGCTCGTGACGCCGCTCAAGGCGCGCGTCGTGAGCCTGCTGGCCGTGGCGCCGCTGCCCGGCCTGCTGCTGGCCCTGGCGAGCGGCAGGAACCCGGAGTGGACAGCGAGCCTTCCCGGCGGCTGGGCCTTCGACCTTGACCGCCCGGCTGCATTGTTGCTCACCGCGTCTGCCCTGATCTGGATGGCCGCGGGTGCGCTGGCCAGCCGCTGGCTGAAGGACCGCGAGGGCGCGCCGCGTTTCGCCATGTGGTGGCTCCTCACGCTGTGGGGCAGCCTTGGCGTCTTTGCCGCGGCGGATCTCGCGGGCTTCTATCTGCTCTATGCCGCCGCCAGCCTTCCCGCCTATGGCCTGATCGTGTGGGATGGCGGGGATGAGGAACGGCGCGCCGGCCGGCTCACGCTGGCGGCTGCGCTCATTGGCGAGGCATTGTTGCTCGCCGCCTTCGTGCTGCTGGCGGCGGGCGCGCCGGGCCAGAGCCTGCTGATTGCCGATGGCGTCGCCGCACTTTCGGCCTCGCCCTTCCGCGATGCGATCATCGCGCTGCTGATCCTGGGTTTCGGCCTCAAGATCGGCCTCGTGCCGCTGCATGGCTGGATGCCGCTCAGCTATGCATCGGGCCCGCTGCTGGCGACCGCCGTGCTGAGCGGGGCAACCTCGAAGGCAGGCCTCATCGGGCTGATGCAGTTCCTGCCCTTCGAGGCAGGGCTCCAGGGCTGGGGCATGGCGCTGTTCGTGGCAGGATTGTTTTCCGCCTTCTATGGCGTGGTGGCGGGCCTGTTCCAGAGCAATCCGCGCAGCGTGCTGGCCTATTCGAGCGTCAGCCAGCTCGGCCAGATGGCGGCACTGCTGGGGGCTGGCCTCGCCACGGGCAGTGCCGGCGCCTCGCTGCTGGTGGGCTTCTATGCGCTCTACCATGTGCTGACCAAGGGCGGGCTGTTCCTCGCCATCAACGCGCTGGCGCAGGCCGGGCCGCAGCGCGCGCGCCAGCTCGTCCTCGTCACATCGGGGCTCGCCGCACTCGGCTTCGCGGGCCTGCCGCTGACTGGGGGCGCGCTGGCGAAGCTCTCCGTCAAGCCACTGATTGGCGATGGCGCGGCAAGCCTCAACTTCGCTGCTGCGGCCATCGGCAGCACGCTGTTGATGCTGCACTTCATCCGCCTGATCCGCGCCATCGCGCCCGCTGCCGATGCGGGGGCGGCGCGCGGGCGCCAGGCCTGGCTCTTCATCTTCCTGCTGGCCATGCTGCTGCCCTGGCTGCTCTTCGACATCCTCACCGGCCTTGCGGCGGGCTATGCGCTGACGCCTGCAGTCCTCCTCGATCTGGGCTGGCCGGTTGCCGCCGGGCTGCTGATCAGCTGGGGCCTGGCGCTTGCCGGCCTCATGACATCAGGCCAGCCCACCAGCGCCATCGCGCCGCGCGCCGATGTTGCCGCACGCATCGGCTGGTTGTGCGAGCCGGCCGCGGCGTGGACAGCCGCACGCCTTTCCAGCTTCGAGACGGCCTCGCGCAGCTGGCCCGTTGCGGCCTCGCTCCTCGTGTTCGTCATGCTGATTTTCACGCTCTTGTCACATCTGGGGGACTTATGAGAAATTTACTTGCAGGAACTTGCATGCTATGTGCGCTGGCGGTCTTGGTTCAGGCCGCGGCCGCGCAGGACCCCGCGGCGGAGGAGGACTTCGACTATGATGCCGCCGTCGGAGACATCCCGATCGAGTCGGAGATCTATGAACCGCCGCTGACTTTCAATCTCTATTCCGGCGGGGTGATGACCTTCTACGGTCAGTTCAGCCCGGTGTTCCAGAGCTTCGATGACGGCGAGGAGACCACCAGCGGCATCGTTGACAATGGAAACTGGAACTCGCGGTTAGGCTTCACGCTCGTGCAGCCGTCCGGCGACGTGACACTGCGTCTGCGCTTCGAGACCGCCCTCGGCCTGCGCAGCAGCGCGGCCGTGGCGCAGGACTTCACGCCGGAGTGGATCGACTGGCAGAGCACTGCATTGCGCTGGTTCGAGATGGCAGCAGACTCGCGCTATGGCACGCTGTCACTCGGGCAGGGCAGCTCCGCCTCGGACGGTACGGCGGGGCTCGATGATTCCTTCACCTTCCACGCCGGTGCGACGGATTCGTCTGACGGCTTTGGCGCATTCCGGTTCCGTGACAGCGATGGCAATCTGACCAATGTCAGCATCGGGGCGGTGAACAGCAGCTTCGACGGCGCCAGGCGCTTCCGTGCGCGCTATGACACGCCGGTCGCCGGCGGCGTGATGCTGTCCACCTCCTATGGCATCAACATCATCGATGAGACGGACAACAGGGATTACTACGACGTCGCCGCGCGCTGGACTGGCGAGCTTGGTGACTTCGCGGTGCGCGCCGCCATCGGCTACCAGTGGCTGGACAACCCCGACGGGGACGGCGCGGAGGGGCTCGCTGGTTCTGGCACCATCGTCCACACGCCCACGGGACTCAATCTCGCACTCTCGGCCGGACAGCAGATCGATGGGGCCAGCTATGTCTGGGGCCGCGCGGGCTGGCGGAACCAGGTCTTCGACATTGGCGCGACCTCACTCTCGGTCGATTACTACAATGGCTGGGACTTCCTCTCGGACGGCGCCGAGACGATCAACTACGGCGTCTATGGCGTCCAGACCTTCGATGCGTTTTCGATCGATGTCTATGGCGGCGTGCGCAAGTTCACTTATGACGATGACCTTGCAGATTATCAGGACGCCTATGGTGTGCTGACAGGTGTGCGCTTTTTCTTCTGACGATCTTCGTGCCGCGCCCAAGTTTACCTTGAACGAACTGAGCCATCATCCTGAGACGAGCACCATCATGATCAAGCTGACGGGAATTCTGATTGCAGCGATGACCGTTTTGCCTGTGTTCACAATCGGCGCGCCAGGTGTTTCCGGCGTTGCAAACGCCCATACAAGCGGCAACTGGACGGCCAGGGACCGTAGCAACTACTGTTCCGCACGGGCTGAGCGCTACGCCAACAGGCATGCACGGCGAACGACGGCGGCTGGCGCAGCCACGGGCGCGGCAGTGGGCAGCATCGCGAGCCAGAGCCGCAGGAACAAAGCCCGCAGTGCGGGCCGTGGTGCTTTGATTGGTGGCGGGGCCGGGCTGGTGGCATCCAACAGCCGCTGGAACACATATTACAATCGCTATTATCGCAACTGCGTTCGGTGGTGACCCCTCGCCGCCCGCGGGGTGGTGACCACGTCAGCCTGTGACTGCGATGCAACGGAAAACCGTCAGGACGCCAATGGCGCCCTGACGGATGTGATCAGCCCTTCTGTGTGGCCGCCAGCACGGCGATCTTGCAGCCCATGACATATTCGTCGAGCTCGACATATTCCTTCACCGTGTGCACCTCGCGCTGGCCGGCGCCGATGGTGACGGTGGGGATGCCGTGCTTGTCCAGCCAGTTGGCGTCAAGGCCGCCGGGCGAGAACATCAGATTGGGCTTCATCCCCAGCGCCTCGATGGCCTTCGCGGCGCGGCGCACCACGGGTGCATCGTCGGCGAGGTGGAAGGGCGGATAGGCCCTGACGTGGGTGAAGTTGACTTCCGCCACCGCGCCATCGGTTGCCTTCACGGCTTGCTTCGCTTCCTCGAAAGCCTTGGCGAAGGCTTCGGCGATCTCGCCCGCGAAGGTGAGCTCCGGGCTCCGCGCCTCGCCGCGCAGCCAGGCATAGTCCGTCACCACATTCGTGGCGTCGCCCGCGGGCTTGCCGTCCTTGCCGCCGAAGATGCCGACGTTGGACGTGCCCTTGCCGGTTGGCTTCTCGACCTTGCCGAACCAGCCGTCACGCCGCGCATTGGCCAGGCCCAGCGCGCCGACGAGTGTTGCCGAGATGCCCTTGTCGGGTGCGAGGCCTGCATGCGAGGCGCGGCCCTTGATCTCGACCTCCCAGTTCTCCTGGCCGACGGCGCCGGTGACGACGTCTTCCGGCTTCTGGCTGTCGACGTTGATGCACATGACAGCGCCGCCGAGATCCTTGGGGTTCAGTTCGCGCGCGCCATGAAGGCCACTCTCCTCGCGCACGGTGAAGAGCAGCGTGATGTTGGGATGCGGCAGCTTGTGCTTGATCAGCGTCTCGGCGAGGCTGACGAGCACGCCGCAGCCGGTGCGGTTGTCGCCACCGAGGGCGGTCGTTCCGTCAGAGACCACGCGGCGGCCCTCGACCTTCGGCTTGGCGCCGCGGCAGAGCGGCACGGTGTCGAGATGCGTGGAGAACAGCAGATGCGGGCCTTCCGCCGTTCCCGGCAGGTCGACGATGAGATTGCCGGTCTGGGTCGGCACGGGGATTCGCGTGTGTGCGTCGTCGAAACGGATAGCGCTCTTGGGCACGCCCACCTTCAGGAGTTCATCGATTACGGCATCGGCGATGGCCTTTTCCTCGCCGGTGACGCCATCGACGGCGAGAAAGCGGAGCAGATGGGCCTCGGCGGCCTTGGCATCCAGAAGATCGGCTGGCGATGACATGTTTAGTCCTTCCTTGGTTTGGTTGAGTTCAATCATTTTAAAGTCGCGGCACTGTTTTTCCCGTCATGTCAGAGCTTCCACACGATGGGCACCCAGACGACGGCGATGATGAAGTAAAGCGCCATCAGCACGATGCCGAGCCGCCAGTAATCGCCGAAGCGGTATCCGCCCGGTCCAAAGACGATGAGGTTCGATGTCGTGGCGACCGGTGTGAGGAAGGCGGCCGAGGCGCCGACGTTCAGCGACATGAGCACCGGCTTTGCCGACAGCCCCATGTCTGCCGCGGCCGTGATCGCGATCGGGATTACGATCATGGCCGTGGCGGTGTTTGAAATCACCTGACCCAGAATGGCGGTGAACAGGAACAGGCCGGCAAGCAACATGACGGGATTCGCATGCCCGATGGTGCTGACGAGAAGTTCGGCCATTTGTGTTGCGGCGCCTGAACGGTACATGGCCATTGACAGCGGCAGCATCGAGGCCACCAGCACCACCGTGTTCCAGTCGATGGCGCGGTAGGCCTGCGGCACGGCGAGAATTCCTGTGGCGATGACCGCCATTGCCGCGAGCAGCACAGCCACAGGTGCAGGCAGGATGCCGGTTGCCAGCACCAGCACCATGGCGGCGAGGATCGCCAGCATCATGGTGGAGCCGGGGCCGAGCGGCACGGCCTGGCGGCGTACCGCATCGGGTGAATCGATTGCCAGCACGTCACGGCTGGTGGCGATGCGGTCCAGCGCACGCCATGTGCCCTGAAGCAAGAGATGATCACCGGCCTGGAGCGACACGCCGGCGGAACGGGATTCCTCGCCCAAGCCGGTGGCGCTCAGTTCCTGTCCGTTGCGCTGGATCGCAACGACCACGATCTCCCCGCTCTCCGTCAGCGTTCCGGGTGACATGACCGTGCCCACGAGCTTCGAGCGCGGCTTGACGACGACCTCGGCGAGACCCGAGTGCCGGTTGAACAGCATGTCGGCGACGGTGCCGTCTTCCTCCGGCATCGCCTCAAGGCGGTTCGCCTTGGCAAAGCGGGCCACGTCCTCCGGACTGCCGTTCAGCACCAGCATGTCGCCCGCGGCGAAGCTCTTCGACGCCGGCTTGCCGGATGCCGCGCCCGGCACGGCGACGAGGCCAATTCCGGATTCAGATGCAACCTCTTCGCGCGATTTGCCAATGAGGGGCGAGCCGTTGCGCAATCCAAAGAGCCGTGCGTTGCCGCTCACGGCATATTGCTCCGTCAGCGTGCGTGCATGCGCGCCGAAGTCTTCAGGTAAGTTGGCCGACTTGCGCTCCGGCAGCAGGCGTGGGCCAAGCAGCGCCACGATCAGCACCGTGCCGATGAGCAGCGGCACGCCGACCCAGGCGAATTCAAAGAACCCGAAGCCGCCGTAGCCTGCATCGGCGGCGGCGTCGGAGATCAGGACGTTCTTTGCCGTGCCGGTCAGGGCGAGCTTCGATCCCGCGGCGGAGGCGAAGGCCAGCGGCATGAGGAATTTTGACGGCAATTCTCCCATGCGCAGCGCCAGCAGCACGACGACCGGCACCAATGCGGCGACCGCCCCGCTCTGGCTGATCAGCGGGCTCAGCAAGGCGGCGATCAGCACGGTGAAGATGGACAGTTTCAACGGGCTCGATCCCACCGTGCGTGATGTCCACTGGCTGACCCATGCGGTGACGCCCGTGGCCTCGAGCCCGGCGGCAACCACAAACAGGCCAGCGATGAAGATGATGACCGGATCGCCAAAGCCCGAGAACACCTGGTCGAGCGGCAGGATGCCGAAGAGGAACAGGGCGAGCGGCACCATCAGCGCCACGAGCATCACCGGCAGGCGGCCCCAGATGAACAGCCCTACCACCACCGCGATGATCGCGAGTATGAGCTCACTATCGCTCAAGTTAGCTCCCAAGTTGCAGCGTTCAGCTATAGTGGGGAGACGGGTCATAAACAATGCCCACATGCGCAGTCAGCAGCGCATGTTATCGTCAAGCCGTCACATGGTGAGATAAACTGACCGCAGAACGTCTTGCAGGATATGCCAGAATAATCGATTAGTCAGAACATAATCACATTTTGTTGACTCACACCTTTACAATTGATCCGCGAAGGCGGATAGTTCGGCCAACCCAGCGTGAAGCTAGGGGCAGGCCGAACTGCACGGCCGGACGGCCAGGGGGGAACGCGCTTGAACGATGTGACCATCATTTTTCTGATCATTGCCGTTGCGGTTGTATTGTTCGTCGCGAATAAGTTGCCGGTCGTGGTCGTCGCCATGGCGGTGGGGCTGTCGCTGTGGGCCACCGGACTGCTGTCGCTGCCCGATGCCCTTGCCGGATATGGTGATCCGGCGGTGATGTTCATCGCCACGCTGTTCGTCGTTTCAGCCGCACTCGAAAAGACCGGCGTCACGGCATGGGCAGGCCAATTGCTCATCGAGAAGGCGGGCGAGGACAGCCGCACAAGGCTATTGGTGCTGATGATGTCTCTGGGGGCACTGCTCACCGCCATCATCAGCCTCAACGGCGCCATTGCCGCCCTGCTGCCGGTCGTCGTGGTGATCGCGGTGAGGCTCAAGCTTAATTCCTCGCAGCTGCTCATGCCGCTGGTGTTCGCCGCGCATGCGGGCTCGCTGCTGGCGCTGACCGGTTCGCCCGTCAACGTGCTGGTCTCGGAAGCATCGCGCGATGCCGGCTATGGCGGCTTCAGCTTCTTCGAATACGCGCTTGTCGGCGTGCCGCTTCTTCTCGGCACCATGGCGATCATCGTGCTGTTCGGCGAGAAGCTGCTGCCGTTCCGCAACGGCGCCTCGATGCCCGCCGACTTCAGCCGCCATGCGCAGACATTGATCGAGCAATATGGCCTGTCGAGCGGGGTGTTCCGCATGCGCGTCAAGGCCAGCTCGCCGCTCGCCGGCACGGCGCGGGACAGCCTCGCGGGCCTGCAGGCCGAGCACGGCCTCGAATTCGTGGCCGCGCAGGACGGCAAGTCAGGCATGCCGCTCCGCCGCGAGACGGTTGCGCCGGGCGACTATCTGATCCTCAAGGGCGATGCCGATGCGGCAGCGCGCTTCGCTGCCAGCGCACACCTGGCGCTGCGCGAGGAAGCTGACACGGGCGAGGGCGGAAACACGCTGTTCAACCGCAGCTCCGGCCTGGCCGAAGTGGTGATTCCACCGCGCTCGGGCTTGATCGGCAGCAAGGCGTTTCCGGGCATGGTGACGGAAAGCGGCGATCTCATCATCCTCTCCGTCTCGCGCGCGGGCGTGACGCTCGACGCCGCTGAGATCGAACTCCAGGTTGGCGACACGCTTCTCCTCCAGGGCACCTGGCAGGCGCTGGACGAGCGCCTTGCCGATCCCGACGTGCTCGTTGTGAATTCGCCCGAGCTGGTGCGCCGCCAGGCCGTGCCGATGGGGCCCGGCGCCAAGCAGGCGGTAGTCATTCTCGTGGCGATGGTTCTTCTGCTTGCCACCGGCATCGTGCCGACGGCGGTCGCCGGCATGCTTGCGGCAGGTGCGGTCGTACTCTCGGGCATCATGAACATCGAGCAATCCTACCGCGCCATCAACTGGACCACGGTCATCATGGTGGCGGCGATGATGCCGCTCTCGACCGCGATGGAGGTCACTGGCGCCGCGCAACTGCTGGCGCAGCATCTCGTTGCGGCCGTGGGAGACTATGGCCCCTATGCGCTGCTGGGCGGGCTGTTCATCCTGACTGCGGTGCTGGGCCAGCTTATCTCCAACACGGCGACCGCGCTGATCGTTATTCCCATCGGCGTAGCTTCCGCCAAGGTGCTTGGCATGTCGCCCGAACCGGTGCTGATGGCGACGGCGGTTGCTGCCGCGGCCTCCTTCCTCACCCCTATCGCCACGCCCACCAACCTCATGGTCATGGGCCCCGGCGGTTATGCCTTCGGCGATTACTGGAAGCTCGGCCTGCCGCTGATGATCTGGTTCTTCGTGGTGGCGACCTTCTACATCCCCTTCGTCTGGAGTTTCTGACATGAGCAAGACCGCAGGCGCAACGCCGGATCCGAAGGCTGCGACGGGCTTCCTCGCCACCGTCGAGCGGGTCGGCAACATGGTGCCGCACCCAGCGATTATCTTCTTCATCCTGATTGCAATCATCATCGCCTTCTCCGCACTGTTTGGGGCGCTGGGCACGACCGTGACCTATGACGCCTATGACGAGGCGGTGGGCGACATCGTGGAGCAAACGACATCGGTCAGGAGCCTGCTCTCGCCCGACGGCATCCGCTTCATGCTGACGAGCCCGGTTGCCAATTTCCTGGGCTTCACTGGCGTGGGCGTCATCCTCGTTGCGATGATCGGTGTGGGCATTGCGGAGGAGTCCGGGCTCATTGCTACACTGGTGCGCAAGCTGGTCGCCATCGCGCCGCGCTCCATCTTCACCTTCATGATCGTGATGGTGGGTGTGCTGTCATCCATCGCGGCAGATGCGGGCTATCTTGTGCTTGTCCCATTGGCTGCCGCTGCCTTCCACAGCATGGGCCGCCATCCGCTCGCCGGCCTCGCGGCTGGCTTCTCGGGCGTTGCCGCGGTGTTCCTCGTCAACATGTTCGTGACGCCGACTGATGCGCTGCTGACGGAGGTCACCAACGACGCGATCCGCACCGTCAATCCGAACCTGCAGATCACGCTGGTCGGCAATCTGTTCTTCATGATAGTCTCCTCGATCCTCATGGCGATCATCTGCACCGTCATCACCGAGCGCTTCGTCGAACCGCGGCTTGGCCCCTATGGCGGCGGCGTGAAGATCGAGGAGTCGAAGGGCCTTTCCGAGAGCGAGCAGCGCGGCCTCAAGTTCGCGGGGCGCGCCTTCCTCGGCTTCGTCGCGGTTGTCCTGCTGCTCACTGCTCCGCCCATTCCCTGGGGCATCCTGCGCAACCAGATGACGGGCGGCATCATGTCCGGCTCGCCCTTCATGAGCGCGCTGATCGTGCTGATCAGCCTGCTGTTCCTGGTGATTGGCTATGCCTATGGCCGCGGTGCCGGCACCATCAAGAACGTCACCGCTGCGATCGCGCTCGTCACCAAGACCTGGAGCAACCTCGCGGGCATGATCTTCCTCCTCTTCGTGATCGCGAACTTCATCGCCTTCTTCAACTGGACGAATCTTGCGACCGTGATGGCGGTGAACCTCGCCGACTTCCTGCAGAACGTGCCGATCGGGGCGACGGGCTACATCATCCTGTTCGTGATCGTCGTGGCGCTGATCGACATCATCCTCACCGGTGCACTCGCCAAGTGGGCGATCCTGGCGCCCGTCTTCATTCCGCTGTTCATGCGGCTGGGCGGCGACCCGAACCTGGTGCTTGCGGCCTACCGCGTCGGCGACAGCCCGATGAACGTCATCACGCCCTTGAACGTGTATCTCGCGGTGATGGTGGGCTTCGCGCAGAAATATGTGAAGGATGCGGGCATCGGCACCATCGTGGCGCTCATGCTGCCCTATACCATGGTGCTGCTCGTCATCTGGACGCTGCTGCTGATCGTGTGGAACATGTTCGGCATCCCGCTCGGACCGGGCTGAAGCGTGCATGCCGGGCTCGCCGCTCGAAGCGCTGAAGCCGCTCACCCCGGCTGAGGGGCGCATCCTCGCTGATCTGGGTGTGGGCGAGTTCGACCGGCTGGGTGACGGGCTTCGTCCGGAGACGGACGATCCGGCGCGCCTGGTGCGCGCAGCGTTCCTGCGCTTTCTTATCCTCGGTGGCGACGAGACGCACCGGCCGCATGAGAAGGGCGTGCGCGTTTCGGGCGGCTGGATCTCCGGCGTGCTGGATCTCGAGGGCGCACGCATTCCGCGCGACATTGGCCTCAAGGATTGCCGCTTCGACGCGGTGCCGGTGTTGCGATATGCGGTGATCGACAATCTGTTCCTTGACGGCTCATTGCTTCCGGGGCTCCAGGCGGACCGGCTGGAGGCGCGCGGCGGCGTATCGCTCAAGGGTGCGGAGGTTGCAGGCGAGGTGCGCCTGTCCGGCAGCCGCCTCGGCGGAAATCTGAGCCTCGATGGCGCTTCGATTTCTTATCCGGGGGGCACCGCGCTGGTTGCCGATGGCATCGAGGTCAAGTCCGTGGAGCTGCGTGGCGCCGTGATCGCTGGCGAAACGCGCATGACGTCCGCCCAGCTCGATGGCGATCTCGATCTCACGGGTGCGAGGCTGTCACACCCGGATGGGGAAGCGCTGCACCTCAACCGCACCGTGGTGCGTGGCGGGTTGTTGCTGCGCGGGCGGGCCGAGATCAAGGGCGCGCTCGACCTTACCGGGGCATCGGTCGATACGCTGCATGATGATGAAGCGTCCTGGCCGAAGCAGCGTGACCTGCTCCTCAACCGTTGCCTCTACAATGCGCTGATTGGCGGACCGATGGATGCGGAGCGGCGGCTCCAGTGGCTGGCACGGCAATCACCGGAGCGCTGGGGCGAGGATTTCTGGCCGCAGCCCTATGAGCAGCTTGCCCATGTGTTCCGCGAGATGGGGCATGACGAGGATGCGCGCACCGTGCTGGTGGAGAAGGAGCGCCTGCAGCGCGCCGCCCGCCGGACCCGTACCAAGGAGCCGCTACGGCGCTTCCTGCTCTCTGTGAAGGATGGCCTGCTCGGCGTGACGCTGGGCTATGGGAGAAGGCCGCTGCTGTCCTTCGCGTGGCTGCTGCTGTTCTGGGGCCTGGGCGTTGCGGTGTTCGCTTTCGCGCAGGCGCAATCCGCCATCAAGCCAAACAGCCCCTTCGTGCTGCGCTCGGCGGAGTGGCTCATGTGCGGCGCGCCCGAGGGCGAGGCGCGGACGCTTGCCACGGGGCCGGCCACCGGGCGTGCATCTCCCGGACAATCCCAACTCCACTGCTTCCTCGCCCAGCCCGAGGCCTCGAGCTATCCGGCCTTCAATGCCTGGATGTTTTCGCTCGACACGCTGTTCCCCGTGCTTGAGATCGGCCAGAAGGAATACTGGCGCCCCGACGCGACGAAGCGATGGGGCTCACTCGCCATGGGCTATTTCTATATCCAGGCCATGGTCGGATGGGCGCTGAGTCTGCTGGCAATCGCGGGCTTCTCGGGGCTCGTCAGGTCGCGCTAGCGAATCTCAACCCTTGCCGCCGGCGAGCATGACGGTGAGCCATTGCATGGAGGGGAGCCTTCTGCACACGGTGAGCACCGCGACGAGAACCGGCACGCCGATGAAGGCGCCGGTCAGCCCCCACAGCATGCTCCACAGGAACACCACGAACATCACCGCAAAGGGCGAGATCGACAGGGTGGAACCGGTGAAGACAGGTTCGAGATAACTGCCGATGATGAACTGCATGACGGTGAACAGGACGAGCACCAGAAGTGCGACCTCATAGGATTCGAACTGCACCAGCGCGAAGAGTGCCGGCAGCACGGTTGCAACCAGCGGGCCGATGAAGGGAATATAGTTGAGCGTGAATGCGATGGCGGCCCAGGCGGCGGGCAGTTCGAGTCCGACCATATAGGCCACCAGCCAGACGATGGCGCCCGTCACCACGCTGGCGGCGGTGCGCACCAGCATGTATTTGCGGAAATGGCTTGCCGTCTCGCGCCCTACCGCGATGACGTCGATGCCGCCGAAGCGGCTGCCCGCGGCTTTGAGCCGGTTGGCCAGGTCCTCGACCTCCAGAAGTGCCAGCACCGCGAAGGCGAAGACCAGCGTTGCGAAGCCGGCAAGGCCGTTGAGGCGGGCCAGCGCTGTCTGCACCATGCGCACGAACCATGACATGTTGAATGTGTCGGCCAACTGGCCCGCAACGACGAAGCCATGCCCTTCGAGCCAGCCGGTCGCGGTCTGGTAGATGGCCTGGAAGCGCGCGCCATTGCGGATCAGCCATTGTCCGACCACGCTCATGCCCCAGGCAAAGAGTGTCAGCAGGACCGCCACGCAGACGATGGTCACCACCACGGTGATCAGGATCGCCAGCATGCGCGGCATGCGCGCCTGCAGATAGGCCTGCAGGGGCCAAACCACCATGACGATGAAGATGGAGAAGGCGGCGGGCGCGAAGACCATCTCTCCCCATGACAGGGCGCCCAGCAGGAGTATTGTGGTGCTGACGAGCAGCAGGCCGCCTATGGTGGAAAGCCCGGCCTGTGCGGCGCCGCTGCCGGGTAGCTTTCCGTTCATGGAGACCGTCCTCTTTGCTTTAAGAAAGTTGATCATGAAGCCCCTGCTGGATCCGCGCAATGGCGATGTGGAAGACGATGCCTCGAGCACCAAGCAGCGCTCGCTCGTGTCGCTTGCTGGCAGCCTGCTGGCGGAGGTCAGCCTGCCCAAGCTGCTCGCGGCCTGGATCCTGCTTATCGGCCTGCCGGGACCTGCGCTGGGCTTCCTGCCGCTGCTCGTTTCGCTGTGGCTCGGCAAGGTCTCGGCACAGCTGCCGCTGCTGCTTATGGGGTTCGGCTCCATGATCATGCTGGCTGGCCTGCTCGCTGCCGCATGGTTCGGCGGCCGCTCGATGATGCGGCTCATCGAAACCAGTTTCTGGTCGCTGCATGCGCTCGGCATCCAGCCCAGCTATGTGGTGGGGCGGGAGGCGTTGCGCCATTTCGCGGAGCGGCGGTTCAATCCCGATGGCGCGGCGGATGGGCACGGCCGCATCCGCGCCATCAGCGCGTTGGTCTCCGCCGCCTTGCTCAGCGGTTTCGCGGCGTGGATCGCCCTCATGGCCTGGCCCTACACGCACTGGACGGCAAATCTCTCCGAATTCGCGGAACCCTTGCGATTGGTGTGGCCTGCCATCGCCAATGCTGTGGCGATCGTCTCGGCCTATTTCAGCGCCGCCGCAATCCTGTGGGGCATCGCCGATGCGCGCATGGCGCCGCCCCTGGACCTTGAAGCTTTTGCCCCACCGCCGGGCGATGCGCCGCGCTGGCGCGTCGCGCATCTCTCCGATGTCCATGCGGTTGCGGGCCCCTATGGCTTTAGGATCGAGAGCGGCCGCTCGGGCCCGCGCGGCAACCACCGCCTCGCACAGGCCTTCGCACGGCTTGCAGAGATTCACGCGCGCGATCCGATCGACATCATCCTCGTGTCTGGTGATCTCACCGATGCCGGATCCTCCACAGAGTGGGCGGCTTTCTTCGACACGCTGGCGCCCTATCCGCAGCTGCGGGAGCGGATGGTCGGCCTTCCCGGCAATCATGATCTGAACGTCGTCGACCGCGCCAATCCCGCACGGCTCGAACTGCCCGGCAGCCCGCTGAAGCGGCTGCGCCAGTTGCGCATGCTCTCGGCACTCTCTGAACTTCAGGGCACGCGCGCCCGCGTCTTCGATCTGGCGGCGGGAAAATCCGGGCCGCTGCTCCAAAGCTATCTCGAACCACACCGTGAGGCCTTCGCGGAATTCGCGGACCGCGGGTCACGCCGCCTGTCGCGCCGCCTCTCGGATGTGGCCGAGCTTGCCTATCCGATGATCCTGCCGCCCGAGAACGCGGAGGGCCTTGGCATGCTGGTGCTCAACTCCAATGCCGCCACGCATTTCTCCTTCACCAATGCGCTGGGGATGATCTCGCTGGCGCAGTCCCGCGCCATCGAGGCGTCGGCCGCGCAATATCCCCGCGCGCGCTGGATCATCGCGCTGCATCACCACCTGGTGGAATATCCAACCCCCGCGCATGCGCTTTCAGAACGCATCGGCACGGCGCTGATCAATGGCAGCTATGTGGTGCGGCGGCTGCAGAGGCTGGGCGGCCGCGCCATCCTCATGCATGGCCACCGTCACACGGAGTGGATCGGAACGGCGGGAGAGCTTATCATCATCTCCGCACCTTCACCGGTGATGGATGCGACCGATTCAGATGATACGCATTTCTATATCCATACCGTCTCGGCTGGCGGTGATGGCCGCATCGCGCTGCATGCGCCGGAGAAGGTCATGCTGACCGGCGTGACCTCCTAGCTCTCGGCGAGACGCACGTCATCGCAACCCGGGGTCGGGGCTCAGACCTGCTCGGCCCGCGAGGGACGTACTTGCACGATGGTGCCCGTGATCACCCTCTCGAAGAGTTCGGCGGCGTCCTGGTTCAGCATGCGGATGCAGCCCGAGGAGACGGCCTTGCCGATGGTGTGCGGCTCGTTGGTGCCGTGGATGCGGTAGAGCGTGTCCTTGCCGTCGGCGAACAGGTAGAGTGCGCGTGCGCCCAGCGGATTGTCCGGTCCGCCCGGCTGGCCATTCACCCATTTCCGGGCTTTCGGATCCCTCTCGACCATGGTGCGCGGAGGCACCCAGCGCGGCCACCGCCGTTTCATGCCGATCGTCGCCACGCCAGACCAGGCGAAGCCCGCCCGGCCGACGCCGACGCCATAACGGCGCGCGTGCCCATGGGCCAGCACGTGATACAGGAAGCGATCGTCAGGATCGACCACGAGGCTGCCAAGCGGCTCGCTGCCCACGAACTCCACGATCTGCGGCTGGTTGCGCGGCTCGATGTCGGACAGGCTGATCGGCTCGATCGGAAAGTCGATCTCCGATTCAGGCGGCGGCAGCAGGGCGGGGTCGAAATCGAGTTCATCTCCCGCAGCGGGAGCCTGTTGGTCGAGTGTCCTCAGAAACCGCTCCACGTCGGAAATCAGGCTCTGGTTCTGGGCCGAGGCGTCAATGGCGGATGCACACAGCGCGGCGCTTCCTGCCAGGAAACCGCGCCGCGAAAGTGAAAATTTCATCCCCATACCCCTGCCTTTCTTCGGTGGGAACGTTTACGGCAGGATGTGACGAGAACGGGGCAGCGCCCCTGCAAAGGGCCGGTACGGCGATCACAATTCCTTGAACGAACGGTTGGGCCCGCGCCAAAGCCTTCGCGGTATCCGGGCTCCATGTTCTGTGCAAGCGATGAGAGCTGCACCGTGACCACCAGCCTGCTCAGCTCCGGGGTGCCCAAGAGATCGGCCGTGACCAGGGCTGCAGACAGCGTGGTGACTTCTGCCGAGATCACCTCCGTGTTCATGCTGAGCACCTGGGGCTGCAACGCCAGCCAGCCGACTTCGCAGCGGACGTCCGCGTGGCCCTCCGCCCGGCAGATGGAGATTTCCCGTCCGCCGACTCTCGTGTCAGCCTCACTGTATTCGACGGTGACCGCGGGCGTTGACGCGGACCACAGTGCTCGCGCTGCGGGAGCCGTCCATGCCTCCCACACCACGTGTGGTGGCGCGGCGATCTCCCGCTCGAAGGTCAGCGTCGTGAAGCGGCTCCGGCTCCATTCAGGCATGTCCGGGCTCCTTCATCCTCGTGGGGCAGTGGCAGGGTAAGCGGTAACGCCGCAGATGGGCTAGCGGTTTCAGCGCCCATGGCGGCGGGCTGGCGATATGCTATGCAGGCGTGGAACGCCCAACTAACATCTAGGGACGGCAGTGCGGTATCTCCTCAAATTCCTGCATGTGATCGGTGCGGTGGGACTGGCGGGATCGATGGCATCCCTTCTTGTACTTCTCGCTTTCCTGCCGCCCGCAACCTCCCTCGCCGAATATGCCGCGGTGCGCGGCACGATGGCCGCAATCGCGACATGGATCTTTTCGCCGTCGCTCGGCCTGACATTGATCTCGGGCCTCATCGCGATTGCCTACAGCAAGGGCTATCACAACGCCGGCTGGGCCTGGGCAAAGGCGCTCAGCGGCATATTGCTCTTCGAGAGCGGCTTCGTCGGCGTGCTGGGGCCGATGCAGGAGGAGGCAAAACGAAGCGCCGCGGCCCTTGCCGGAACGGCCGACCCAGCCGCACTTGCCTCTTCGCTCACCGCGGAGCGGAACACGCTGTGGATCCTTATCGCCATCGCGGCTTTCAACATCGCATTCGGCATCTGGCGGCCGCGCCTCACCCGGCTGCCGAGCTAGGGCAAGGCTGGAGAGACGCTAGAGCCTGACAGGCGCCGCGCGCTGCGCTTCGGGCGAGAAGCACTGGTCGAGGATGGCCAGCAGGTCCGCGCCCCGGCGGAAGGAGGGATCTCCGTTGACGCCCGAAAGCACCGCATCCACGAAGCGCGCATGGATGGTGGGGACTGGGTCCGCCTGCACCCGTTGCCAGGCCTGGGTGTGGACGTCCTCGCCCGCGCACATGCGGATCTCCGTCCATTCGAGGCCGTGGTTAATCTCGATGGCGCCTTCGGTTCCGAACACGTCGAGCTTCAGCACATTGCCGTAGCCCGTCATGAAGCGGCTGGAGTGGATCACGCCCAGCGCGCCATTCGCGAACTCGACCTGCATCGAGGCGCTGTCATTGGCGTCCAGCACATAGTCGCCGATCTGATTGTTCCCGGCCTTGGCGAAGGTCTTGACGCGCGCCTGCAGCGAGACCGGCATCATGCCGATGGCGAAGGTCGTCATGTCGAGGATATGGATGCCCACGTCACCCAGCACGCCGCGCGAGCCATGAGCCTCCGACAGGCGCCACAGCCAGGTGGCCTCGCTCCGCCAGTCGCCCCAGTGCCTGCCCACGAGCCAGCTCTGCCGGTAGGAGGCCTCGACATGGCGGATTTCGCCGATCTCGCCCGCCGCGATCAGCCCGCGCGCCTTCTGCAGTGCCGCAACGTTGCGGTAGCTCAAGTTCACCATGTTGGCGATGCCGGCCGTCTCCGCCGCCGTCGCCATCTCGTCGGCAAGCGCGAAATTCTCGGCCAGCGGCTTCTCACACAGCACATGCTTGCCCGCGCCGATGAGCTTCATCGTGGTCGGGTGGTGAATCGAATCGGGCGTCACATTGGTGGCGGCGTCGAATTGTCCCCAGTCGAGTGCCGCATCAAGGCTGCCGAAGGAGGTTTCAATGCCGTGCTTCTGGGCGAAGGCCTTGGCGCGCGCCGGATCGACATCGGCTGCCGCAACGACGCTGACGCGCGGATCGGCGGCGAAGAGCCGCGCATGATTGGCCGCCATCGAGCCGGTGCCGAGAATGAGGATGCGGATCTTCTCCGCCGCAGCGCTCACCGGTAACCCTCCTCGCCGTCAGCGTGAAGGCGCGGGCCCTTGACTTCGAGCGGAACGGGCGCCTTGTCATGCGGCACGTTGGGCGCATCGCCGATCGAGGCCCAGGGCGTTGCAGGGTTGTAGGCCCAATGCGTGGCGTTGCGGATCACCTTCAACACATCAGGATTATGATATGTGGGGTAGGCCTCATGGCCTGGGCGGAAATAGAAGATGCGGCCCGCGCCGCGCTGATAGGTGACGCCGGAGCGGAACACTTCGCCCCCCTCGAACCAGGAGATGAAGACGGTCTCCATCGGCTCGGGAATGGTGAAGGGCTCGCCATACATCTCCTCATGTTCGATCTCGATGTATTCAGGAAGCCCCGCGGCGATGGGGTGGTTGCGGTTGATGACCCAGAGCCGCTCCACTTCGCCCGCCTCGCGCCATTTGAGCGAGCAGGGCGTTCCCATCAGCCGCTTGAATATCTTGGAGAAGTGGCCGGAGTGGAGAACGATGAGGCCCATTCCCTCCCACACGCGCTTTTGCACGCGCTCGACGATGGCGTCATCGACCTTGCCATGCGCCATGTGCCCCCACCACAGGAGCACGTCGGTCTCCGCGAGGCGGGCCTCGGTCAGGCCATGCTCCGGCATGTCGAGGGTCGCGGTCGAGACCTGGATGTCCTTGTCGCCCGCGAAGGCCCTGGCGATCGCCTGGTGAATGCCGTCGGGATAGAGCTTGCGGACCAGCGCATTGACCTTCTCGTGTTCGTTCTCGTTCCACACCAGGGCGCGAATGGGCATGAGCTTCTCCATGGGCCGATTGCTGGCTGCCGGAATAGCATGAGCGGAGGGCATTTTCAAATCGCTTTGGAAAGTGTCTCTTCGCAACCGCGAAGTCGCGGTATCGCAAAAGCTCTGGTTCTGCGCTAGTTTCCCTGCCTGTTCAAAACCCCGGATGACCCTGCTGCGGATGGAAGCCGTGAGAATTCAAAGCGCTTTGACAGTTTCTGACCGTTTCGCGGGGCTGGTCGGCGCCTCCGCACTCGACCCCCATGCCCGCGACCTCCTGACGCTGCGGTTCGCGCGGAGCGAGGAGGATCTGTTCGGTGCGCTCTCCAAACTCTACGGAGCCCATCCCGCCTATGCCGGGGTGCAAGAGGAGCTGCTGGCGGCTCTTGTCGAGGCCCAGGAGGAAAGGCCCGAGGCCCTGCGCTTGAGAGACCTCGCGCGCGATCTTGAGCCCGGCTGGTTCCTGCGCCCCAACGTGGTGGGCTACGTCTTCTACATCGACCGCTTCAACGGCAGCCTCTCAAGGATTCTCGACAAGCTCGACTATCTCGAGGAGCTGGGCGTCAGCTACGTGCACTTCATGCCCTGCCTGAAGTCCCGGCCCGGTGACAGCGACGGCGGCTATTCGGTGATGGACTACCGCGAGATCAACCCCCAGCTCGGCACCATGCGCGATCTCGAGAAGGTGACGGCGGCGCTCCGCCAGCGCGGGATGAGCGTGTGCCTCGACCTCGTGCTGAACCACACCGCGAAGGAGCTTGAATGGGCGCTGAATGACAGGCGCGGGGAGCAGAGCTGCCAGGATTACGACTGGATGTTCGCGGACCGCTCGCTTCCCGATCAGTATTACCGCACGCTCGTCGAGGTCTTCCCGGCCCATGCGCCGGGGAACTTCACCTGGTATGAGGACATGGGCAAATGGGTGTGGACCACCTTCAACGAGCACCAGTGGGACCTCAACTGGTCCAACCCGCGCGTCTTCCTCGAGATCGTGAAGTTCATGCTGTTCCTCGCCAACCGCGGGGTGGAGGTTTTGAGGCTCGATGCGGTGGCCTTCATGTGGAAGCGGCTCGGCACGCGCTGCCAGAACGAGCCCGAAGTGCATTTGATCCTGCAAGCGCTTCGCGCCGCAAGCCGCATCGTCGCGCCCGCCCTGATCCACAAGGCAGAGGCGATCGTCACGCCGAAGGAGCTCATTGCCTATCTGGGGCAGGGTCGGCATACGGGCAAGGTAGGCAATCTCGCCTATCACAATTCGCTGATGGTGCAGTTCTGGCCGGCGCTCGCCTCCCGCCGCACATTCATGCGGCGCATCCGACAACCATTCTCGATCTCGGCATCGACGGCGTCTTCGCCTTCAGCCGGA
>JBEILC010000015.1:0-29094 GCA_040379425.1 Hyphomicrobiales bacterium
TCGACAAGAAGATCTCCGCAACGACCGCCGAGGCCGAGGCCAAGATCGCCACCGCCAAGGCACGCGCCATGAAGGACGTCGCCGAGGTGGCCGCCGAAACGGCCGCCGAGATCGTGTCCGAACTGACGGGCGCCAGCGTGAGCAAGGCGGAGGCCGCCAAGGCCATCGCCGGGCTCAAGGCATAAGGGAGAAGGCCGATGCATCTGGACGCTTCATTCTTCACCCTTATCGCTCTCATCATCTTCCTCGGCATCGTGGCCTATGCCGGTGGCTTCAAGGCCATGGGTGCTGGCCTCGACAACCGCGCCGCGCGCATCCGCAACGACCTCGATCATGCCGCCAAGCTCCGCAAGGAAGCCGAAGCGCTGCTGGCCCAGTACAAGCAGAAGCGCATCGACGCCGAGAAGGAGGCCGCCTCCATCATCTCCGCCGCCAAGGCGGATGCTGAGGAATACGCCGCCGAGACGCGCCGCAAGCTCTCCGAATCGCTCGACCGGCGCACCAGGCAGGCCGAGCAGAAGATCGCCCAGGCCGAAGCCGCGGCGGTCAAGGACGTGCGCAACGCCGCGACCGAAATGGCCATCGCCGCCGCCCAGAACCTGGTGGCCCAGGCCGCCAAGGGCGCCACCAGCGACCAGCTCATCGCCTCGTCCATCCAGGCGGTGAAGAACCGGCTGAACTGAGGGCTACGCCTTCCAACGACAAAGCCCGGCCTGACGGCCGGGCTTTTTGTTTGCGTCATGCATCACACAATCATCTTCTCCCGCTTCAGCGGGAGAAGACCCCGTTGCGGAACGCAACGGGAGATGAGGGGGAGTCAACTGACCTGAACTGATTGCGCTCACGTCCCCTCACCTACCCCAACTTCGTTGGGGCCCCCTCCTCTCCCGCTTTGCGGGAGAGGACGCAAAGCCCCATCGCTACTCCGCCGCCTCCATGTAATTCGCCATGGGCGGGCAGGTGCATACGAGGTTGCGGTCGCCGAAGACATTGTCCACCCGTCCCACGGGCGGCCAGTACTTGTCGTTCGGATAGCCCTTCAAGGGGAAGAAGGCCTTCTCCTTCGAATAGGGGTGCTTCCACTCGCCCATCAGCAGGCGGTGGGTGTGGGGCGCGTTCTTCAGCACGTTGTCTTGTCTGTCGGCACGGCCCTCCTCGACCTCGGCGATCTCCTTGCGGATCTCGATCATCGCGTCGCAGAAGCGGTCCAGCTCACGCTTGGCTTCCGATTCGGTGGGCTCGATCATCAGCGTGTCCGGCACGGGGAAGGACATGGTGGGCGCGTGGAAGCCGTAGTCGACGAGCCGCTTGGCCACGTCCTCGACCGAGAGCCCCGTCCGCTCCTTGAGCCAGCGCAGGTCAATGATGCACTCATGCGCCACGAAACCACCCGGACCCTTGTAGAGCACGGGGAAATGCGGATCGAGGCGCTTGGCCATGTAATTGGCGTTAAGGATCGCCATGATCGTCGCCTTCCTGAGGCCCTCGCCGCCCATCATCGCGATATAGGTCCAGGAGATGGGAAGGATCGAGGCCGAGCCCCAGGGGGCGGCCGAGACCGCGCCATGCGCCTGGCCCTTGCCGGCCGCCGGGTTGACGCCCGTCACGACGTTGTGGCCCGGCAGGAAGGGCGCCAGATGCGCCTTGACGCCGATGGGGCCCATGCCAGGGCCCCCGCCGCCATGCGGGATGCAGAAGGTCTTGTGCAGGTTCATGTGGCAGACATCGGCGCCAAGTTCCGCAGGGCGCACGAGGCCAACCTGCGCATTGAGGTTGGCGCCGTCGAGGTAGACCTGGCCGCCATGCATATGCACGATCTCGCAGATGTCCTTCACCGCCTCCTCGAACACGCCATGCGTCGAGGGATAGGTGATCATCAGCGCCGCCAGATTGGCGGCATGCTCGGAGGCCTTCTTCTTCAGGTCGCCCACATCCACATTGCCGTGCTCGTCACAGGCGACGACCACCACCCGCATGCCCGCCATCACGGCGGAGGCCGGGTTGGTGCCATGCGCCGAGACGGGGATGAGGCAGATGTCGCGATGCGTATCACCGCGTGAGTCGTGATAGCCGCGAATGGCGAGAAGGCCCGCATATTCGCCCTGGCTTCCGGCATTGGGCTGCAGCGATACGGCATCGAAGCCGGTGATCTCCGCCAGCATCTCCTCCAGCTCCTCGAAGAGCTGCATGTAGCCCTGCGCCTGCTCCAGCGGTGCGAAGGGATGCAGCATGGAGAAGGGCCGCCAGGTGACGGGGATCATCTCGGACGTGGCGTTGAGCTTCATGGTGCAGGAGCCCAGCGGAATCATCGCCTGGTCCAGCGCCACGTCCTTCACCTGCAGGTGCCTGAGGTACCGCAGCATCTCGGTTTCCGAGTGATACATCGAGAACACCGGATGTGTGAGGAAGCTGGATGACCGGCGGAGCGCCTCCGGAATAACTTCCTTCAGGCCCTTGTCCACTGCATCGATCGAGATCCTTTCGAGCGCATCGGTGCGGAACACGGTGAGGAGGCGTTCCAGCTCCTGCCGGCGGATCGACTGGTCGAAGGAGACGCCTAAGTGATCGGCATCGACAAAGCGCAGGTTGATGCGCTTTTCCTTGGCCCTGGCCCACAGCGCATGCGCCCGGCCCGGCGCATGGATCGTGACCGTGTCGAAGAAGGAGGCGGTGGTGACCTCATAGCCGAAGCCCTTCACGGCGGCGGCGAAGATCTCCGCCAGGCGGTGGGTGCGCTCCGCCATTTTCCGGATGCCTTTGGGGCCATTGTAGACCGCGAACATCGCGGCGATGACCGCCAGAAGCACCTGTGCCGTACAGATGTTGCTGGTCGCCTTCTCGCGGCGGATGTGCTGCTCGCGCGTCTGCAGCGCCATGCGGAGCGCGCGGTGGCCCTCCAAATCAACCGAGACGCCGATGACGCGGCCCGGCATGGCGCGCTTGTACTCATCCTTGGTGCCGAAGAAGGCGGCATGCGGGCCGCCATAGCCCATCGGCACGCCGAAGCGCTGGGCGGAGCCGATGGCGATGTCCGCCCCCAGTTCGCCCGGCGGCGTCAGCAGCGCCAGCGCCAGAAGGTCGGTTGCCATGATGGCGAGAGCACCCGCACCATGCAGCTTGGCGATCACCGAGCGGAAGTCCCGCACCTCGCCCGATGAACCGGGATAGGAGAGGAGTGCCGCGAAGACCGATTCAGGCTTCAAATCCTTCGCGGGATCGCCGATCACCACCTCATAGCCGAAGGCCCGGGCGCGCGTTTCGATGACGCCGATGGTCTGCGGATGCGTGTCACGATCGATAAAGAAGGCGTTGGCCGATGTCTTCACCACGCGCTTCGCCATGGCCATGGCCTCGGCCGCCGCCGTGCCCTCGTCAAGCAGCGAGGCATTGGCGATCTCGAGCCCGGTCATGTCGATGACCATCTGCTGGAAGTTCAGCAGCGCCTCGAGGCGGCCCTGGCTCACCTCCGCCTGATAGGGCGTATAGGCGGTGTACCAGCCCGGATTCTCCAGCACATTGCGCAGGATCACCTTGGGCGTCACGGTGCCATAGTAACCCATGCCGATCATGGAGACGAAGACGTCGTTCCGCTCCGCCATGGTGCGAAGGTATGACAGCGCCGTGCGCTCCGGCATGGCCTTCTTCAATTCGAGCGGACGCGTGGTGCGGATCTTCTCCGGCACGACGCGGGCGATGAAGTCCTCGAGCGACTTGGCGCCCATGCTCCGCAGCAACTCTGCGGTGTCGGCCTCGTCGGGGCCGATGTGGCGGGCAACGAAATTCGCGCCGGGTTCGAGCTCGGCGAATGTGGCTCTGCTGCTCATGATCTTATCCGTTCACCAGCGTGTCATAGGCGGCCCTGTCCATCAGCTCGTCGAGCTCGGACGGGTTGGAGAGCTTCACCTTCATGAACCATGCGCTGCTCTCCGCCTCGCGGTTGACGAGGGCCGGGTCGCCTTCGAGTTCCTTGTTGACCTCGACGACCTCGCCCGAGACCGGCACATAGACCTCGCTTGCGGCCTTGACACTTTCGACGACGGCGGCCTGCTCATGGGCCGCCACCTTCTTGCCGATGGCGGGCAGCTCGATGAACACCACGTCGCCCAGCTGTTCCTGCGCGTGGTTGGTGATGCCGATGGTGGCGATGCCGTTCTCGACGGTCACCCACTCATGGTCCTTGCTGTACTTGACGGTCATTGGAAGCTCCTAGCGTTTGAAGCGATTGGGGATGAAGGGAAGCTTGACGATCTCGGCGGGCATGGCCTGCCCGCGCACGATGAGGTTGATTTTCGTTCCGGATACGGAGGATTGCGTCTCGACATAACCCATGGCGATGGGCCCGCCCACGCTGGCGCCGAAACCGCCCGATGTGACCTTGCCGATCTCCCGGCCCGACTGATCGGTGATCACCGTGCCATCGCGCGCCGGAGCGCGGCCTTCCGGCCGGATCCCTACGCGTTTGCGCGCCGGGCCTGCGGCGAGTTCCTTCTGCACGCGCGCCGCGCCGATGAAGCCGCCCTCGCTGCGCCTGCGTTTCTGGATCGACCAGACGAGATCGGCCTCGACGGGGGAGATCGTCTCGTCCAGCTCATGGCCATAGAGACAGAGGCCCGCCTCGAGGCGGAGCGAATCGCGCGCGCCAAGGCCAATGGGCTTCACCAGCGGATCAGCCAGCAGCAGGGCCCAGAGCCGTGGCGCATCGGCATCGGAGACCGAGATCTCGAAACCGTCCTCGCCGGTGTAGCCCGAGCGGGAAACCTGCGCGCGGATGCCGCCCAGCACCACGTCCGCATAATGCATGAAGGCAATGTCCTTCACGGCGGCGGCGTGCTTTCCCAGCACCTCCTCCGCCTTCGGTCCCTGCAGCGCCATGAGCGATAACCCGTCGAAGCGCTTCAGGCGGACACCGCCGGGCAGATGGCGCGCCATCCAGCCATAATCGTGATCCTTGCGCCCGGCATTGACGACAACATAGAGCCGCCCGTCCTGCTCAAGCCTGGTGATCATCAGATCGTCGAGCGTGCCACCATCCTCGTTGAGGAACTGGGAATAGCGCTGCTGGCGGGGCTTGAGGCCCAGCACATCGGCGGGGACCAACTTTTCCATGGCCCTGGCGGCGGCCTCGAAGCTTTCGGCCTCGATCATGCACTGGCCCATGTGGGACACGTCGAAGAGCCCCGCATTCTCCCGCGTCCAGTTGTGCTCGGCCAATATGCCGGTGGGGTATTGCACCGGCATGCCATAGCCGGCGAAGGGCACCATGCGGGCGCCCAGCTTCACGTGTTCATCGTTAAGGGATGTTCGTTTGGGAGCGTCATCGCTCATCTCAAGCCGTCTCCGGACACAGGTTGGACCAGACCCGGTTTCCCGTGTCTGCCCCCTCTGTACGAGACCTGAGAGATTTCACGCCCGGTCACTCCGACACCGGCCGCTTGGCTCCTTCGGTGAGCGGACCCTGTCGTAAGGCCCGCTACTCTCCAGAGTTCGAACGTATGCCCTGCCGGTCCTTTTGCCTGAGAGTTTCCGGGGCGGTTGCTCCTTCGGCGCCGGGGTGAACCGGTCTCTTCCGCACAAGGCACTGTGCTGAACGGGTGTCAAACTATTCCGATTGCCAGACAAGTCAAGCGCGGCTGACATGCAATACTTGCTGACCTGTTGACATCGGCGGGCAGGCCTCGCATCTCTTGGCCCATGACGACACGAGACAAGCCGCCGCTCAAAATCCTGCTCGCGGCACCCCGGGGCTTCTGCGCCGGGGTGGTGCGGGCGATCGACATCGTGGAACGGGCCCTCGCGCTCTATGGCGCGCCCGTCTATGTGCGCCACGAGATCGTGCACAACAAGTTCGTGGTGGATGACCTCAAGGCCAAGGGCGCCATCTTCGTGGAGGAGCTGGACGACATTCCGGACGGGGACCGGCCAGTGGTGTTCTCTGCCCATGGCGTGCCGAAGTCGGTGCCCGCCGCCGCGTCTGCCCGCCACATGTTCCAGCTGGATGCCACCTGCCCGCTCGTCACCAAGGTGCATATGGAGGCGCAGCGCCACTACACGGAAGGCTACGAGATCATCCTGATCGGCCACAAGGGCCACCCGGAGGTGATCGGCACCATGGGGCAATTGCCCGAAGGATCCGTGCGCCTGATCGAGACGGTGGAGGATGCCGAATCAATCTCCGTCAGGGACCCCGCGAAGCTCGCCTATGTCACCCAGACCACGCTGTCGGTCGATGACACGAAGGACGTGATCGAGGCGCTGAGGAAGCGTTTCCCCGGCATCAAGGGCCCCTACAAGGAAGACATCTGCTACGCCACGACGAACCGCCAGGAGGCGGTGAAACAGATCGCACCTGAGGTCGAGCTGCTGGTGGTGGTGGGTGCACCCAACTCCTCCAATTCGCGCCGTCTGGTCGAAGTGGGCGAGCGCCACGGCACGCCGCGCTCCATGCTGGTGCAGCGGGCAAGCGAGCTCGACTGGTCCACACTCCAGGGCCTCTCCACCATCGGCATCACGGCGGGGGCCTCCGCGCCTGAGTTGCTCGTGAACGAGATCGTCGATGCCTTCCGTAGCGCCTATGATGTCACCATCGAGACGGTGAGGCTGCGCGAGGAGAATGTCTCCTTCAAGCTGCCGCGGGAACTCCGCGAGGTTCAGCCCCCCACATGACGGCCAACAAGGTGATCGCGCATACGGACGGAGCCTGCTCCGGCAATCCGGGCCCCGGCGGCTGGGGCGTGATCCTCGACTATAACGGCACGCGCAAGGAATTGTCGGGCGGCGAGGCGGACACCACCAACAACCGCATGGAACTGATGGCGGCGATCTCCGCGCTTGAAGCGCTGAAGCGCCCCTGCGCGGTGGAGATGCATGTCGATTCCAACTATGTGAAGGACGGCATCACCAAGTGGATCCACGGCTGGAAGAAGAACGGCTGGAAGACCGCCGACAAGAAGCCGGTCAAGAACGTGGAACTCTGGCAGCGTCTCGATGACGCGCTGAAGCGCCACCAGGTCTCATGGCGCTGGGTGAAGGGCCACGCCGGGCATGACGACAACGAACGCGCGGATGAGCTTGCGCGCGAGGGCATGGCGCCGTTCAAGCAGCGGTGACTGTCTCGTCCTCTCCCGCAAGGCGGGAGAGTTGGGGGAGGTGAGGGGCCGCGGGCTCCGTTATTTGACTCCCCCTCATCTACCCGTTGCGTCGCAACGGGGTCCTTCTTCTCCCGCAGAAGGAGCGGGAGAAGAGGTTTAGGCCCCCACCGTCTCCTTCAGCTGCTGCATGATGGTCTCCGCGCCCGAGACGTTGACGCCTTTTTCCGTCTCGACGTTCAGCGTCTTCACCACGCCGTTCTCGACGATCATCGAATAGCGCTTGGAGCGGTGGCCCATGCCGGCAACGGTGAGGTCAAGCTCAAGCCCCGTGGCCCTGGCGAATTCGCCGTTGCCATCCGCCAGCATCATGATCTTGCCTTCGGATTCGGTCGCCTTGCCCCAGGCCTTCATCACGTGGATGTCGTTCACAGCGGTGCAGGCGATGGTGTCCACCCCTTGCGCCTTGATGTTATCAAACGCCAGCAGGAAGCCCGGCAGGTGGTTCATGTTGCAGGTGGGCGTGAAGGCGCCGGGAAGTCCGAACAGCACCACCTTGCGGCCTGAGAAGATGACGTCCGCCGCCATCTTCTGGATGCCGTCTGGGGTGGTCACGGTGAAGTCAACGGCAGGCAGCCTGTCGCCGGGCTTGATCGTCATAGGGTAGGTCCTCTGTTGTCTGGATGATTGGAAATTCAGGGCAGCTGCAAGGTCTGCTGCAGGCTCGTGCCATTGAGCCAATAGGTGAGTGTCAGGCTGGCGCCGGAGAGCATCGCGGGGTCCTTGAGATTATCGACGGGAAGCCTCGCGGTCCGCCCACCCTCAGAGAAGTCTGGCGCGCGGAAATAGGCGGTGCCCGGCGCCTCGACGAAGACATCCTCTGGCCTTTCGGCGAAATCCAGCTCGAGCATGGTCTTTTCCCCCTCCTTGACCAGCCTTGCGGCGCTGATGGCTGTTCCGGGGCCCGGAACCCGCCGCCTTGCCTGGTCTACGCGTGCACTGCCCTCAGGATCACGCATCATCGCGCCGAGGGTGACGGAGGCCGTGGCCTTGGCCGGGATGCAGATGTCCTTGCACACCGCGAAGAACAGATCGAGGCCGAGTGTCAGCTCTCCCGCTTGCCCCGGTGTCACGGTCACGGGAAAAAGCGCCACCTCCTCATAACCCACGGTTTCACCGCTCTGGTCGGCATAGCGGCGCGGCGCCGGGAAGGCGACGGCGACCTCGGCGGGGGCGGAGGTGATCCAGGTGAATTCGGGCGGAATCCCCGCCTCCCCCGGCATGCGCCAATAGGTCTTCCAGCCGGGGGCGAGCTCGACCAGCACGCCGGTCTGCCAGGAGGTTCCGTCGAAGGCATCGCCGATGAGCGAGACGCGGTAGGGCTGTTCTCCAGCCGTGGCGGGAAGCGCCAGCAGCAAACAGGCCAGGCCTGCGATGATTGATCGAAACCACATCGCTCATATATGGAATAAAATGTGAGCGCCGCCAATCACCTTCCCGTCACACAGGGGACGGCAGGCGCGTTGAAAAGGGAAATGGCATGACCAAGAGCGCCTATCTCGACGGGCAGTTGCTGATCGCCATGCCGGGCATGAGCGATCCGCGCTTCGACCGGAGCGTCATTTATCTCTGTGCCCACTCGGAGCAGGGCGCCATGGGAATCATCATCAACAAGACCACCCCGATGATGAGCTTCGGCGAACTCTTCGCCCAGATCGACCTCGGGGGCGAGGACGGCCCGATCGAGCCGTCGCCGGAGCTGATGGCGCGGCCCGTGCTGTTCGGCGGGCCGGTGGAACAGGGCCGCGGCTTCGTGCTCCACACCAGCGACTATTTTACCGCCGATTCGAGCCTGCCCGTGTCGGAGACCATCGCGCTAACCGCGACCGTCGACATCCTGCGCGCCATGGCAAGCGGCAAGGGGCCGGAACGGGCGGTTCTGGCGCTGGGCTATTCCGGATGGGCGCCAGGCCAGCTCGAACACGAGATCCAGCACAATGGATGGCTCACCTGCCAGGCGGATGAAGAGCTGATCTTCGGCCTCAACTTCGAGGAGCGCTATGACGCGGCACTTCGCAAGCTCAGGATCGACCCCGCCATGCTCTCGAGCGAGGCCGGCCACGCCTGAGCCTCACTCGAGGCCAGGGTCAAGCACTGGCGCGCGGCGCTGGCCCTTGCGGCGGCGCGGTGCGGGTGGCGGCGGCGGCTGATCTGCTTCCCGTTCAGCCGTGTCCGGAACGGAGGCGGGCGGTGGTTCCGCCGTTCCTGCACCAGAGGCCTGCTCGGAGGACGGCGGCAACGGCGCTGCGGGCGCCTCGACCTTGGTGGATGCGGGCTTCGGCTCGGTGGGGGTGTCCCGGCCGCTCATGGGCCGCTGGCGGGGTTCGGGCGGCGGGTCCTTCTGGCAGCGCTCCCACAGCCAGGTGATGGCGGTGCGGCCCGACGAGAACGCATAAGGCATGCCCGCCAGCGCATCATTCACCTGCCGCGCCGTGATGGGCTTGCCGATGAAGAAGCCCTGGCCATAATCGCAGCCGAGCTCGCCCAGGTGGTTTACCTGCTCCTGGCTCTCGATGCCCTCGGCCACCACCGACAGGCCCAGCTCATGCCCCATGGCGATGATCGCGTTGAGGATGATGCCCGCGCGCTGCTCCTGGCCATCCTGCAAGATGAAGCTGCGGTCGACCTTCAGCGTGTCGAAGGGCAGCTTCCGCAAGCTCGAGAGCGAGGAATAGCCGGTGCCGAAATCATCGCAGGACAGGCCGACGCCCAGCTCGCGCAGGCGCTCGAGGATCTGCGCGGCGTGCTCGGGATATTGCATGACGAGCGATTCCGTCACCTCGATCTTGAAGCTGCCGCGCAGCAGGCTCTCACGGTTGATGATCTGCTTGATATCGTCAACGAGGCCCGGCTCGATCAGCTGCGAGGAGGAAAGGTTGACGGCCACGAAGGCAGGCTCCGCCGTGCGGTAGGCGCGCTGCCAGATGCCAAGCTGGCGGCCGGCCTCGTTCAGCACCACGCGGCCGATCTCCCGGATCATGCCGGTTTCCTCGGCAAGTGAAATGAAGCTCTCGGGCGCCAGCAGGCCAAGCTTCGGGTGCTGCCAGCGCACCAGCGCCTCGAAGCCTGCGAGCTGCATGGTGGAGAGGCGGGCGATCGGCTGGTAGTGGACCTCGATCTCGTTGCGCTCCAGCGCCTGGCGGAGCTCGGCCTCGAGGATGACGAGTTCGGCGCGCTCGTCCGCCATGGCGGAATTGAACAGCGCCACCGGCTCCCCGCCGCGCCGCCGCGCCTCATAGAGGGCGATCGAGGCCTGCTTCATCAGCATCTCGGCGTTAATGTCCTCACCCGTGTAGCGCGCAATGCCGACGGTCGCGGCCAGCACGAATTCCTCGTTCTCGATCTTGATCGGGCGGGCGACGGCCTTGGCCAGCACATCGGCAAAGCTGACAACGTCGCGCTTTCCCGGAAACTCGTGGAACAGCACGGCGAATTTGTCGCCAGGCAGCCGTGCGATCGTGTCGGCCGCACCCGTCTCGGACTTGATTCTGCGGCCGATGACGGCGAGCATCGCATCACCCGCCTCGTGGCCCAGCGCCTCATTGATGATCTTGAAACGGTCGAGGTCGACCAGCAGCACGAAGAGGCCGCCCGCCTCGTCAGGGTCGCGCGCTTCGATGGCGCGTTCGAGCCGGTCCATGAACAGCGCCCGGTTGGGAAGGCCCGTCACCACGTCATAAACCGCGTCCTGCAGCAGGCGCTCTTCCGCCAGCTTGGCGTCGGTGATGTCGACGAGAGTCCCGATGCAGCGCTGGGCGCGCGCGCCATGCCCGGTGATCGAGCGGGCGCGGAGTTCGAACCAGCGATAGCCGCCCTCGCCGTGGCTCAGCCGGAACTGACGTTCGATGGGGATGCGCCCGTCGGCGGCGGCCAGCTCCACAGTCGCCAGATAAGCGGAACGGTCGGCGGGGTGCATGATCTCGAGGATCGCCTCGCCCGCGGCATTTTCGAAGCCGGCGGCGGGCTGGGCGAGGGCCCGGCTGATCTCCGGGCTCACATGGAGTTCGCCCTCCTCGGGCTGCCAGTCCCACACATAGGCGCGTGCCCCTGCCATGGCGAGTTGATGGCGGCCAGCCTCGCGGAAGAAGTGCCGCGACAGATAGCCTTGGGCGAAGGCGTGATGGGCAAGCGAAAAGCCCATGACCACCAGGACCGCGCCAAGGCCGGCCTGCAAGAGGCCCGAGATGGTGCTCCCCGGATTGGAAGCGAGCGCTGCGGCCACCGCCAGAAGCGTCCAGAGCAGGATGGCCCCCCAGGTCACCAGCGCCGTTTCCGCCTTCACTTGACCCATCCGCCACAGCGCGAAGACCAGGATGGTGCCGAGCACGGCTACCGCAGCGAAGATGGCGCGCGCCAGGCTCGTGGCCGTCAAGGGATCGGCAATGCCATAGATGGGCAGCGCGAAGGCGAGCCCGCCCAGCGTCATCACCAGCGTTCCGGCAACCCGTGACACCCTCTCGAGATCGGAGAGTACGCCGAGCAGGACCAGCAGGAAGGCTGCCATCAGGCCTTCGACAAATGCGCGCAGGACCTGCGGGGTGATGCCCGGAATGCCAAAGCCGGCGAGCAACTCGGCCAAATGCCCGGCCTCCAGCATCATGAAGGAGGTCGCCACCACGGCGAAGCCGCCCGCCACCGGGAACAGCGCGCGCGAGCGGAATCCGTAAAGCGCGAAGAGCGCCACCGCCAGCAGCACCGAAACGCCCAGCAGCGCGCCGCGGAAGGACGACAGATAATCCTTGCGGTTCTCGAAGGCATCCCGCTGCCAGAGAGCGACAGGGGAAAGCCCCGGTGCCGCCATTTCGAAGGCAACCGTCGCAGTGCCGCCTGCGGGCAGGTTCAGCAGATAGGCCGTCTCGCCCGGCACCGGAATGGCCGCCAGCGTGCCCTGCCCCGCAATAAAGGCGCTGTAGAGCCTGGGGCCCGTTGGCTTCAGGTTGAGGAATCCCGAGCCCGCGAAGCCCTGGTGCGGAATGGAGATCACCGCGTCACGCGCCGCGCTCGAGGTATTGGAAATGGCGGCAAACAGCCAATAGTGGCGGGGGCCCGGGCCCTGTGCCGTGAGCCGCAGCGAACTGCGCCCTGTTGCCGTCCCGGCCGGCACCTCGATCTCGACCGTCTGGTCCTCGGTGTCGACCACGCCCAGCTCCGCGCCAAGGTCGCGCTGACCGGACAGCGTGGCGAGATCAACGAAGTCAATGGCAAGTCCTGGCTGCGGCACGAGAAGTGCCGCGAGCGCCAGAAGAACAGCCATGTACATGCCACGGGCAAGAACTCCCCCTGCCCTGTCTCGACTCCGGATCATCGGGTCAACTAAGCTCTCCGCCGCCTTCATGGCAAGGAGTCATACACCAGACTGACAGGTGCGTCAGTCGCAAAGCCTTGCAAAAAGAAGATGATCGCGCCACTCGCCGGCGATCTTGAGATAGCCCCTGGCCAGCCCCTCGTGGTGGAATCCACATTTCTCGAGAAGGCCGATCGAGGCGCGGTTGTGAGGAAGGCAACTCGCCTCAACCCTGTGTAGTCCGAGATGACGGAAGGCGAAGTCCAGCGTGAGGCGCACGGCCGAGGTCATGTAGCCCTTGCGCGCATGGGGAAGGCCGATCCAGTAGCCGAGTGTTCCCGTCTGCGCGACGCCGCGCCGGACGTTGGAGAGGGTCAGCGCGCCGACCAGCGCCTGTCCTTCCACATCGAAGATGAAATAGGGGTAGGCTAGGTCCTCGTCGATGTCGCGCCAGTACTGGCGGATGCGGCTCCTGAAGGCGGTACGCGTCAGGTCGCCCGCCGGCCAGACAGGTTCCCACGGCGTGAGGAAGTCACGGCTCTGCGAGCGCAGTGCGGCCCATTGCTCATAGTCGCTCATCTCCGGCACGCGGATCAGTGCACGCCCGTCGCGGAAGCTGGGCGGCGGGTCTGCGGCGAAGGGTGAGCGGAGGAAGGCCATGTCAGATCATACCATGCAAGGTCATGCGAAAGACCTTGCGATTGCATCATAGCCGGCAAGCTGCCCGATGTGGCCCACAGCGCTGAAGGCCGGCGTCCTGTGGCGGAACAGCCGCTCTGCCAGCGCACGCACCTGTTCAGGGCTGACGGCATCGATCTTGTGCATGAGAGTGGCCATCGAGGGCACTTCGCCGAAGGCGAGGAACTGCCGGGCGATCTGGTCGGCACGCGATGAGGCGCTCTCGAGGTTCATCACCAGGCTCGCCTTGAGCTGGGACTTGGCGCGCGCCACCTCGGCCTCGGTCACCTCGCTGGCCACCGACATCATGATGCCGCTGGTGAGATCGAGGAGTTCGTTCGAATGCTCGGGGCTGGTCGCGGCATAGACGCCGACCTGGCCTGCATCCTCATAGGCCGAGCCGAAGGAGAACACGCTGTAGCAGAGTCCGCGCTTCTCGCGCACCTCCTGGAACAGGCGCGAGGACATGCCGCCGCCCAGTATGTTGGACAGGACCTGAAGAACATAGATGTCGGGGTCGCGGTAACCTGGCGCCTCGAAGGTCAGCACCAGATGCGCCTGATCCAGCGGCTTTTCCGCCGTGCAGGCCGTGGGCTGGAAAGAGGGTGTATCGCGCTGCGGCTCATGCCCCGGAGGGATCGCGCCGAGGAGGCGCTCTGCCGCCGCCGCGAACGCCGGGTGATCGATGTTGCCCGCCGCCGCGACGACGATGCGCGAGCCCCAGTAATTGCGGTTGCGCCAGTCGAGGATCTGCTCGCGCGTGACGGCGCCGATCAGTTCATGCGTGCCGAGGATGGAGCGGCCCAGCGGGTGGTTGCCGAAGCTCGCGGCCTGGGCGAGGTCGAAGACGAGATCATCCGGCTGGTCGTGCGCCGCGGCGATCTCCTGCAGGATCACGTCGCGCTCGCGCTCCAGTTCCTCTTGATCGAGTTCGGGAGACATGAAGATGTCGGCCAATATGTCCAGCGCCAGCGCCCAGTCGTTCTTGGGCACGCGGGCGTAATAGGCTGTCGTCTCCATGCCGGTGGCGGCGTTGATTTCGCCGCCCGCCGATTCGATCTCCTCGGCGATGGCACGCGCCGAGCGCCGGGGCGTGCCCTTGAACGCCATGTGTTCGAGGAAATGAGCAATGCCGTTCTCTTCCGCCCGCTCGTCGCGCGCGCCCGCCTTCACCCAGATGCCGAGTGCCACAGTCTCGAGATGCGGCATGTGGTGGGTGATGACATGGATGCCATTGGAAAGGCGGGTGATCTCGACACTCATACCGTTGCTCTTCTCAGGCCTGCTGCTGCGACAGGATGAAGTCGCGCACGCGGCCCATGTCGTTGGGAAGCACTGTGTAACGTTCCTTGGCCGTCATCAAGTGCTCGAGGCGGGGCGGCAGGCCGGGACGGATGCCGCTGGCCTTTTCGACGGCATCGGGGAATTTGGCGGGGTGCGCCGTGGCAAGCGTCACCATGGGGCTCTGTTGTGTCTCCACCTTGCGCGCCACGGCATAGCCCACCGCCGTATGCGGATCGAGGAGTTCGCCCGTCTCTGCCAGCGTGGCGGTGATCGTGGCGGTGGTCTCCGCCTCATCGGTGGCGCCTGAGTCGAACTCATGGCGGATGGCATCAAGCTCACGCCCGCCGATGGTGAAGGCGCCGGACTGGGCGAGGCTCGCCATCATGCGGCGCACGGCATGGGCATCGCGGCCATGGACCTCGAACAGCAGCCGCTCAAAGTTGCTGGAGACCTGGATGTCCATCGACGGGCTGGTCGAAGCCTTGACGCCGCGCGTCTCGTAATGGCCGGTCTTCAGCGCGCGGTCGAGAATGTCATTGACGTTGGTGGCGATCACCAGCCGGTCGATGGGAACGCCCAGCCGCTTCGCCACCAGCCCCGCGAAGATGTCGCCGAAGTTTCCGGTGGGCACCGAGAAGGACACCGCACGGCCCGGAGCGCCGAGCGAGAGCGCGGCGGTCACGTAATAGACCGTCTGCGCCATGATGCGCGCCCAGTTGATGGAGTTGACGCCTGCAAGCCCCACCTTGTCGCGGAAGGCGAGGTCATTGAACAGCGCCTTCACGATGGCCTGGCAATCGTCGAAATTGCCTTCGATCGCGATGTTGTGGACCGAGGGCGACTCGACCGTGGTCATCTGCCGGCGCTGCACCCCGGAGACGCGGCCATGCGGATGCATCATGAAGACGGACGCATGCCGGGAGGACTTGAAGGCCTCGATCGCCGCACCACCCGTATCGCCGCTGGTGGCGCCCACGATGGTGGCGCGCGTCCGGCGCTTCTCCAGCGCCCAGTCCATCAGCCGGGCGAGGAGCTGCATCGCGACGTCCTTGAAGGCCAGCGTCGGCCCGTGGAAGAGCTCGAGCAGCCACTGGTTGTCATCGAGCTGCTTCAGCGGTGCGACCGCCGGGTGGCCGAAGCTCGCATAGGCCTCAGCGATCATGCGCTTCAAGTCCGCCTCGGGGATCGCGCCCCCGATAAAGGGGTGCATGACGGCATGGGCCACGTCCTCATAGGACCTGCCCCGGAGTGCCGTGATCTCACGCGTCGAAAGTTCGGGCCATTGGGCCGGCACATAGAGCCCGCCATCGCGCGCGAGGCCCGTCAGCAGCACGTCCTCGAAGCCCAGTTCCGGAGCCTCGCCCCGGGTCGACACATAGCGCAAGGCCCTGGCCCCCTTCGTAACTTGGCGGTTCCTTTAGCCTTGGGGGACCACGCCATCAAGCGGCGGATTCCCTCACCCTCGCTGGAGGATTAATCCTCCCCCCCAACCGGGGGAGAGGAATACGGCACGTCAGGCCTTGGGCCGCCGCCTGAGGTCATAGATATAGAAGCCTGCAACCGCCAGAAGTGTCATCGCAAGGCCGAACCAGGTGATGGCATAGCCCAGATGGTTGTTGGCGAGATTGGCCTTGGGCTCCTCCGGCCGCGGAAACTCGCCTGTGGCGGCGGCGGGGAGGAGTTGCACCACATAGGGAAAGGGCTTCAGCCCTTCGGACCGGCCGCTGGCGGTGAGCATGGCGGGAACGTCCCACCAGTACCAGAGATTGGCTTTCGGGTCATTCTCGGGGTCGAACATGGCACGGCCGCGCCGGTAGGTGCGGATGACGCCCTCGATCATGACCTCGCCTTCGGGCTTGTCGAAATTCTCCAGCCGCTGGCCCGGAAGCCTGCCCCGGTCGACGATCACCGCATAGCCATCCGCCGTCACGGCGGGGGTGATGATGGTCCAGCCCTGCCCGCCCTGATAGGTGGCGATCATCTTCTTCCACGCATCATGCTTGTAGGTGGCGGTGAACTTCACCCGCACGAATTCCGGGTCGCGGCCTGTGCCTTGCAGGCTTGCGGCCTCCGCCAGGCCGAGCGGCGGGGCTGAGGCATTGGCGGCGAGTTGCGCCAGCAGCGCTTCCTTCCACTGCAGGCGCTGCACCTGCCAGACACCGAGCGTCACCAGGATTGCCGTGCCGATCAGCGTGGCCAGCAGGATGGGCCAAAGGCGTATGGGGCGTTCATGCGGTCTCATGAGAGGCGGCCCTCGCGCGCATCGGTCTTCCATTGCTGATTGATGAGAATGCCCTTGGCCGGGCGCAGCAGCGCCAGCGGCAGCAGCACCAGCACCGGAATGGCGATCAGGGCATGGGCCCAGTAGGGCGGGCTGTAGGCCACCTCCAGCCCCAGGATCGAGCCCACGCCCACAACGCAGACGAACAGCATGACGAACCACGCAGCACCATCGCCGCCATCGGCGAATTCATAGGACAGGCCGCAGCTCCTGCAGCCCTTGGCGACGGTGAGATAGCCGTCGAACAGCTTGCCCCGTCCGCAGCGCGGGCACGAGCCGGCGACGCCGGTCGAGACGGGCGAGAGATCGGGATAGCAGTTCTCGGTCATCATGCTCCTCGAAAAGCGATGGGGCCGCAGCGGCGTTCCGGTGCGGCCCCAGTCAGAGTCGATTCAACCGGAATCAGTGGCCCGGAATGACCGCGCCATGCGAGCCCCAGACATAGATCGAGGCGAACAGGAACAGCCACACCACGTCGACGAAGTGCCAGTACCAGGCGGCAGCTTCGAAGCCGAAGTGCTTCTGCGGCGTGAAATGGCCCTTGTAGGCGCGGGCGAGGCAGACGATCAGGAAAATCGTGCCGACCAGCACGTGGAAGCCGTGGAAGCCCGTAGCCATGAAGAAGGTCGAGCCATAGATGTTGCCGCCGTCATCGCGGCTGAAGGCGAAGGCCGCATGCATGTATTCATAGACCTGCACGATGGTGAACAGCACGCCCAGCGCCACCGTGGCCCACAGGCCGTTCTTGAGGCCCTGGCGGTCATTGTTGAGAAGCGCGTGATGCGCCCAGGTGATGGTGGTGCCGGAGGTCAGCAGGATCAGCGTGTTGATCAGCGGCAGGTGCCATGGGTCGAAGACCACGATGTCCTTGGGCGGCCAGACGCCGCCGGTGGCCGCCGCGCGCGAGGCCTGAATCGGCTCGCCGGTGAACAGGCTGGCGTCGAAGAAGGCCCAGAACCAGGCGACGAAGAACATCACTTCCGATGCGATGAACAGCAGCATGCCGTAGCGCAGGTGGAGCGAGACGACCGGCGTGTGATCGCCCTTGAGGCTTTCGCGCACCACGTCGCGCCACCACATGAACATGGTGTAGAGCACGCCGGCAAAGCCGATGAGCATGACCCACGGGCTCGACCCGTGCATCCAGAACACGGCGCCGACCGCCATGACGAAGGCGGCCATGGAGCCGACGAAGGGCCACGGGCTCGGGTCGACGAGATGATAATCGTGGTTCTTTGCGTGGGCGTCAGCCATGTCCCCTACTCCTCAATTCGCGACGCTGCCGGAGGCCGTTGCCGGGGCCTCCGAAACTGCCGTGGGCTTGTCCACCGGATAGAAGGTATAGGACAAGGTGATTTCCTTGATGCCGGCGGCATCGGGATCTTCCAGCATGTCCGGGTCGACGAAGAATGACACGGGCATCTCGATCGATTCGCCGGGCTGCAATGTCTGCTCGGTGAAGCAGAAGCACTGAATCTTGTTGAAGTAGGCGCCAGCATTCACCGGCGTAACGTTGAACACCGCCGTGCCGGTGACCGGCTTGTCGGAAATGTTGGCGGCCTTGTAATAGGCCATGTTCTGCTCACCCACCTTGACCGTCATCTGCGTCTGGACGGCATGGAAGGACCAGGCGAGATTGCCCGATGTATTGGCATCGAAGCGCACCGAGACGGGGCTGTCTGTGGCGCGCGCGGGCGCTGCTTCGGCGCGCTGCGTGGTGCCGCCGAAGCCCGTGACCTGGCAGAACAGCCGGTAGAGCGGCACGGCCGCATAGGACATGCCGACCATGCCCGCCGCAACGCTTGCCGCGATGAGGGCGACGCGAAGGTTCTTGGCGGGGTTGGGCTGGCGCATCAATAGGACCTCTGCGCCACGGCGCCACCGAGATGCACAAGCGTGGTGATGAAGAACATCACCACCATGGCGCCGAGGATGAGGGCAACGGCGATCGACCGCTTGCGGCGGCGGGCCATGTCTTCGGGGCCGAAGGGGGTATTTGTCATGATCTCATTCATCCGAGTACCGGAGCAAACAGCGGCAGGCCCAGCGCGCGCTCGACAAGGATCAGCGCGAAGACGATGAACAGCCACAGGGTTGAGAATTTGAACAGGGTCTTCAGGGCGGCTTCCGCCTCCGCTCCCTCGCGACGGCGATAGACCTGCACCGCATACCACAGGAACATCGCGCCGAGACCGATGTTGGCGAGGGTGTAGAACCAGCCCACCGTGCCGGTGAGGGCAGGAAACAGCGTCACCGGAATGAGGACCAGCGTGTAGATCAGGATCTGGCGGCGGGTTTCATCCGCCCCCGCGACCACGGGCAGCATGGGCACGCCGGCATTTGTGTAGTCGGCATTGATCTTCTTCCACAGCGCCAGCGCCCAGAAATGCGGCGGCGTCCAGACGAAGATGATGAGGAACAGCGCGATGGAGCCAAGGTCGATCGAGCCCGTGACGGAGACCCAGCCCACCATCGGCGGGAAGGCGCCCGCCGCACCGCCGATCACGATGTTCTGCGGCGTCAGTCGCTTCAGCCACATGGTGTAGATGGCGATGTAGAAGAAGATGGTGAAGGCCAGCAGGGCCCCCGCCAGCCAGTTGACGAGGAGGCCCAGCACAAGGACCGAACCCACGGCCAGTGTCATGCCGAAGCCCAGCGCCTCGGCGGGGGTGATCGTGCCTGCGGGAACGGGCCGCTTCGAGGTGCGCTTCATCACCGCGTCGATGTCGGCGTCAGACCACATGTTGAGGGCGCCGGCGGCGCCCGCACCGACAGCGATCGCCAGCAGCGCCACGAAGCCGAGCCAGGGATGGATCGTTCCCGGCCCTGCAATGAGGCCAGCAACGGCGGTGAAGATGACGAGCGACATCACGCGCGGCTTCAGCAGCGCGAAGTAGTCGCCAACGCTGCCCTGGCCGCCTTCAAGGGCGGCCGGGGCGTTGGCGGCATGGGCGTTGATGTCGCTCATCTCACGTGCGTTACTTGATGACGGGAAGCGTGTTGAACTGGTGGAACGGCGGCGGAGAGGAGAGCGTCCACTCCAGCGTCGTGGCGCCCGAACCCCACGGATTGTCGGCCGCCTGCTCCTTGCGGGAATAGGCCTGGAACACGCCGTAGAGGAAGATCAGCACGCCGACGGCCGAGAGATAGGAGCCGTAGGAGGAAATCTGGTTCCAGCCGGCATAGACCTCCGGATAGTCGATGTAGCGGCGCGGCATGCCGGCGAGACCGAGGAAGTGCTGCGGGAAGAACACCAGGTTCACGCCGATGAAGGTGACCCAGAAGTGCAGCTTGGCGATGGTCTCGCTGTACATGTAGCCGGTGATCTTCGGGAACCAGTAGTACCAGCCCGCGAAGATGGCGAAGACGGCGCCGAGCGACAGCACATAGTGGAAGTGCGCCACAACGTAATAGGTGTCGTGCAGCGCGCGGTCGACGCCGGCATTGGCCAGCACCACGCCCGTCACACCGCCCACCGTGAACAGGAAGATGAAGCCAATGGCCCAGATCATGGGCGCTTTGAACTCGATCGAGCCGCCCCACATGGTGGCGATCCACGAAAAGATCTTCACGCCCGTGGGCACGGCAATAATCATCGTGGCGGCGATGAAATAGGCCTGCGTATCCGCATCCATGCCGACGGTGTACATGTGGTGCGCCCACACGATGAAGCCGACGACGCCGATCGCCACCATCGCATAGGCCATGCCGAGGTAGCCGAAAACCGGCTTCTTCGAGAAGGTCGACACGATGTGCGAGATGATGCCGAAGCCCGGCAGGATGAGGATGTAGACCTCGGGGTGGCCGAAGAACCAGAACAGATGCTGGAACAGGATCGGGTCACCGCCGGCCGAGGGCACGAAGAAGGCCGTGCCGAAGTTGCGGTCGGTCAGCAGCATGGTGATGGCGCCCGCGAGAACGGGGAGCGACAGCAGCAGCAGGAAGACGGTGACCAGCACCGACCACACGAACAGCGGCATCTTGTGCAGCGTCATGCCGGGGGCGCGCATGTTGAAGATGGTGGTGATGAAGTTGATGGCGCCGAGGATCGAGGAGGCGCCCGCGATGTGCAGGGAAAGAATCGCGAAGTCCATCGCCGGGCCAGGCTGGCCCGTGGTGGAGAGCGGCGGATAGATCGTCCAGCCGCCGCCAACGCCGTAGGCGCCTGCCGGCCCCTCGACGAACATCGACATCAGCAGAAGGGCGAGTGCCGGGGGAAGCAGCCAGAAGGATATGTTGTTCATGCGCGGGAAGGCCATGTCGGGGGCACCGATCATGAGGGGCACGAACCAGTTGCCGAAGCCGCCGATCATCGCCGGCATGACCATGAAGAAGATCATGAGCAGGCCGTGCGCGGTGACGAATACATTGTACATGTGCTTGCCGGCATCGAGGGCTGCGCCCTCGGGCGTGCCATAGACCATGGAGGCGAGGCCAGCGAAATACTGGATGCCGGGCTCGGAGAGCTCCATGCGCATCACGATCGACAGGATGCCGCCGATGACGCCGGCGAAGATCGCGAACCACAGGTACATCGTGCCGATGTCCTTGTGGTTGGTGGAATAGACGTAACGCTTCCAGCCGGTCGGGTGGCCGTGGTCGTCGTGGGCGGTTGTTGCGTGTGCCATTCTGATCTTGCCTCTTCCCGGATTAGTTCAGCGCCAGCTGGGCCTTGGCCTCGAGCCGGGCGGTCATGTACTTGTGGGCCTCTTCGACGCCCGCGGTCTGCGCCTTCTGCGCCCAGGCGTCATAATCGGCCTGCTCGACCACGATCACCTCGATCGGCATGTAGGCGTGGTCCTTGCCGCAAAGCTCCGAGCACTGGCCGAAGAACACGCCGGTGCGCGTCGCCTTGAACCAGTCCTCGTTGAGGCGGCCCGGGATGGCGTCGATCTTCATGCCGAAGGACGGGATCGTCCAGGCATGGATGATACCATCGGGGTCCGAGGTCACGATCAGCTTCACAGTCTTGTTCACCGGCACATAGACCGGCGCGTCCGTCTTCAGAAGATAGGGAACATTGGCCGCGCGGGCCTTCTCGATGTCGCGGGCATT
The DNA here is from genome assembly GCA_040379425.1 of Hyphomicrobiales bacterium. Lineage (GTDB taxonomy): Bacteria > Pseudomonadota > Alphaproteobacteria > Rhizobiales > Aestuariivirgaceae > Aestuariivirga. The sequence goes on from JBEILC010000015.1 coordinate 21,728, forward strand.
CTCGTCCAGCGATGAGATGAAGCTCACCTTGGCCGAGCCGTCCTCGTTCAGGCCGAGGTCAGGATATTCGTAGGTCCAGTTCCAGCCCGGATTGCCGATGACCTTGATCGTCATATCGGCGGCGGGAATGTCGCGCTGCAGGTAAAGCAGCCGGAAGGACGGGATGGCGATGACCACCAGGATCAGGATGGGGATGACCGTCCAAAGGACCTCGACAGTCGTGTTGTGCGTGGTGCGCGAGGGAACAGGGTTCGCGCGGGCGTTGAACTTCACCATCACATAAACCAGCAACCCAAGCACGAACAGCGTGATCACGGTGATGATGGGAAGCAGCAGTAGATTGTGGAACCAGTGGATTCCCTCCATGGACGGGGACACAGCATCCTGAAGGCCCATTTGCCAGGGCCTGGCATAGCCCTCGATGGCATGGGCCTCGGAGATGCCCGCCACGCTGGCCAGGAGGCCTGCCGCGGCCGTCAACGCATTGCGAAACTTCATCGTCACCCTCTCTCATCAAGGCCTTGCTTTTCAAGTCGCAAGGCAGCGGGCCGAAGCTGTCTCTTGGCCCACCCTATAGGTGGCGATTGTGAACCACATTCAGAGGCCTGCCGCAACGTGGGCAGGCGCGGCAAAACGTCATTGTGCAAGGGGGATTGCACCCAACCGGAATTCCGCCCCAATTGCCCCCGAAACCCCGCGCCGGGATGCGGGTGGCCGCCGGACAACCGGGTTGTCTTGTCAGGTGCCCGGCGCTAAACCCGCCCGATCGAGAACCAGAAGGTAACAATACGTGCGAATCACCATGAAGCCGGTCCGCCTGCTTGCCCTTTCAACCCTTGGTCTCGTCCTTAGCCTGGCGGTGGCGGGAATGGCCTCCGCACAGGAGAGTCAGGAAGAGCCCCCCCAGTTCGGCCCCCGCGCCAACAAGCAGCAGCAACAGCAGCAGGCCCAGCAGCGGCCCCAGCCCAAGGTGGACATCATCGCCGAGAACGGCAAATGGAAGGTCCAGTGCGAAACCCCGCCCGCGCCAGAGGGCCAGACGCCCACCCGCCAGTGCGGCATGGTGCAATCGACCGCCAGCGAAAAGAACCCCAATGCGACGCTCACCCTCGTCCTCGTCAAGACCAAGGCGGGCGACAAGGAAACGATCAACATGCGCGTCATCGCACCGATCGGCGTCTTCCTGCCGACCGGCGTGGCGCTGGAGGTTGACGGCAACGCGGTTGGCCGCGTGCCCTTCACACGCTGCATGCCGCAGGTCTGCATGGCCTTCGCCGAGGCCTCGCCCGAGACGCTCGAGAAGATGAAGAAGGGCGGCGAAGCCAATTTCATCATCTATGAGGCGCCTGGGATCGGCATGCCGATGAAGCTGTCGCTGTCGGGCTTCTCTGCCTCGCTCGAGGCGCTGCAGCAGAACTGACGCCGCAGAGCCAGCCCTCGCAATCATTTCAGGGGCCGCTCCTCACACGGGGAGCGGCCCCTTCCTGTTGGCGCTGGCAGAACATCGCTTGCTCACCTATCTTGGGACAAAGGACAGCCTCCCGCCCTCACAAAGGTCACTGCCATGCCCCCGAGTTCCGCCGTGAACGTTCTCGACACCGCCGATTTCAGCCACGCCGACGCCCAATCCCTTCTGGCCGACACGCTCATGGGCGCCGAGGACGGCGAACTCTTCATCGAGAAGCGCCAGACCGAGAGCCTCGTCTGGGACGACGGCAAGCTCAAGTCGGCGAGCTTCGATGAATCCCAGGGCTTCGGGCTCCGCGCCGTCCGGGGCGAAACGGCAGCATATGCCCATGCAACGGACCTTTCGCTTTCCGCCCTGAAGCGCGCGGCCGAGGTTTGCCGGACGGTGTCGGTCGGCGGCCAGTCCGCCCATGCCATTGCGCCCGAGCGCACCAATGCCAAGCTTTATGGCGACCAGAATCCGGCGGCGGCCATGGGCTTTTCCGAGAAGATCGCACTGCTCCAGAAGGCCGATGCTTATGCCCGCGGGCTTGATCCTCGCGTCAGCCAAGTCTCGGTCTCCATGGCGGCCGACTGGCAGGCCATCGAGATCCTGCGGGCGGATGGTTCAAGCTACAAGGACGTGCGCCCGCTGGTGCGCTTCAACATCTCGGTCGTCTCCTCGGACGGCAAGGAACAGGGCCAGGGCAGCCACGGGCTGGGCGGCCGGGGCGAGCCCTTGTCCTATTTCACCGACGAGATTTGGATGGACGCCGCGCGCGAGGCGCTGCGCCAGAGCCTCGTCTCATTGGAGGCGAAGCCCGCACCGGCAGGCGAGATGGACGTGCTGCTTGGTCCCGGCTGGCCCGGCATCCTGCTGCATGAGGCGGTGGGCCACGGGCTCGAGGGCGATTTCCACCGCAAGAAGACCTCCGTCTTCACCGGGATGATCGGCGCGCGCGTCGCCGCCCCCGGCGTCACCATCGTCGATGACGGCACAATTCCCGGCCGCCGCGGCTCGATCACCATCGATGACGAGGGAACGCCGTCGCGCTCCACCACGCTGATCGAGGACGGCATCCTCGTGGGGCTCATGCAGGACCGCATGAATGCGCGGCTGATGGGCGTTGCACCCACTGGCAACGGCCGCCGGCAGTCCTATGCCCATGCGCCGATGCCGCGCATGACCAACACCTACATGCTCTCGGGCGACAGGCACCCGGAAGAAATCCAGCGCTCGATCACGCGCGGCCTCTTCGCCAAGTCCTTCGGTGGCGGCCAGGTGGACATCACCTCCGGCAAGTTCGTCTTCTCCTGCACCGAGGCCTATCTGATCGAGGACGGCAGGATCACCACGCCGGTCAAGGGCGCAACCTTGATCGGCGCGGGGGCGGATGCGCTGACCCGCATTTCCATGGTGGGCAACGACATGGCGCTCGACTCCGGCATTGGCACCTGCGGCAAGCAGGGCCAGGGTGTTCCGGTGGGCGTGGGCCAGCCCTCGCTCCGCATCGACCGGCTGACCGTGGGCGGCACCGCCGCATGAGACCATGAGGCCCGAGGCCGTCATCTTCGACATGGACGATGTGCTGTGCCGCTACGACCTCGGCCGCAGGCTCCGGGCGCTCGCGCGCATCACCGGCAAGATGCCGCGCGACATCCGCGCCGCGATCTGGGATTCGGGCTTCGAGGATGCAGCCGACTCAGGCGGCTATCCCGGCCCGGCCGAGTATTTGCGCGAGTTCGGCCGCCGCATCGGCCATGACATCACAGAAGCTGAATGGGTCGAGGCCAGGCGGGAATCGATGACGCCCTGGCCCGGCATGCTGGCGCTGGCGAAAAAGATCGGCGAGCAGGCGCGGATCGCCATCTTCTCCAACAACGGCCCGATGACCAAGGCGACGCTGCATGAGCTCTTTCCCGAGGTGACGGCGATTTTCGGCGAGCACTACCACTCCTTCGAATTCGGCGCCAAGAAGCCGGACCCCGTGAGCTATACGCGCCTGCTCGAACGCATGGGGCTTCAGCCCCAGCGCTGCTGGTTCATCGACGACAAGCGCTCCAACGTCACGGGCGCGCGCCTTGCGGGCCTCGGCGCGCACCACTTCCGCAGTGAGGCGCAACTCGTTCCGGACCTCGAAGCGCTCGGGTTTTCCACATGAGCAGTGCCGGAGGCGCACGGCCCGCACCCTTCGTGACGGGCTCCACCATGCGCCACGTCGCCGTCATGACGCTCACAGGCGCACTCGGGCTGATGGCGCTGTTCGCCGTCGATCTCATCGACCTGTTCTTCCTCTCCATGCTGAACCAGACGGCGGTGACGGCGGCGATCGGCTATGCCGGCACAGTGGTCTTCGCCAATCTCTCGGTGGCGATCGGCTCGGGCATCGCAGCGGCCGCACTGGTGGCGCGCAATGTGGGTGCGGGCGACATGAACCGCGCGCGCGGCTATGCGACGAGTGCGCTGATGTTCTCGCTCATTGTGGCAGGCGCCATCACGATCACAATCAACATCGGCTCTGGCCTGCTGCTGTCGCTGCTTGGCGCATCGGGCGAGGCCAAGCGGCTGGCACAGCTCTTCATCTGGACAATGACGCCAGGCTACATCCTGATCTCGGGCGCCATCTGCTGCTCCTTCATCCTGCGGGGCCTCGGCGATGCGCGGCGCGCGATGTACATCACGCTCTCCGCCGCAGTGGTCACCATCGCCGCCGATCCGATCTTCATCTTCGTGCTGGGCTGGGGCATTCAGGGTGCTGCGGCGGCGACCGTGGTGGGCTACCTCGTGTCCTTCGGCATCGGGCTCCACGGCGTGGTGAAGGTGCACCGCTTCATCAATCCCATGCGGGTCGATGGCCTGAAGCGCGATTTCCCGGCGATCTGGGCGATTGCGCTGCCCGCCATCCTGACCCAGCTCGCGACACCCTTCGCCAATGCCTACATGACCCATGAGATCGCCGCCTTCGGCGACGAGGCGGTGGCGGGCTTCGCCATCGTGGGCCGGGTGATCCCCGTGGCCTTTGGCATCATCTTCGCGCTGGCGGGCTCGGTGGGGCCCATCATCGGCCAGAACTACGGCGCCAAGCGCCATGACCGGGTGCGCCAGACGCTGAACGACGGGCTGATTTTCGCCGCGATCTATACGGTGACGACCTCGCTCATCCTTTTCATCTTCCGCCATGAGATCGCGGAGGCGTTCAATGCCGCGGGCCGTACGGTGGACATCGTGGTGTTCTTCTGCACCTTCATCGGCATCAGCTGGGCCTTCGCGGGGGCGCAATTCGTGGCCAACGCCGCCTTCAACAATCTGGGGCGGCCCAAGCTCTCGACCTGGTTCAACTGGGGCAAGGCGACGCTCGGCACCATTCCCTTTGCGCTGGTGGGAGCCGAACTCGGCGGGCCCGAGGGCATCTTCGCCGGAACCGCCATCGGGTCCGTCATCTTCGGCATTGCCTCCGTCGCCACGGCCTATAGGATCGTCCGGAGAAGCGAAGCAGGAGTACTCCGATGAGCCTGATGACGCTCCTGGATGAGGCGCAGGGCGGCGGCCTCTTCGTCAATGTGGCGAGAAGCCTCGACCTTGACGAAGCGCAGACGGCCAAGGCCATGCGCAAGCTGTGCCCGGCCATCGCCGCGCGGCTAAAGCAGAAGGCCGAGGCCGACGACAGCCTGTTCCAGACCCTCCTCGACCTCGTGGAAGACACGGGCCAGGGCTCGCATCTGGCGGATCCGGAAGCCCTGACCAGCCTCGAGGCGATTTCCGATGGCAACGCCATCCTCGATGACATCTACGGCTCGCGCAACGCGGCCATGGTGGCGCTGCGCGAGGCGGACCCGTCGATCCCAGAGCGCGAACTGAGCACGCTCGCGCCCATTTCCGCCACGGCCGTGGTGGCGGCACTGGCAGCCGCGAACCGCCCGATGGCGCTGAGCGCGGGGACCGAGCCCGCACGCGCCAGCAGTGCGGGCGAAGGCTTCCTCAGCGCCTTCATCAGCGCCATCGTCGCGGGGATCATCGCAGCACTGACCAAGAAGCTCCGCAGCCCCGCACGGCGGCGCAGCACGGGCTACGCCCGCACCCGCAGCCGCCGCAAGACCACACCGGTCAAGACCCGGACCGCGGCCCGGCGCCGGACCACCAATGCCTCGGTGGAGGACCTGTTCCGCGAGATTCTGGGCAATCTGGGCAAGTAGCCTCTTCTAGCCCTGCCCGCGCCGCCGCTGCCGTGCTCTTTCGTCCATCGCCAGCGCGGCATTGACGGTGAGCGGCAGGCCGGCGGCCCAGCGCAGGTCCTCGCGGGTGATGCCGATGTCGCGGAGCATGTGGTCGTCCAGCCGGTCCATCCGCGCCACCGCGCGCCGGGCCTGCCAGTTGCGGATCAACTGCCCGAACATCGAGCCCGATCCGGTGGCTTCCGCCCCATGGGCGCGACTCAAGACATAGTCTCTCATGGCAAATCCTCCTGCCGGAAAAGACCTTTCTTTTCCGTGCTTTCCGCCCTTCGGGGGTGCCCGCTGCCGTGTTGCGATGAGAGGAGAGTGCCTGTTTTCGATTGATTTCTCCAACAAATGTATTTTATGATATTGATCACGATCAGTGATGGATGAGCCGCCATGATCCCCAACCTCGACATCGACCTGCTCAAGACCTTCCTCGCCATCTCGGATGCCGGGAGCTTCACCCGCGCGGCGGAGGAGGTGCACAAGACCCAGTCCGCCGTCTCCATGCAGATGAAGCGGCTGGAGGAGCTTCTGGGCCGCCCCCTCTTCGTGCGGGACGGCAGGGCCAGCCGCTTCACGGCGGATGGCGAGAGGCTGGTGGAATATGCAAGGCGCCTCGTCAGCCTCAACGACGAAGCGGTGTCGGCCTTCACGCGGCCCGAACTCACCGGCACGGTGCGCTTCGGAACGCCCGACGATTATGCCGACCGCTTCCTGCCGGAGATCCTGGCGCGCTTCGCCCGCACCCATCCGCTGGTGACCGTCGATGTCGACTGCATGCCGAGCTCGTCCCTGTCCGAACGCACCCGGCGCGGCGAGCTGGAGCTGGCGCTGGTCACCTTCGGCTGCGATATCTCCACCGACGAACCTGTGCGGCGGGAGCCTCTCATGTGGGTGACCTCATCGCGCCACAGCACGCATCTCCTGGACGTTCTGCCGCTCGCGGTCTCGCATACAGGCTGTGAATGGCGGAGTGCGGTGCTGACCACCCTCGACAAGGCCGGCCGCAAGTACCGGGTGGCCTATTCGAGCCCCAATTCCAACGCGGTGAATGCCGCCGTGCATTCTGGCCTCGCGGTTGGTGCCGTACCTGACATGTGCGTCAGGCCCGGCATGCGCATCCTGACAGAAAAGGACGGCTTCCCGCCGCTCGGCTCCTTCGAGATCGGGTTGATGCGCAAGCCCGGCCGCGCCAGCTCCGCTGCCCAGGCCCTCGCCCGCCACGTGGCGGAGAGCCTGGGGAATATCAGCCCGTCAATGATGGCGGCGGAGTGGAGCACCACGTCCTCTCCTGCAACGCAGGAGAAGATGGCAAGCTAATACGCGAAATCCCGGAACACGCGGGCGATGTCGCCGCCCCAGGCGCCGTTATAGAGGTCCAGCAAATTCTCGGCCGCTGTCTTGCCGCTTGCCACCGTCTCGTCCAGCGTGTCGAGGAAGGCCGCTTCCGTCTTGCCCTTGCAGCCCTGGCGGTTGCGCGCCTCGAGGCCGGCGCGCGACACTGCCAGCACCTCCTTCGCGAGATCGCGAATCGTCCGCCCACGGATCGTCGCGGCGAGTGCCTGCTTCGGCACCGCATCGCGCAAGGCCTGGCGCTCCTCCGCCGTCCAGTCCTTCACGAGATCCCACGCCGCATCGAGCGAGGGCTGGTGGTAGAGCAGCCCCACCCAGAAGGCGGGCAGCGCGCAGAGCCTGCGCCA